>JBLNGI010000028.1:0-28422 GCA_050264615.1 Gemmatimonadota bacterium
GAGGGAGCGGAGATGTTGCAGAGTGGCCAGCGCGTACTCCCGGAGCGACTGGTCGCGTCCGGTTTCAAGTTCAGGTTCCAAACGATCGAGCCCGCGCTGCGACACTTGCTTGCACCCTCCGAGAGCGGCCGGTAGAATCGGGCATGACGCTTCCTGACGTTTACGGCGACGACCCTGAATCTGAACCAGAGCGGCCCGACCCGGAGGTATCCAGGCGCTCGCGTGGCGTGGCGCTTGCGCTGTGCGTCGTGGGCGGGTGGTGCGGCTTGCACCGGTTTTACGTGGGGAAGACGAAGACTGCGCTCGCCATGATTCCGACGTTCGGCGGGTTCGGTGTCTGGTGGTTCTACGACCTGGTGTTGATCGCGGCTGGTGAATTCCGAGATAGCGATGACCTGCCGCTGCGGCGCTGGGAAGTGGAAGAGTCGCGCGTTCGCCGGGCCGAGCTGAACACACGCGCCGAGCGGCGCGTGACCGAGCTCGAGGAACAGATGGACGGGTTGCGCCAGCAGTTCAACGAGCTGGCCGAGCGGGTGGATTTCGCCGAACGAATGCTCGCGAAACAGCGCGAGCCGACTCCCTCCAGACTCCCTCGCGGATCCTGACCGTCATGCGCATCGGTGTGCCGAAGGAAGTCGCCCCGAACGAACGGCGTGTGGCCGTGACTCCCGACGTCGCGGGCAAGCTCGTGAAGAGCGGTCTCGAGGTGGTCGTGGAGCGGGGCGCGGGGAGCGGCGCGTTCTTCCTGGACGATGCCTATAGGGCCGCGGGCGTGGGACTCGGGGATCGGATCTCGGTTCTCGGACAGTCTGACATCGTGCTCCAAGTCCAAGCCCCGAGTCCCGAGTCCCTGGCACAGTATCGCGAGGGCAGCGCGCTCATCGCCGCGTTTCAACCGTCGGCCGATCTGCACCGCCAGCTCGCTCAACGAAAACTCACCGCATTCACGCTCGTGCTGCTCCCGCGCATCACACGCGCGCAGGGGATGGACGTGTTGTCGTCCCAGGCGACCGTTGCCGGCTACAAGGCCGTGCTGCTCGCCGCCTCGGCCGCGCCGAGAGTCTTCCCGATGCTCGTCACGGCCGCGGGGACCCTCCCCGCCGCGCGCGTCCTGGTGCTCGGCGCCGGCGTCGCGGGCCTGCAGGCGATCGCCACGGCCCGCCGACTCGGCGCGATCGTGTCGGCGTTCGACGTGCGGCCGGCCGTCAAAGAACAGGTGCAAAGCCTGGGCGCCGCGTTCCTGGAAATGAAGATCGAGGAGCACGCCGAAGCGGCGGGCGGGTACGCCAAGGAGTTGTCCGAGGAAACGCATCGCAAAGAGCTCGCGTTTCTCGCGGGCGCCGTGAAAGACGCCGACATCGTGATTTCGACGGCCGCGGTCCCGGGCAAGAAGGCGCCGGTGCTCATCACCGCCGCCGCTGTGGAGGGAATGAAGCCGGGGTCGATCATCGTCGATCTCGCCGCGGAGACGGGCGGGAACTGCGAATTGACGCAGGCCGGCGCCGAGATCGTGCGCAACGGCGTGTCCATTCTCGGGCCACTGAATCTCCCCAGCACGGAGCCGTTGCATGCGAGCCAGATGTATGCGCGCAACGTGCAAGCGTTCCTCGGGCACATCGTGCAAGAGGGCAAGCTGCGCCTCGACTTCGAGGACCAGATCACCCGTGATACCTGCGTGACCCACGCGGGCGAGGTACGGAAATCATGACCGACTTCGGATCGATGCTGTTCGTCTTCGTCCTGGCCACGTTCATCGGACTCGGCGTGATCCGCCGCGTCTCGCGCCTCCTCTACACGCCGCTGATGTCGCTCACCAACGCCATCTCGGCGATCGCGGTCGTCGGCTCGATCGTGGTGACGGGCGCCGATCATCCGCTCACGATCAGGATTCTGGGCGCCGTCGCGTTGTTCGCATCGATGACGAACATCGTGAGCGGCTTCATGATCACCGACCGCATGCTCAAGATGTTCAAGAAGCAGTGATGCATCTCATCAGCGAGCTGGCCGCCGTCGTCGCAACGTCGCTCTTCATCTTCGCGTTGTACTGGATGAACGATCCCAAGACGGCGCGGCGCGGGGTCATCGCCGGGGTGACGGGCATGGCGGTCGCGGTTATCGCGACCTGGATTCAGCCTGAGATTCTCCATCACGGTTGGATCGTCGCGGCGATCTTGCTCGGGTTTGTGGTCGGCGTGCCGCTGTCGCGCGTGCCGCTCACCGCGGTCCCGCAGCGAACCGCGCTGTCCCACGCGTTCGGCGGCTTGGCGGCCGGCCTGGTCGGGACGGCGGAATTCTTCCTGTGGATCCAGGAGCCGGGCGGCGGTCACATCACGCCATTCCGGATGAGCGCGCTCGTGCTCGAGGTGATTCTCGGATTCCTGACGTTCACGGGCAGCCTCATGGCCGCGGGCAAGCTCCAGGAGGTCCGCTGGATTCCGCAGCGGCCCGTGACCTATCCCGGCCAGAACGTCGTGAACATCGGTGTTCTGGCGATCGCCGTCGGGTTGGGCGTGGCGCTGATCTTGAATCCTCACGCGGCGTGGGGCGGACAGGCCTTCATCGCCATCACGGTGCTCGCCACGATCTTCGGCGTGCTGCTGATCATCCCGATCGGCGGCGCCGACATGCCGACCGTCATCTCCATTTTGAATGCGTACGCCGGCCTCGCCGCCGTGGCGATGGGATTCGTGCTCGACAGCAAGCTGCTGGTCACCGCCGGGGCCCTGGACGGCTCGAGCGGGCTGATTCTGTCGATCATCATGTGCCGCGCCATGAACCGCTCGTTCACCAACGTGTTGTTCGGCGCGTTCGGCAAAGCGCAGCCCGCGCTCGCGAGTGGCGAGCAGAAGGTCTGGAAGCAGGAGACCGTCGAAGGTGCGTCGCAACTGCTCGAGCAGGCCCGCAACGTCGTGATCATCCCGGGCTACGGCATGGCCGTCGCCCAGGCGCAGCACAAAGTGCGGGAGCTCTACGACGTCCTCACCAAGCGGGGCGTGACGGTGAAGTTCGCGATTCATCCCGTGGCCGGCCGCATGCCCGGCCACATGAACGTGCTGCTCGCCGAGGCCAACATTCCCTATTCGGCGCTGGTCGAGATGGACGAGATCAATCCCGAGATGCCGCAGACCGACGTCGCGCTCGTGCTGGGCGCGAACGACGTCGTCAATCCCTCAGCCCGGTACGCGAAGCACACGCCGATCTACGGCATGCCGATCATCGATGCCGACAAGGCGAAAACCGTGCTGGCGGTCAAGCGCAGCAAGAACCCCGGCTTCGCTGGCATCGACAACGAGCTGTACACGCTCGACAATGCCTGGATGCTGTTCGGTGACGCGAAGGCCGTCCTGGCAGATCTCGTGAAGCAGTTCGGCAGCGGCGGGATTCATTGATTTTTATGCACGTTGGTGAGGCTTTATTCTCACTTGCGGCCTTGTAGAACGCGCTTCACGTTCGACAACTCTTCCTCCTGGAGCTGTTCCGATGCGCCGTCGCTTCACCCTGATCATGGCCGCCGGCCTGCTGGCCGCGGCTTGTTCCTCGCTCGACCGTTCCGTCATCTCCACTCCGCAATTCGCTCACGTCCAGGACCTCGATGGCACGCCCGATATGATCGTGGATGCCAAAGGGCTCGCGACGTCGTGGGTCGTCTACGACCAGGAGATTCGGGAGAGCGCGTGCAGCTTACAGGAGGCGGGCCTGGTCCCGGGCCGGTATCGGTTCCTGCGGTTCACGGTCAATACGCCGAACATCGGTGACGCGGACATCTTCATCGGCGACCCCAATCGCCATTGGGATCCGAATGGCGACGGCGACGGCAGCGACTCCGACGGACTCTTCGAGAACGACGCCTGTCACCAGCATTACCACTTCCGCAATTACGCGCTGTACCAGTTGATCGACGTCAACGGCAGGATCACCAAGGCCCGCAAGAATGGGTTCTGCATGATCGACGTCGCGCCCTACAACGACGGCGCGCCGCCGAAGTCATGGGTGTATCGCGCGTGTGGCCGCCCCGCGCGTCCCGCGCAGGGACTGCCCGAAGTACCGGGGAATCAGGGTATCAGCGTGGGATACGCCGATCAGTACTACAAGTGGCTCGTCGGTCAATACTTCGTGCTGAACGATCCCAATGCCGAGCTGGTCCCGCCCGGCACCTACACGCTGCGCATTTGGGTGAACCCGCCGTTCACGCCCAGGAACAAGAACGAGCCATGTCCGGCGAAGGACCCGCAGGGGTTCTGCCACATGTTCCTGGAGAGCGACTACAGCAACAACATCGGTCAGGTCGTCATCACGATTCCCGAGCATTCCGGCAAGACCGGCTACGGTCCGGGCTCGGGCAGCACTCCACCAGCCGATGTGTTCGTAATCGACACTGAGGATCGGCCCAGCAGCGACAAATAGCAGCCCGAGACGTCGCAGGGCCCGCCGTAAACCGGGCCCTTGGTTCGTCTACCGTCCCCAATTGTTGTTGTTGCGATCGATATCCGGATAGATCTTCCGTGGATCGATGACCACGCCAACGAGCTGCTTGGTCCCGCCAAGGCGATAGCGGAACTTGCTCCCGAGCGACCACATCTCGACCGCCAGGTCGCGCCGCTCGGTGGTCCCGTCGCCGTAGCGCAGCTCGAGCTGCACCGGGAGCACCATCTGTCCGCGATTCGAGAGCACGATGAACGTGCTGTCCCCGTCCCGGCGCACTTCCTCCACCGCCTGATCGAGCCGCGCCGTCGTGTAGATCCAGTTGCGCCAGAACCAGTCGAGATCCCGGCCCGTGAGGTCGTTCATCGTCCGGTAGAAATCCGCCGGCTGCGGATGCTTCCCCTTCCAGCGCCGGAAATACTCGCGGAACGCCCGATTGAACTCGTCGCGGCCCACGACGGACTCGCGCAGGATCGAGAGCATCAACGCCGGCTTCTGATATGCATTCCAGTACAGCTGCCGCACTTCGTCCGGCTTCGTGATCATCGGCTGTTCGTTGCCGGGGGTCGCGTTCGCGGTGTACGCGCCCAACAACTCCCGGCGGACCGTGTCGCCGTACGCGGTTCCTTTGAAGAACTGCTCGGCGACGTCGTAGTCCACGAACGTGTTGAACCCCTCATCCATCCAGGGATAGCGCCGCTCGTCCGAGCCCGCCTGCATCGGGAACCACTGATGGCCCAGCTCGTGGGTGAGGATCCAGAACTGGTCCTCCCGCTTCTGCAACGAGGGGCAGAAGATCACCATCGGGTACTCCATCCCCTCCACGAGTCCCTCGACGGCCGAGATCTGCGGCCACGGGTACTGCCCCAGCGTGGTGGAGAATTGGCGCAACGCGAACTTGAGCATCGTGTTTGCTTCTTCCCACGGCGTCGCGTCAGCGTGGTAGAAGGTCTGGACCAGAATCCCTTCCCACGTGCTCGCGTCCCAGCGCAGCCCGCTGCCGGCGGCCCAGGCGAAATCGCGCACGTTGCTCGCCGTGAATCGCCAGGTGCGCGTGCCGGGCACCTTGCGCGTGGCATTGGCGGCAGCCTCCTGGCGCGTGATCACCGAGACGACCTGGCCCGGGCTCGTGAAGGCACGTGACAGGCGGGCGCGCTCCTGCTCCGAGCGCACCACGGTGGGATTGGCGAGCGCGCCGGTGGCGGTCACGACGAACCCGGCCGGCACCGTGAGGCTCACGTCGAAGTCACCGTACTCGAGGTAGAACTCGCCCGCACCGAGGAACGGGAGGGTATTCCAGCCGTGCACGTCATCGTAGACCGCCATCCGCGGGTACCACTGGCCCAGCTCGTAGAAGCGTGATCCCACCCGGCCCATGCGCCCGCCGCCATAGGGCGGGATCGGAAAGTGCCACGCGACATCGAACGTGATCCCGAGCCCGGGCGCGAGCGGCTGCGCCAGCTCGACACGCATCATCGTTCCATCGACCCTGGTGGTGAGCGGGCGTCCGGCGCTTGCAAAGCGATCGATCGTGATGCCACCCACGAACCCCTTGCTGGTGAAATCGAACACGACGCCGCCCGCGAACAGCAGCGGCGGCTGGTTCAATGCGCGCGAGACGGAGCCGGGCGCGAACAGATTCTGGTCGAGCTGCACCCACACGAAGGGCAAGGGATCGGGCGAGCGGTTGACGTAATAAATCCGGCCGCTGCCCCGCAGCATGTTCGTGGCCGTGTCGAGTGTCGCCTGGAGCGCATAATCGGCGCGTTGCTGCCAGTAGCCACGGCCCGGCGCGCCCGACGCGCTCCGCACGGCGGTGGGTGGAGGCAGCGTCAGCGCGCGGAAGGGCGACGAATCGGCTACCGATTGCTGGAGAGCAATCCAAAGCAAAGCAACCATCGGGAACTCCTGGTCAGTTGCCGTCAGCAGTCTGCCGTCTGCTGACGGCAGATGGCTGATGGCTCGCAATCACACCCGCGGCACGGTGCGCAATCGCCATCACGGTGAGCATGGGGTTCACTCCGGACGCGCTCGGGAAGGTGCTGGCGTCCGCAACATACAGGTTTCGTATACCCCACACCCGGTGTTCGGCATCCACGACGGACGTGCGCCTGCTCGCACCCATGCGGCAGGACGCCATCTGATGAAAGGTCACCAGCAATAACTGGTTCGGGCCCCAGCCCGCGGCATCGACGCGCCGCAGCCAATCCTCCCGAGCGTCGGGGCTGCCCGGCTGGTAGCGCACGTCCCGCGCGAGCGGGAGCCAGATCTCGCGCGCGCCGGCGGCCTCGATCACCTGAGCGGCGCTCGCGATCCCCTGGCGCAGGTGCGCGCGATCGTAGCGCGACAGGTGATAATCCACGATTGGCACCCCGTCCCGGTCGACGCTCACACGGCCCCCGAACCGGTCACGCAGCAGGATCCCGATGAGCGCGGTGCGGGGCAGGTGCGCCATCCGTTCCCGGTGGCCGGCAGCCGACTCCCAGGGCGCCGCGAGCGCCTGCAGCGATGGATGCACCGGCGCGGTCTCGAGCTTGAATCCGTATCCCTGGTCGATATTGGCGAATTGATCCGAGTAGTGCGCTTGCACCGTGCCACTCCAGGGTCGCACGTCGTCGTCCATGTCGCCGAGCACAGCGGTCGCGGGATGCAGCGCCAGGTGCCGTCCCAGCGTGCGGAGCCGCACGCCCGACCGCAGCAGCAGCGCCGGCGAGTGAATCGATCCCGCCGTCACGACGACCGCCTTCGCACGCACGGTGAGGGCAAACCGGCCGGCGCGGGCCTCGATGCCGGTCGCGCTGCCGCGCTCGATCAGCACGCGCTGGACGTCGCAGTTCGCCACAATGCGCGCACCGCGATCGAAAGCGTCCTGGAGATACGTCACCAGCGTGGATTGCTTGGCGCCCCGACGGCATCCAAACCCGCAGTAGCCGCACGCATCGTCCTGCGTGCAGCCGCGCACATCCCGCGGCAGCAAGCCGTGATGCCAGCCCAGCTGCTCGAGCCCCCGAATCAGAACGCGGTCGCGGCCCGAGGGCCTGGCGTGATCGGTGTTGACGCCGAGCCGGTTCGCGACCTTGTGGAGCGCGACGTTGAACTCTTTGCTCTCGAAATGCGGCAGCCCGTGGTTCTTGGCCCACTCGTATCGAACCTCCGGCGGGGTCGGAAAGCTCGTGGTGTAGTTG
Organism: Gemmatimonadota bacterium; assembly: GCA_050264615.1. GTDB lineage: Bacteria > Gemmatimonadota > Gemmatimonadetes > Gemmatimonadales > GWC2-71-9 > 20CM-2-65-7. The sequence goes on from JBLNGI010000028.1 coordinate 7,608, forward strand.
ATCACGGTGCCGCCGCCCAGCGTGGCGCCCTGCAGGACCACCAGGCCGAGGTCGCGCGTCGCGAGCAGGCCACCGGCGTCGTACATGGTCTCGAGCGCTTCACCTTCTTCGTGGGTGAAGTCCGCCTCGTTGCGGTAGCCGCCCCGCTCGAGCACGACGACGTCCTTGCCCTTCGCGGCGAGCTCGGCCGCGACCACGCTGCCACCGGCCCCCGAGCCCACGACCACGACGTCACAGTCCAGGATGGTGCGGCCGCTGATCGAGAGCGGATGAATGGTCTTCCCGGTATTGGGTGGTGGACCGAGCGGGCCCGGGTACCCGATCGCGCGCGCCACCCCCGGGGTCGTGTAATGCGTCACCGTGGTCAGCCGCTTCAGCGCCTGAAACGCCTTGCGGCGCAGGGGAATCCGGCTGGTGGCCCAGCCGCGGAGGCACCGCTCTCGTCGGATCGCGGACATCCTCGTGAACGGAAGCGGGACCCCGCTGAGCAGCAGGTTCAGCGCGCTCGACTCGAGCAGGCGGAGCAGCCGGTCGAGCTCCGCGCGATCCGCAGCGCGCGGAAGTGCCGCGATCTTGTCGGCGACGCGGTCTCCGAGATCCACGGCGCCGTCGGGGACGATCGCGGCCGCGACGGCGCGCAGCACGCGCAGCGCGGCGGGGGACAGGCTCAACGCACCTGCGCGATGGTCAGCTTGAACCCGTCGGGATCGGTGATCATGAACACGCGCTGGCCCCAGGGCATGTCGGTCGGCTCCTGATCCAGCGTGCCGCCCCGCGCCTTGATTTCCGCCGCGAGCCGATCGATGTCTTGCGCCGTGGAGAGGTACAGCCGGCTCCCGATGCCCTTCTTGCGGTCGCGGCCCTTGGCGAAGTCGTCCTGGTTCAGCATGAACAACACGTTTCCCGCGCGCATCTCGCAGCCCTGGATCTGGCCGTTGTCGCGCCATTCATCGCCGATCACGAACCCGAGCACGTCCCGATAGAACGCGATGCTGCGCTGCAGATCGCTGGCGGTGAAGGAAGGGGAGACGTCGCGCAGCCGCAAGGTTTCCGGCTGGCGGCGGCCTTTGCTCGGTGCCGGTTTCGGTTTCCGCGCTTTCTTCTTCGTGGCCATGAGAATTAGCTCCCGAAACGTTGGGGTCTGAAAGCGTAGCGAACCCTTCAGGGTCTCGCCAGATTCCCTCACGGACAATGTGAATCACCCCCGATACCTGGAGACCGTAACATGGCCACGAGCAACGCCGTCGCGACCTGGGAAGGCAAACTCAAAGAAGGAAAGGGGACCTTCAGGGCGCAGAGCGGCGCATTCAACGGCGCGTTCAGCTTCGGGACCCGGTTCGAAGGCAAGAAAGGAACCAACCCGGAGGAGCTGCTCGCCGCCGCCCACGCGGGGTGCTTCAGCATGGCGCTCTCGTCGGCGCTCGAGAAGGCGGGTCATCCCGCCACCCGGATCGAGACCCGCGCGGCTGTCACGATCGAGACGGTAGACGGCGCGCCGAAAGTGACCAAGAGCGAGCTCGACGTGCGCGGCAGGGTCGAGGGCATCGATGACGCGGCGTTTCAGCAGGCGGCCGAGGGGGCCAAGAAGAACTGCCCGATCTCGAAGGCGATTCAGAACAACGTCACGATCACGCTGCAGGCGAAGCTGACCTAACGCGCTGGAGCAGGAGCAGCCCTACAACGAAGAACACGCCGACGGCGGCCACCGCCGCGCGCTGGCTGCCGGCCAGATATGACACGGCCCCGAATACCAGGGGTCCCAGAATCGACGACGACTTGCCGCACAGCGCGTAGAAGCCGAACAACTCGGACTCTTTCCCGCGCGGGATGAGCGATGCCATCAGGGCGCGGCTCGCGGCCTGAATCGACCCGAGTCCCAGGCCAGCGGTGACCGCGACCGCCACGAACGTCGGCTTGGTCTGCGCCAGGTACGCCCCCACCGACACGCCGATCCACAGGAGCAGCGTCATGCTGATCACGCGTTTCGCGCCCCAGCGATCGGTAGGCCGGGCGAGCAGCAGCGCGCCCGCGAGCGCGGAGAACTGCACCGCCAGGAACAGCTTGATCACTTCCGGCGTCGTGAACTTCAACGTCGTCGCCGCGAAAATCCCGGAGAAGACAATCGTCGTCTCCACGCCGTCGAAGTACACGAAATACGCCAGCAGAAAACGGCGCAGCCGCTGGTCGCCGAGCACGTCGCGCACGAGGGCCGTGAGGCGCACGCGCTTATCCGGCTGCGGCTGATCTTGGGGCATGGCCACGAACGCGGGAATCGAAAAGACCGCGAAGAAGGCGGCGACCAGAATCCAGATGAGATTGAATTGCCCGGCGTTCACGAGCGGCAGCGCGACCACGAGCCCGATGATCGAGCCGAGGTACCCGATCGCGAAGCCGATCCCGGACACGGTGCCCAGACGCTCGGGCGGCGCGATATCCGGGAGATAGGCGTTGTAGTAGATCTGCGAGCTCTCGAAGGCGAAGTTGGCGAGCGCGATCAGGGCGAACCCGCGCATGATCATCCCCTGCTCGAGCGTCGCGAACAGCGCGACGCATCCGACGCACAGACCCGTGAAGGCAATGAAAAACCGCTTCCGCACCCCCGCGCGATCGGCCAACGCGCCCAGGAACGGACCGGTGAGCACCACCAGCAGCAGCGACATCGAGATCGCGCGGCCCCACCACAGGTCGCCGAGCCCGTGCGCGTTCCCGACGATGTAGGTGACGTAGTAGACGCTGAACACGGTGACGACGATGACCGCCGAGTACGCCGAGTTCGCGAAATCGAACACGCACCAGGCGAGGATGCGCCGCCGTTCGGAAGGAGTCACGGGCCGCAAAATGGCGCCGCGTTGCGGGCCTCGCTAGCTTGGACGCGTGGCCTGGATGGTGTATCTCCTCCGGTGCCGGGACGGGTCGCTCTACACCGGTATCACGAACGATCTTGCCCGGCGTCTCGAGTCACATCAGCACGGGACTGCCAGCGCGTATACGCGCTCGCGCCGTCCGCTCGCGCTCGCCTATCAGGAAGCGCAGCCCGATCGCGGCGCGGCGTTGCGGCGCGAAGCGGCGATTCGGCGCTTGTCCCGGGCCGAGAAGCTGACACTGTGCAGCGCCGCGAAATAACCCTCGGCGTCGTGGCGGCGGTGGTCGTCGCTCTGTGCGTCGAGGCCGGCGTGTGGCAGCTCGGCCGCCTCGAACAGCGCCGCGCGCGCAACGCCCGCGCGGCCGCGCGGCTGGCGCTGCCGCCGCTCGAGATCCACGCGGGCATCGCAGCCGACAGCGCGCGCCAGCGCCGCGTGGTGGCGCGCGGCGTCTACGACTTTGCGGCCGAGCGCACGTGGCCGGGCCGGAGTTTCGAGGGCACCCCGGGAGTCGCGCTCATCACCCCGCTCCGGCTGGCGGACGGGTCGGCGGTGCTGGTGGATCGGGGCTGGGTGCCGTCCCCCGATGCCTTTCACGTCGATCACGCGGCGTATGTCGAGGCGGAGCGCGTGCGGATCGAAGGGATCGCGTTTGTGCCGCCGCGGGGCCGCGGCGACGTCGAAACGACCGGATTCCTGCCGTTCATCGTGCAGCTCGAGCAGCCCGCATCGCAAGGACTGCCACGCCGCTGGCCGCACCCGGTGCTGGACAACGGCCCGCATCTCTCCTACGCCATTCAGTGGTTCAGCTTTGCGCTGATCGCGCTGGTGGGGACGGTCGCACTGATTCGTAGAGGTCGTTGAGCAGCTCGGTACCCCGTTCGATGCGGGCGGCGTCCCGCGCGTTGCGCTTGACGATCCCCTCGAGCAGGCGCGCAAACCCTGCGGTTTCGTCGCGGCCGAACTTCTCGTCCTTGCAATCGACGTCATGCACCAGCTCCGCGATGGTACGGAGCGCGTCGTCCTGCTCGAGCCCGAAGCGGTGCAGCAGGGTCTCGAAGGTGCAGCGTTCGCCCTCATGCGTGTAATCCCCTTCGAACATGTCGAAGCTCACGGCACCGTCGCGCGCTTCGCCGAAGACAAAACGCGCTTTCGGGTCGATGAATCGCTTGATCAGCCAGGCGCTGGCGATGCGATCGACATGCACGTCCGGACGCGTGACCCAGGTCTGGCCCCGGACCCGTTTCGCGGACCCGCGCGGGGTCGTGTCATGAGCCTTGAGTTTGGCCACCGCTGCCTCCGCAGTCTTGCGCCCAAGGGCGCCGAAATGATCGAGCGCGGTGATCTCCCGAAGCCGACGCTCGAGTCGTCCCACCTCTGCTCCCCCCCCTGACGCCGGCCGCTCGGCCGCCCGCGTCACGGTGGCGTACTCGGCGTCCCGCGCCGCTCGAAACAGCGCCTCGATCTGCGTGTCGGTGAGACCATCGACGAATGCCGCCCGGCAGACGGACGCCTCGCCGCCACCGGCGGTGATCTCCTTGCGCAGCCACTGAAAGTCTTCGGTTGCCTGATCGGTGAAGGGCAGGGCGTACACCGAGTTCTTGATCGGAATAGCGCCGAGGGACTGCAGGCGCCGCCAGATCTTGACGCGGAAGTAGTCGGGCTTGGGCGGGAGTTGATGAATGAACAGCAGCCAGCGTCCCTCTTTCACAGCCAGAGTCCCCGCACCTGGGAGCCGATCGGCGCACCCCAGGGGGCGACGTCGGCGCCCAGGGTGCCGGTGATGGGATTGAAGAAGTGCTGGCTCGCGGCAGCGGCCGTCACCGCGGCGATCTCCGGCTCGGTGAGATGCTGGCGCGCCCGCGCCAGCGGCTCGAATGGCATGCCGCCGTGCGCTTCGCTGTAGCGGGTCAGCGCGTCGGTGAAACGCAATGCGGCGCGCTCGCGGTCGGAGAACAGGGCGCTGGTCTCGTAGCGCAGCAGCGCGCGCAGGGCATCAACGGGGAATTGTGCGTCGCGCCACAGATGGCGGCCGTGCTCGATACACCAGCGACAGCGGCTTCTTTCTGCGGCGAGCTGCGTGACGAGCAGCCGGAGGCGTGGCTCGAGCTCGGCACCGTTGGTCTGATATCGGGCGAGCGCGGCGTAGGCCGGAAGGACACGAGGTCCCGGAGGGAGGCGGGCCGCGTCCGGGTGATCGGAGAAGAGCCGCACGATCATGGCTACAAGCGAATCCATAACGTGATACAACTGTATCACCGTACCGTGGGGCTCCGCAAGGGCCTCAGGACCCGGGTGACTCAAAATATGACGATTGGGGCGCCAGAACTTCCGTTTTGACCTGCATTTAGCGATATTGTCCGACCCCAAGAAACAGCTATCAAAGGAGCTTACATGGCGGCTGCCCTCCCCCTGAAGCGCCCCGTCAAGGTCGGAGAACTGGTCCGACGCCGGCTGCGCGAGTTGAAGCGCACCCCGCGTGAGTTGGCGGAAGCGGTTCAGGTGTCTGAGATCTATATCTCCGACCTCGTTGCGGGGCGGCGGCGTCCCCCGGCCCCCGGCCGCATGGACGTCTACGCACCGATGACCAAGTTTCTCAAGCTGCACCGGAACGACCTGCCCACCTGCGCCAAGGCTGAGCGGGACGGCGAGACCAAGAGCAAACGCCGGCCCCATCCGGACATCCGGCAGCAGTTCCTCGCGCTGCACCTCGACCCTGCGCGCGGCCGGGTGCTGGCGCGGCGGCTCGGCCGCAAGGATGGCGTCATGCTGGAGCGCGTCATCGTGGGCCGGCTGCTCGAGGTCGCCCAGGGGTTCGTGCGGCGCCAGCTCGATGACGATGTGGGGATCCGCATCGCCGCGAGCCGCGACGGCTGCACCTACCTCGAGATGCGCATGAAGCTGATGGAATTCCTCGATGCAACGCCCGAAGGGCTCACGCCCGACGACGGGGAAGAGTTCGTCCGGCCGCGGATCGCGGGTTGGGAAATCGACCTCGATACGCATGCGATGCGCATCGTGCTGCGGTCGCAGGACCCGGCGCCGAGGCAGGTCAGGGCGCTGAGCATCTAGCGGCGGTACGGGCGGCACAGGCGGCAGGGGGGCGGTCAATTCAACTTGACCGCCCTTTTTGTTGGCTACAGCTTCCCCTCGTTCGAGCACGCCGTCGCTTCCATCCGGAGACTCCATGCTTCCCCTGCTTGTCGCCGCGCTGTTGAGCGCGCAACAGCCACCTCCGCCGCCCCCGCAGGACACCACGAAACGCGATACCACCAAGGTCAAGCTCGATTCGCTGCCGCTCAAGATGACGCGCAACGTGAGCTTCGACGCGTCCGAGGGCACGTGGATGTCGCTCGACGTGTCGCCCGACGGCAGAACGATCGTGTTCGAGCTGCTCGGCGATCTCTACACGATGCCGGTGAGCGGCGGGACGGCGACGCGCATTACATCCGGTCCGGGATTCGACTCTCAGCCGCGCTGGTCGCCTGACGGAAAGCGGATCGTGTTCCTGTCCGACCGCAGCGGCGCAGAGAACGTGTGGTTGAGCGATCCCGATGGCACGCACGCCAAACCGCTGACCAAGGGGACGAACAATCTGTACGCGTCGCCGGAATGGACGCCCGACGGCAACTACATCGTCGTGTCGCGGACCAGCGGCGTGCTGGGCAGCGTGTACGAGCTGTGGCTCATGCACAAGGACGGCGGCTCTGGGGCGGCGGTGCTGCGCGTGCAAGCGGGCCCCAACACGCCGCCGCCGATGAATACGCTCGGAGCGGCGTTCGGGAAAGATCCGCGCTACATCTGGGTGTCGCGGCATCGCGGTGGCTTCGGCTACAACCTGCAGTATCCGCTGTGGCAGCTCGCCATCTATGACCGGCAAACCGGCCGCCTCTTTACGCAAACCGACGTCTACGGAAGCGGCATGCGTCCCGCGCTCTCGTCCGACGGCAAGTGGCTGGTGTACGCGACGCGCTACGACGCGGAGACCGGCCTGCGCCTGCGTGACCTGACGAGCGGCGATGAGAAATGGCTCGTCTACCCGGTGACGCGCGACGACCAGGAATCCCGCTTCACCCGCGATCTCTATCCGGGCTACGCGTTCACGCCCGACAACCAGGCGCTCATCGTCTCGTTCGGCGGCAAGATTCAGCGCGTCGCCGTGCCGTCGGGGCAGGTGAGTGAGATTCCCTTCACTGCGAAAGTCGATCAGCAGCTCGGCCCGATGGTGCACCTGCCGATCCGGGTGGATACGGGCCAGGTCCTCGTGCGCCAGATCCGCAATGCCTCTCCATCTCCGGATGGCCGGCGGCTCGCGTTCAGCGCGCTCGATCGCTTGTACGTGATGGATCTCCCGAGTGGGACACCGCGCCGCCTGACCAGCGATACGGTCAAGGAGCAAGTGCCGGCGTGGTCTCCCGACGGGCAGTGGCTGGCCTATGTCACCTGGACCGATCAGGGCGGCACGCTGAACAAGATCAAGGCGGACGGCCGGAGCCGGCCAGTGCGCCTCACAGCCGACACGGCGTTCTACGACACCCCGGTGTGGTCGCCGGACGGGACGCGGATTGTGGTGGTGAAGGGCCCGCGCGCCCCGCGGACGCAAGAGCATTTCGCGCCCGGCTACGAGATCGACTGGGTGCCGGCCAATGGTGGCACGCTCACCAAGATCTCCCCGATCAATGCCTGGGGACGGCCGCACTTCAGCCGCGATCCAAACCGCGTCTACATCTATGAAGGGCCGGAAGGTCTCGTCTCGATGCGGTACGACGGCACCGATCGCCGCGCGCACATCCGCGTGACCGGATACACGTATCCGGGTCCGGGCGCTCAGCCCGATCCGGCCGGCGAGATCATCATCAGCCCTGACTCCGACAAGGTGCTCGCCCAGGTCGGAAACTACGTCTACACCGTCACGCTGCCGTTCATCGGTGGCGAGACGCCGGCGGTCAATGTCTCCGACCCCAATGCGTCGGCGTTCCCGACGAAGCGGCTGACCCTGGTGGGCGGGGATTTCATCGGCTGGACGCCCAGCGGACGGCAGGCGTACTGGTCGATCGGCCGCTCGTTCCTGCGCTGGGATCCGGCGGTAGCCGACTCGATGGACAAAATCAAGCAGCGGACCGATTCGATTCGGGCCGATTCACTCAAGACCGATGCGTTCAAGGCGCTTGCCGATTCGGTGCAGAAGCGGCTGCGGTCCCGCTCCGACTCGCTGTCCAAGCTGCCGGCCTACGAGCCGCAGCGGGTGAACCTCGCGATCCGGGTGCCGCGCGATGTCCCGCAGGGCACGGTCGTGCTGCGGGGCGCGCGCATCATCTCAATGAAAGGGGATGAAGTCATCGAGAACGGCGATGTCGTCGTCACCAACAATCGCATCGTCTCGGTCGGCGCGCGCGGGTCGGATCCCACCGGCGCGCGCATCATCGACGTCTCCGGCAAGACCATCGTGCCGGGCTTCGTCGACGTGCACGCGCACCCCTGGCCCACGTGGGGCATTCACGAGACGCAGGTCTGGAAATACCTGGCGAACCTCGCCTGGGGGGTCACGACCACGCGCGATCCCCAGACCGCGACCACCGACGTCCTGACGTATGCCGATCTGGTCGAGACGGGCGAAATCCTCGGCCCGCGCATTTACCACACGGGTCCGGGCGTATTCTGGGACGAGGACTTCAAGAATCTCGACGACGCGCGCCAGGCGCTGCGGCGCTACAGCGAGTTCTACGGGATCAACACGATCAAGATGTACATGACGGGCAACCGCAAGCAGCGCCAGTGGGTGATCATGGCTGCGAAGGAGCTGGGTCTGATGCCCACCATCGAGGGTGGGCTCGACTTCAAGATGAATCTCACCGCGGTGGTCGACGGCTATCCCGGCCACGAGCACAGCTATCCGATCATGCCGCTGTACAAGGACGCGGTGCAGCTCATCGCGCAATCGGGGATCACGTATACGCCGACGCTGCTCGTCTCGTACGGGGGCCCCTGGAGCGAGAATTTCTTCTACGAGCGCTTCGACATTCACGACAATGCGAAGGTCAAGCGCTTCATGCCGCACGATGAAATCGACCAGCGTGCCGAGCGCCGGCCGTGGTTCCGGGAGAATCAGTACGTGTTCCCGCGGATCGCCGCCGCGGCGAACCAGATCGTCCAGGCGGGTGGTCATGTCGGCTTGGGCGGCCACGGGCAGATGGATGGGCTGGGCGATCACTGGGAACTGTGGGCGATGGCGGCAGGCGGAATGAAGCCGCTCGATGTGCTGCGCGTCGCCACGATTCACGGCGCCAACGCGATCGGGATGGAGCAGGATCTGGGCTCGCTGGAGCCGGGCAAGCTCGCGGACCTGATCGTGCTGGATGGGAATCCGCTCGAGGACATCCACAACACGAACAGTGTGCGGTACGTGATGAAGAACGGTCGGCTGTACGAGGGCGAAACGCTCAACGAGGTATGGCCGCGGCAACGGACGCTGCCGAGGATGTGGTGGTGGGGCACTGAGCCGGCGGCGAGGGCTGAGACGTTGCATTAGGACCTGCAAAGACTAGACGTCCAGGCGTCCAGCGGTCGTTAGTGTGGAGTGCACAGGTAGACCTGTAAACTCAAGACTACGAACCGCTAGACGTCTAGACGTCTAGCCTTTGCCGGCCCTTGGTTTTTCAGCACGTCGTCGTTAGCTTTCCCTTCGCATAGAACCAAGAGCTGGCATCCTTCCGGATAGTCCCGCTCAGGGACTCCGTCGCTGAACACACGCACGGTTTCATCCCCAGGTTCAAAAACTGAAGCGTCGCTGACGTCGAGAGGACATTGGGTCATCTCGCAGCGAGTGTGTGAACTGTCTAGACGTCTACACGTCTAGACGTCTAGGAGAAGTATGCCATTTGCAGCACTGGGCCTAGCGCCCGAACTCGTTCGCGCCGTCGCCGATGAAGGCTACGCGCAACCCACCCCCATCCAGTCGGAAGCGATTCCGTTGGCTCTCGCGGGCCGCGATCTGATCGGTTCCGCGCAGACCGGCACGGGCAAGACCGCCGCGTTTGTGCTCCCGATCCTCCAGCGGCTTTCGGAAGGCAAGCGCGGCACGCTGCGCGCGCTGGTGCTCGTGCCGACGCGCGAGCTGGCGGAGCAGGTCGCCACCAGCATCAAGGCGTATGGGCGTCACACCCATCTCAAGGGCGCGGCCGTCTATGGCGGCGTCGGGATGGAGCCGCAAACCCGCGCCCTCAAACACGGTGCCGACATCGTCGTCGCCACGCCCGGTCGTCTGCTCGACCACATGGAGCGCGGGCACGTGAACTTTTCCCAGCTCGAAGTCTTGGTGCTGGACGAAGCCGATCGCATGCTGGACATGGGATTCGCGCCCGACGTGAAGCGCATTTTGAGCGCGTTGCCTGAAGAGCGGCAGACGATGCTGTTTTCAGCGACGATCTCACCCGAGGTGGACGCGCTCGCGCGTCGTGCCTTGAACGGGCACGCATCGGTCGAAATCGGCCGGCGCGCGCAGGCCGCCGAGGGGATCGAGCACGTGATCGTCGCGGTCGACAAACTGCAGAAGCGCGGCGCGCTCGGGGCGATTCTCAAAGCGAAGCCCGCCGGGCAGACGCTGATCTTCACGCGCACCAAGTACGGCGCGGACAAGCTGGTCACGTTCCTGAAGCGCGAAGGGATCGCGGCGAACGCGCTCCACGGCGACAAGGCGCAGAGCCATCGCACCCGGACGTTGAATCAGTTCCGCGACGGCACGGCCGAGACGCTGGTCGCGACGGACATCGCCGCCCGCGGCATCGACGTCGACGGCATCCGGATGGTGGTGAACTTCGATGTGCCGACGGACCCCGAGGTGTACGTGCATCGTGTCGGACGCACGGCCCGGGCCGGCGCACGCGGCCTCGCGCTCACCCTGATCTCGCCTGATGAATGGCTGCTGATGGCCGACGTCGAGCGGCTGATTGGGCAGAACTTCCCGCGGGAAGTGATCCCGGGGTTCGAGCCGTCGGTGTCGCCGTTGCAGCCGCGGCAAGCCATCGCCGAGGCGCCGCGGCCGGAGCGTTCGCTGCGACCGCGGCGGGGCGGTCGGAGGCGGTAAGGGGCGAAACGCCTAGTCTTTTGTTTTGAGCGTCCGAATGAAGTTCGCGACCGGCGTCGCGGCGAGGGTCAGTAATCGGATGCTGCCGCGCGAGGCCAACTCGACCGACACCCGGGCAATGGTCTCGTTGTCCGGGCACTCGACGATGCTGACGAAGTCGTAGGGGCCGAGCACCGCGTACTGCGACGTGACCTTGGCCCCGTACCGCTCAATCTCCTTGTTCACTTCCTGCAACCGTTTCGGATTCGACTTCAGCGACTTGGCGCCCTCGTCCGTCAGGTTCGACAGCAAGATGTAGGTGGGCATGGGACGGCCTCAGCTCCGTTTCTCGATGGAGACATAATCCCGCTTGTCCGGCCCAGTGTAAACCTGGCGCGGCCGGGCGATCTTCTGCTCCTTGTCGAGCAACATCTCCTGCCACTGCGCGAGCCAGCCCGGCGTGCGCCCGATCGCGAACAGCACCGGGTAGATGGTGACCGGAAACTTCATCGCTTCGTAGATGATCCCGGAGTAGAAGTCGACGTTGGGGTAGAGCTTGCGCGTGACGAAGTACTCCTCCTGCAGCGCGATCCGCTCGAGCTCCACGGCGATATCGATCAGCGGGTTCTTCCCCGTCACGTCGAACACCTGCTCGGCGATCTGCTTGATGATCTTCGCGCGCGGGTCGAAGTTCTTGTAGACCCGGTGGCCGAAGCCCATCAGCCGGACTTCACCCTTCTTGACCCGCTGAATGTACGCCGGGATCGCGTCCACCGAGCCGATCTCGCGCAACATCCGCAGCACCTCTTCGTTCGCACCGCCGTGCAGCGGCCCATACAGCGCCGCCGCCGCCCCCGCCATGCACGAGTAGGGATCGGGATGGGAGGACCCGATGTTCCGCATCGCGCTGGTCGAGCAGTTCTGCTCGTGGTCGGCGTGCAGAATGAACAGGACGTCGAGGGCCCGCTCGAGCACCGGATGCGGGACGTATTTCACCTCGGTCGTCTTGAACATCATGTTCAGGAAGTTGCCGGTGTAGCTCAGGTCGTTGTCCGGATAGGCGTACGGCATGCCCACCGAGTGGCGATGCGCGAACGCCGCCAGGGTCGGCGTCTTGGCGATCAGGCGGACGATCTGACTGTTCCGTCCTTTCTCGTCGAAGATCCGCTTGGCCTCGGGATAGAACGTGGACAGCGCCGCGACCGCGCTGACGAACATCCCCATCGGGTGGGCATCGTGGTGGAAGCCGTCGATGAACTTCTTGATGTTCTCGTGGATGATCGTGTGGTGCGTGACCTGATACACCCAGGCGTCGAGCTCGGCGGCCGTGGGGAGCTCGCCATGGAGCAGCAGATAGGCCGTCTCGAGGAACGTGCTCCGCTCCGCGAGCTGCTCGATCGGGTATCCGCGATAGCGCAGGATGCCCTTGTCGCCGTCGATGTACGTGATGGCGCTGCGGCACGCCGCCGTGTTCATGAACGCGGGGTCGTAGCTCATCAGCCCGAAATCGTCCTCGACCGCCTTGATCTGGCGCAGATCGGCGGCGCGGATCGTCCCGTCCTGAATCGGCAGCTCGTAGCTCTTGCCGGTGCGGTTATCGACGACAGTGAGCGTTTCCTTCGGCACTCCCCGGTCCTGGATTGGGTGCGGCGAAAAGATAACCGGCTGAGAGGGATCGGGTATTGGCTGCTAGCCGAATGCTTTCTTATCTTGGCGCATGGCCAAACCCCGTCCGAGTCTCTATCCCACCCGCTCCAGTGCCGGCGCGCTGCTCGGCCAGCAGCTCGCGGCCCGTGGCTACCAAACCTGTCTGTTGCTGGGGATTACGCCGGAAGGCGTCGAGATCGCCGCCCATGCCGCCAAAGCAATGGGTGCGCAGTTCGACGTGATCGTCGCGTCATTCATCAAGCTGGGCGCCAACCTCGCCCCCATCGGCGCCATGGCAGAATCGGTGCCGGCCGAGATGGACCCCGACTTCCAGCCGGGGATGAACCTGCTCGAAAAGCTCCAGGCGGCGATCGATGAATCCCGCGCGCGGGTCAAGCAGGATCTGGTGTTGTACCGCACGCAGCGGCCGGTCAAGAAAGTCGCAGGGCGCACCGGTGTGATCGTGGATGGCCAGATCATTTGGCCGTGGAAAGCGCTGGCGGCGGCGAAGGCCGTCGAGGCGCTCGGCGCCCGCGAAGTCGTGATCGCCACCCCCGTCGCGGCGCAACCCGCCGCCGACCGCATTCGGGCGCGACAATATCCGCTGGTGTGTCCGACCGTGGTGATGGAGCAAGAAGGGCATCCTTCTCCATATGGCGACGCGGGAGAGGATGCCCCTGAGCGGTTGAAAAGCATCATGATCGCCCACCAGGCCGCATGAGTGGTTGGGCGGTTAGGCGGTCAGGCGGTCAGATGATTCGGTGAGCGGTGGTTTGGTTAGGCATACTTCGCGTTGCTGGCGCGGGATCTCAAGCTGATCTCAGCCGAGGCATGGAAGGAGTTTGAACGCTTGCACGAACAGGCGAGCAAGACAACGATGGGTCTCTACAAAGCAGTCGCCCGTCGGACAATATCCGGCGGGCATCGCGCGACGCCTAACCGCCTAACCGCCTACTCGGCCAGCTCCACGATGTCTCTCTCTAGCCACCGGTGCTCGCCAGCCAAAATCTCCTGGGCAAACCTATAGGTCGGAACATCCTCATTTCGTCGCAACCCGTTGAACTTCGACCGCACGCGGCGCCGTGCCTGCCGGCAGAACAGATCGGCCAGCCTCACGGCGCGCGCGCCGGCGGTCGTGTCGCGCGTGTAGATCGCCTGCGCGCGCGAGCACGTGGCTGCCATCGCGAATAGCTCGGCGGCGATGTCCACGAGCCGGAACAGCACCGACTGGCGCTGCTCGAGTTTCGGCCCGAACCGCACCATCGAATGGAACACGCTGCGCGCGAGCTTGCGTGCGCTGCGCTCGACCAGCCGCACGTGTCCGGCGAGCTTGCCGAACTCCGCGTAGCGCGGCCAGCGGCCCCAGCCCAGCCACCGCGTGGGATACCACCAGCCGTAGAAGGCGGCCGAGCGGACCAGGCCGGCGAGGCGCTCGCGCGCCGTCTTGCCGGGCATCACGACGTCGCCGGCAACCTGGAGATGCTTGTCGACCGCCTCACGCGCGATGAACAGGTGCATGATTTCCGAGGAGCCCTCGAAAATCAGATTGATCCGGAAGTCGCGCATGATGCGCTCGACCGGCACGGGCGCTTCCCCGCGGGCACGCAGGGAGTCGGCCGTCTCGTAGCCGCGCCCGCCGCGGATCTGCAGCGTGTCGTCGATGATCTGCCAGCCGGCTTCGGAGTTGTAGAGCTTGGCGATGGCCGCCTCGAGCCGGATGTCGTAGCCGCCGCGCTCCGCCATCGCGCCGCACAGCTCCGCGACGGCTTCCATGGCGAGTGTGTTGGCCGCCATCGTGCCGATCTTCTGCGCGATCGCGTCGTGCTGGCCGATCGGACGGCCCCACTGCACGCGCTCGGCCGACCAGCGGCGCGCGATCTCGAGGCAACGCTTGCCCGCGGCGACGGAAGAAATCGGCAGCGTCAGCCGTCCGGTGTTGAGCGTGATCAGCGCGAGCTTCAGCCCCTTGCCTTCACCCCAGAGCACGTTCTCCTTGGGCACGCGCACGTTGGTGAAGCGAATCACGCCGTTGTAGAGCGCCTTCAGCCCCATGAAGTGGCAGCGATGGACGATTTCTACGCCGGGCCAATCGCTCTCGACGATGAACGCCGTGATCTGCTTCTTCTCTTTTCCACCGACGATCTTCGACGGGGTCCGCGCCATCACGACGAGCAACTCCGCCTTGGTGCCGTTGGTGCACCAGAGCTTTTCGCCGTTCAGGACCCAGGTGTCGTCGTCGAGGATGGCGTTGGTTTCCATCGCGGCCGGATCGGAGCCGACGCTCTCTTCGGTGAGCGCGAACGCGGAGATCGCGCCCTTGGCGAGGCGGGGGAAGTATTTCTTTTTCTGCGCCTCGGTGCCGAACATCTTGAGCGGCTGCGGGACGCCGATCGACTGGTGGGCCGAAAGCAGCGCGGTCAGTGAGCCGTCCACCGACGAGACGAGCTCGATGGCCTTCATGTACGAGAGCTGGGACAGGCCCAGTCCGCCGTACTCGCGCGGGATCTTGATGCCGAACGCGCCGAGCTTGCGCAGGCCGTCGACCACGGCCTCCGGAATCTCTCCCTCGCGATCGATCCGGTCCGAGTCTACGTCTTCGCGCAGGAACCGCTCGAGCTTGTCGAGGAACGGCTTGGCGCGGGCGACCTCGTCAGGATCCTGTTCGGGATAGGGATGGATCAAGTCCATCCGCAGTTTGCCGAGGAACAGGTCGCGGACGAAGCTCGGGGAGACCCACTGCTCCTCGCGTGCCGCTTCGGCGACGTCCCGCGCCTCGTCGGCAGTGACCTTACGCTTGGGTTCGAGAACGGTAGCCATCTTCCCTAATCTAACACCTTGCGACCGGATTCCGACCGCAGTTTCTTCCACGCGATCAGCCCGCCGTCAGCCTTCATGAGGAGACTCTCATGTCCCGCATAGCTTTGCTGACCCTATCGCTCGGGATTCTGGCTGCCTGGCCCGCGCCGGCGCAGCAGCCCACCGCCGGGGGGACCACGCGCTCCCGGCCGCCGCAGGCGCGCCCCGCCGCCGCGGCGCCGATCACGATTCCGTACCAGAAATTCGTCCTGAAGAACGGTCTCACCCTGCTGGTCCATGAAGATCACAAGGCGCCGATCGTCGCCGTGAACACTTGGTATCACGTCGGTTCCAAGAACGAGCGTCCGGGCCGCACCGGCTTCGCGCATTTGTTCGAGCACCTGATGTTCAACGGCAGCGAGCACTTCAACACCGACTACTTCCAGGCGCTCGAACCGCTCGGCGCGACCGACCTCAACGGCACCACCAACGAAGACCGCACCAACTACTTCCAAAACGTTCCCACCAGCGCGCTCGACGTCGTCTTGTGGATGGAATCGGACCGCATGGGTCATCTGCTGGGCGCGATCGATCAGGCGAAGCTGGACGAGCAACGCGGCGTCGTGCAGAACGAGAAGCGCCAGGGCGAAAACGAGCCGTACGGTAAAGTCGACATGCTCATGACCGAAGGGACGTACCCCGTCGGCCATCCGTACTCCTGGTCGGTGATCGGCTCGATGGAAGATCTCGAGGCCGCGAAGCTCGATGACGTGAAGGAGTGGTTCCGGACCTACTATGGGCCGAACAACGCGGTGATCGTTCTCGCGGGCGACATCACACCCGACGTGGCTCGGCAAAAGGTCGAGCAGTATTTCGGCGACATTCCTTCGAGCCCGCCGATCGCGAAGCAGGATACGTGGATCGCGCGCCGCACGGGCACGCACCGCCAGATCATGCAGGACCGCGTCCCGCAGGCCCGCATCTACAAAGAGTGGAACATTCCCGAGTACGGCTCGGCGGACGCCGATTATCTCGATCTCGTGACCGACGTGCTGGCGCAGGGAAAGACGTCGCGCCTGTATAAACGGCTGGTCTATGACGACCAGATCGCGACGGACGTCGTCGCGTATGTGGATCTGCGCGAAATCGGCGGCCAATTGGTGATCCGCGCGACCGCGAAGCCCGGCGGCGATCTCGCGCGCGTCGAGCGCGCCATCGACGAAGAGCTGGCGCGGTTCATCCAGGCCGGTCCCACGGCGAGTGAGCTGCGTCGCATCAAGACGCAGTCGCGCGCCGCTTTCATTCGCGGCATCGAGCGGATCGGCGGATTCGGCGGCAAGTCGGACGTCCTGGCGCGGAACGAAGCCTTCCGGGGCGCCGCGGATCAGTATCTCGTGACCCAGCGCCGGATCGCCGCTGCGACCGCCGCCGAGCTGCGCTCGGCCGCCGCGCGGTGGCTGAACGACGGGCAGTGGGTGCTCGAGGTCCACCCCTATCCCGAGTTCGGCACGACGGCGAGCGGCGCGGACCGCTCCAAGGCCCCCGTGCCGGGCACGCCACAGGCGGCCCGGTTTCCGGCCGTCGCGCGCGCGACGCTGTCCAACGGGCTGAAAGTCGTGCTGGCGGAGCGCCACTCGATTCCGCAGGTGAACCTGACGTTGCTGGTGGACGCGGGGTACGCGGCAGACCAGTTCGCGTCACCGGGTACGGCCAGCCTCGCGGTCGACATGATGGACGAGGGCACGACCCGGCTGAACGCGCTCCAGATCAGCGATACGCTCCTGCAGCTCGGCGCGCAGCTCGGCACGAGCTCACAGCTCGACGTGTCGCGGGTCTCGCTGTCGGCGATCAAGGACAAGCTCGACCCGGCGCTCGACATCTTCGCCGACGTGATCCTCAACCCGTCGTTCCCGCAGGCCGACTTCCAGCGGCAGCAGCGCCAGCGACTCGCGCGGATTCAGCGGGAGAAGGTGCAGCCGGTGCAGATGGCGTTGCGGGTATTCCCGCAGCTCCTGTACGGCGCGAATCACGCCTACGGCAATCCACTGACGGGCTCGGGGACCGAGCAATCGGTTTCGCAGATGACCCGTGAGGATCTGGCGCGCTTCCACCGCACCTGGTTCAAGCCGAACAATGCGACGCTGGTGATCGTGGGAGACGTGACGCTCGCCCAGATTCAGCCGACGCTCGAGCGGGTGTTCAGCCGCTGGCAGCGGGGAGAAGTGCCGCAGAAGAACGTGGGCACGGTCGGCGATCAGCCACGGCCGCTGATTTACATCCTGGACCGGCCGGGCTCGGAGCAGTCTACGATCCTCGCGGCGAACCTCGCGGCGCCAAAGGCGAACAACAAGGAATACGCGATCGAGGCAATGACCTCGCTGCTGGGCGGGCAGTTCATCTCGCGCCTGAACATGAACCTGCGTGAGGACAAGCACTGGTCGTACGGCGCGTTCACCCTGATCTGGGACGCGCGCGGCCAGCGGCCGTTCATCGCGTATGCCCCCGTGCAGACCGACAAGACGAAGGAATCGATGGTCGAAGTCGATCGTGAGCTGCGCGGCATCCTCGGTCCCAAGCCGGTGACGGCCGACGAGTTGTCGAAGGCGCAGGCGAGTCTCACGCTCACGTTACCCGGCACCTGGGAGACGATGGCCGCCGTGCAGGGGTCGGTCGAGCAGATGGTCACCTACGGGCTGGACGACCGCTACTTCGAGACCTACGCGCAGCGCGTGCGCAGCTTGACGATTCCGGATGCGACGGCGGCAGCGCAGGAAACCGTTCGTCCCGATCACCTGGTGTGGGTGGTCGTGGGCGATCGGTCCAAGATCGAAGCCGGCATTCGCGAACTGGGCTGGGGTGAGATCCGGTTCCTGGACGCCGACGGCAGGCCGCTGGCGGCGCGCGACTAGCCTCAGCCCTGACGTAGTGAGAGTGACGGGACGGGAGTAAGTTCTCCCGTCCCGTTTTCCTTTGGAGAGTCTGTGCACGCGCTCACATTCGTTCTCGTGTCCGTCCTGGCCGTTCAGACACCGCCGCCTCCCCAGCAAGTGCTGATCAAGGCCGGCCGCCTGGTGGATGGGCGTTCCCAGCAGGTGCAGACGAACATCGGGATTCTCGTCGAAGGCGAGCGCATCAGGGCGGTCGGCCCGCTGGCGCAGGTGCAGGCACAGGCCACGAATGCCCGCGTCATCGATCTTTCGCAGATGACGGTCCTGCCGGGGCTCATCGACACGCACACCCATCTGCTGCTGCAGGGCGACATCACGTCGCAGGAGTACGAGGATCAGCTGCTGAAGCAGTCGATTCCGTATCGGGCGATTCTCGCGGCGCGCAATGCGCGCATTGCGCTCGAGCACGGCTTCACCGCGCTCCGCGACGTCGAGACCGAAGGGGCGATGTACGCCGACGTGGATGTGAAGCTCGCGGTGAACCGGGGAGAAGTTCCGGGGGCGCGGATCTTCGCCTCGACGCGGGCCATGGCACCGACGGGGATGTATCCCATCGGCACGCCCAACTGGGAAATCGAGCTCCCGCACGGCGTGCAGACGGTGGATGGCGCCGACAACGCGCGGCTTGCGGTGCGCGAGCAAGTGCAGCACGGCGCCGACTGGATCAAGTACTACAGCGACCGCCGCTATTACTTCACGCCCGACAGCGTGCTCCGCAGCTGGGTGAACTTCACCGACGAAGAAGCGCGGGCGATCGTGGACGAGACGCACCGCCTCGGCCGCAAGGCTGCCGCGCACGCGATTGGTTCGGACGGGATCGCCGCGGCGCTGCGCGCCGGCGTCAATTCGATCGAGCACGGCGACGGGCTCACCGATTCGCTGATGGACGTGATGGTGCGGAACAACGTCTACTGGGTGCCGACCGTGACGGTCGGGGTGCACGTGATGCCGCGGGGCGGTGTGTGGCCGGCCCTGGTCGCGCTCGAGCGCCGTGCCTTCGGGCGCGCGGTCAAGAAGGGCGTCAAGATCGCGATGGGGACGGACGTGGGCGGATTCCCGTGGACCGAGATCAATCAGGCCAAGGAATTCGAGTACTACGTGCAGTACGGCATGACGCCGATGCAGGCCATTCAGTCCGGCACGTCGGTCGCCGCCGCAATGCTGGGGCAGGAGCAGAACATCGGCGCGATCGCACCGGGACTGTACGCGGACATCGTCGCCGTCTCGGGAGATCCCACGCGCGACATCACGGAACTGCAACGGGTCAAATTCGTTATGAAGGGTGGCTCGGTTTACCTTACTCAATAGTGAGACGACTCGGACTCACCCTTTTCCTTAGTATCGGCGCCGCGGGCGCCGGCATGGCGCAACTGGCGCCGGCCGGCACCGGCGGCGTCGCGGCGTTGGCGACGACGCTGCGCCAGCTCGGGAGCAACAAACGCGTCCTGATGGTGGGCGCGCACCCCGACGACGAGGACACCCAGCTGCTCGTGCTGCTGTCGCGCGGCCTCGGCGCCCAGGCGGCGTACCTGTCGCTGACGCGCGGGGAAGGGGGCCAGAACCTCATCGGTCCCGAGCTCGGCCCCGAGCTGGGGATCATTCGCACCGAGGAGCTGCTCGCCGCGCGCGAGCTGGACGGGGCTCGGCAATTCTTCACCCGGGCCTACGATTTCGGCTACTCGAAGACGATCGACGAAACCTTCCGGTTCTGGCCGCGCGATTCACTGCTCAAAGATGTTGTCGACGTCATGCGACGCTTCCGGCCGCAAATCATCATCGCCGTATTCTCGGGGACCCCGGCGGACGGGCACGGGCACCATCAGGCGTCAGCGATCCTGGCGCGCCAGGCGTTCGACCTGCTGCGCGATTCGACGTGGGGACCGCAGAAGTTTTATCGCTCCACGCGCGGTGATCCGTCCGCGACCACGCTGACGCTTCCCGTGGGGACGCTCGATCCGGTCCTCGGGCAGTCCTATTTCCAGGTCGCCATGGCGAGCCGCAGCCGGCATCGCTCGCAGGACATGGGGGCCTTGCAGCGTCCCGGACCGGCGAGCTCTGGTGTCGCCCTCATGGCATCGAAAACGAGCACGTCGAGCGGGAGCAACGGCACCCGTGAATCGTCCCTGTTCGCCGGCATCGACACGACCGTGCAGGCCGCGGGATACGCTGCGCTGATCGACTCGGCGCGCGCGGCGCTCACCCCGTGGCACCCCGGTGCGACGCTGCCGTACCTGATCCGCGCGCTGCGATCGCTGGGGCGGGGCGCCGCTGACGCGGAGCAACGGACGGTGCTCGAGCGCGCGATCGCCATCGCGGCGGGGGTATCGATCGACGGTACCGCCGACGACGGCATCGTCACGCCGGGCGAGCGGCTGCAGGTCGAGGTGAACGTCTGGAATGCGGGCGACAGCACGGTGCGTGTGGACAGCATCTCGGTCGCAGCACCGACCGGCTGGTCCCTCGAACGGCTCGAGCTCGGCACGCCCCCCCCCACCGTCACT
>JBLNGI010000029.1:0-6871 GCA_050264615.1 Gemmatimonadota bacterium
GCCGCTCGACTGAACTGCGCCAGCCGACAGGCCCGCGCACAGCTGACCTGGAACGTGCTCTGAAACCACCCGGCCAGCTCCCGACGGCGCGCGGGCCTCACGCGTGTTTTCGGAGCGCCTCCGCCAGCATGTGCTTGTCGAGGGTGAGGTCGGCGACCAAGCGCTTCAACCGCGCGTTTTCGTCCTCGAGCTGCCGCAGGCGCCGGAGCTCGCTCACGCCCAGGTGCGCGTACGTCTTCTTCCACGCATAGAACGTGGCCTCGCTGACCCCCAGCTGCCGGCACACGTCCCCGACTGGGGTGCCGCTCTCGGCCTGGCGGAGGGCATAGGCCACCTGCTCCTCGGAGAATCTCGAGCGCTTCATCGGTCCCGTCCTTTCGTGTGATGGACCGTCGAAGGCGCCCGCTTACGCTAGTGTTGCCCTGCCGTCGTTTTCGGGGGAGACGTCAGCTACGGATCCTGCAGCAAGAGTCTGCAGCTGTAATCAGAGATGCCGGGCGGGAAACCTACTGACTGAAACGTCAAGAGGGGCGTTTTCATCGCGCAGAACTGGGACGACCGGCACGGGCTGGTCCCTTTGATGTCTTCGCCAACTATGAAAGAGTTCGACCGTTCAGCACCCGGCCTCGCGTGCACGCGCGTCCCGCGCAACCTGTTCGACGAGCGCCTGGGCAAGCGCGTACTCGTGCATCTCAGAGCACCCCGTACGCGGTGAGGTGTCTGGCGCTACTCGCGGCGAGGACCCTGGCCACCGTGATCGTCGGGATGGCCAGGAACATCCCGGCCGGGCCGAACAGGATCGCGGCACCCACGACACCAAGGGCCACGACGATCGGATGGAGCTTCACGGCGCCACCGAGGACGATGGGCTCGTAGACGACGTTCTTGATCAGCTCGGCCAACGCCACGGCCATGACTACCCAGACAACGAACGTGTCGACGGTCACGAACGGCAGGATCGGATGGACATTCTCGGCCAGCAACGCGTAAGCCAGCCCGCTGAGCAGCGCCGCAGCGAACCCCATGTACGGCACCATGTTGCTGGCACCCGTGAAGATGCCGATGGCGATAGCCCATCGCAGAGGGACACCAACGATGGTGATGAATACGATGACGGTCACGCCGAGCAAGCAACACTCGAGGAACATGCCGCGCACGTAATTGCCAAGCGCTTCGTCGACGTCGGCGAGCACGGCGAGCGCCGGCTCGAAGAGGCGATTGGGGACTGCCCGGAGCAGGCCACGCTTGATGCTTCCGGTATCCGCTAAGAGGAACAGGAAGATCAGGGGTGCGATCATCCAGGTCGACACGATAGTGTCCGACGCACTGTTCGCCGTCTTCTCCGGCGAGGTCGTCGCGACCGCGGTCGAGCGCGGTGCCGACTCGGCGCGTGCGGCCCAGCGCGCCCGGATCTCGAGTACACGTGCGTTGGCTCGCTCGTACTCGAACAGCCGCCCGGATCCGATCGATGCCGGCCGGCTGCTTGACTGGTCCGACTCGACGAACTGAGCGCGCTCATCCGGTGTCAGGGCCAGCAGCTCACTCACACGATCCACCAAGGGGTCGATATCGCGGTGGGCCAACCGGTAGAGGCGATTGCCCCGCGTCCACGACGGATCCAGGCCCATCACTGTCTGGTAGCGGTGGTGCAGCGCGTACAGCGCGCGAACGCGGAGCTCGATCAGTGCCATCTCGTTCGGCACGATAGCGCGGATGCTGTTCAGGCCGGCGAGTGCGACCAGCGCGAAGACGAGCAGCGGCAGCGTGACGGCCAGGGGGCGCGGAATCCGCCAGCGTTCCAAGCGGGCAACGAGGGGTCGACAGATGTACGCGAGGAGGCCGCCCACCGACGCCGGC
This sequence comes from Gemmatimonadota bacterium, assembly GCA_050264615.1. Classification (GTDB taxonomy): domain Bacteria; phylum Gemmatimonadota; class Gemmatimonadetes; order Gemmatimonadales; family GWC2-71-9; genus 20CM-2-65-7. Next base: position 1,858 of record JBLNGI010000029.1, read on the forward strand.
ACGATCAGGCTCCTCAATCCCCAGACCAGGTAGACGGTGAGGGCGAGCGCCGCCACAGCGGCGGCACACTTCACCACGACCGCGGCAGGCCTAGCGCGGACGACCCGGATCACGACGGCGCCTCTGACTCATCCTCGGAGTCCCCGGGCGTCCGAGCCTCGGTCAAGATCTCGAGTCGCATGGCCATGATGCCGGCGAGCCTGATGAGGATCTCGTTCGCCAGTACCGGGAAGTTTGCGATCAACGCGTCGACGTCGGATCGGCCGAGCGCGAGCAGCGAGACCGGCCCGCGCGCCCTCACGGAGAACCAGCGGATCACCCCCGTCCTGATGGCGGCCGATTCCTCGAATGAGGCCGGCGGCTCCAGCAGGGCGATGGGCCTTACCCGGGTGCCGGCGCCGCGCCTGACGACCTCGACCATCCCGCGCCGCACGATGTACAGCACCGCGCCGGGCCGCCCTTCTTCGCAGATATATTCGCCGTCACCGTAGTCGCGTTCGTGCACGATGCGGGCGATCTGCGCGAGGTCTCGACGGGCGAGGTTCTCGAAGAGGCTGACCTGCGTGAGGAAGTCGACCAGGCTTCGGCGTCGTCCGGTCACGTTGGCATCCGGCAGGCGGAACAGCGCCCGCGCTGCACCGATAACCGACATGGGCGCCGCCGAACCGGCGCCCACCGGGAACATGAGCTCCTTCAGTCCGGGAACCGTGAGCTTTGTAGTCATGAAGGGTCCTCCATCGAACAGTTGTCGTCATCCGAGTCCTCGAGATGAAACCGGCAGATCCGGCCGTCAAGCTCCCCCGCCAGGCTGGCCAGCGGTCGCGGCGGCACGCGAAGCAGCGCGTCGACCTCGTGCGGAGCCAGCTTCACTCCGAGCTCGAGACACGCGCGAGCGGGGTTGCGGAAGAAGTCGCGCCGGAACGAGGTGTCCGTCAGCATGCGCCCGAGCGCCCGTTCCACGTCCCGTTGGCTCATTTCCTTGTCCTCGGTTCCCCAGGGCCCGCAAGGATCGGACCAACGGTTTCGGGGCTGAATGGGCCCTCTTTGGTGCGACTTCGCACGTCGACGTGTGAATCCGCACGCCGACGTGCATCCGGGAACCGTCGAGCCCACCGTGACGCGCAACTCGCGAGAATCTCGCGCTGCTCGACCTTGGCTCGTCCCGTGCACTGAGCCCGCGGCCAGGAGGTACGCGTGATGATCGATCAGCGATTCGTGATGAGTGTGGTGCTCGGTGGATTGCTCGCCGGATGTGGCAATGCTTCGCGCGCAGACGCGCCGCCACCGCCGCCGGTGGTCCGGGCCGAAGTGGTGGTCGAGCAGGACGTCCCGGTCTCCGCCGAGTGGGTGGGTACGCTTGTCGGCTCCATCAACGCGCAGATCCGTCCTCGCGTCAGCGGCCACCTCGTGAGCCAGAACTATAGAGAGGGAACCGTGGTGAAGGCTGGCGATCTCTTGTTCCAGGTCGATCCGCGGCCGTACCAGGTGGCGTTCGACCAGGTGGGGGCCCAGCTCCTTCAGGCGCAGTCGCAGCTGAGCCAGGCCAAGGCACAGGTCAGCGCGAGTCAGGCCCAGGTCGAGCAGTCGATCGCGCAGGTCGCCCAGAACGACGCCGAGGTCACGAAGGTCGCGGCTGATCAGCGGCGGACTGAGCTCAACGTCGCCCGCTACACTCCACTGGCCCAGCGCGGATTCGTGAGCCAGCAAGAGCTCGACAACGCGGTCCAATACAATCTCGCGAACCTCGCCTCTGTCGCGGCCGCTCGCGCTTCAGTACAGAACGCGCAGGCCAGTGTGGCGAATGCGCGCGCCACACTCGAAAAGGCGCAGGCTGACGTGAAGACGCAGGAGGCCAACGTCGCCGCGGCGCGGGCTGCGCTCGCCAACGCGAACCTCAACCTCGACTACACGAGGGTGCTCGCGCCGATCTCCGGCATGGCGGGTTTCCGTGTGGCCAACATCGGCGACTATGTCGGCCCGAACGATCAGAACCCGCTGACGACGGTCTCCCGGGTCGATCCGATCTACGTGGAGTTTCCGATTGGTGAGCAGCGCGCGCTCGAGATGTTCCGCCGCGTGGACTCGGACGGCACCGGCTCGCACGGCCTCGAACTCGAGCTGATCCTCGCGGACGGCAGCGTGTATCCCACCCGCGGGCGCGCCGTCGCGCTGGATCGCCAGGTCGACGTGACGGCCGGCACGGTGCTGGCGCGGGGCGTGTTTTCGAATCCCGCCAACGTGCTCCGCCCGGGCCAGTACGCCAAGCTGCGTGCCGTCGTCGAGACGAAGAAGAATGCGCTGACCGTGCCCCAGCGCGCGGTCCAGAACGTCCAGGGCATGCAGCAGATCGCAGTCGTCCGGTCCGACGACACCGTTGACGTACGCGCGGTGAAGGTCGAGGCACGCGTCGGCACGGTAGCCGTCATCGTTGAGGGGCTCAAGCCCGGCGAGCGAGTGATCGTCGAAGGCGGCGATCGCGTGCGGCCGGGTCAGAAGGTTCGCATCGGGTCGGACGCGCCGGCACAGGCCGACGCGGGAAAATAGGAGCCCATCATGGCGAGATTCTTCATCAACCGGCCGATCGTCGCGATGGTGATTGCGGTCCTGACGGTCCTCGTCGGCCTCATCGCCCTCGTGTAGCTCCCCATCTCGCTGTATCCCGAGATCGCGCCGCCCGAAATCTTGTTGACCGCGCGGTATCCGGGCGCCGACGCCGTAACGCTCGAGCAGTCAGTGGCCACGCCGATCGAGGAGCAGATGAGCGGCGTGGACAAGATGCTCTACATGTCCTCGCTCAACCAGGGCAGCGCGGGGACGACCGAGTTGCGGGTGGCGTTCGATGTCACCACCGATCCCAGCCTGGACCAGGTCCTGACGAACCTCCGCTACTCTCAGGCGGCCTCGCAGCTGCCGTCCGACGTGGTGAACCAGGGCGTCACGGTCAAGAAGTCGGTCAGCAGCCCGCTGGGTGTCTTCGTGCTGTACTCGCCCAAGGGCACGTACGATCCGCTATTCCTCGCTAACTATGCGTACGTCAACGTCAACGATCCGATGACGCGCGTGCCCGGTGTCGGGCAGGTCGTCATCTTCGGCCCGTCGAAGTACGCCGTGCGCGTGTGGGTCAATCCGGACAAGCTGGCGAAGCTCGACATCACGGTCAACGAGATCACCAGCGCGCTGCACGCTCAGAACACCGTCAACCCGGCCGGCCAGCTCGGCGGGGACCCGACCCCGTCCGCGCAGGAGTTCACGTTCACCGTGCGGGCGCAGGGCCGCTTGGCGAGCCTGACCGACTTCGAGAACGTTGTGGTCCGCGCCAAGCCGGACGGCTCCCTGGTTCGGCTCCGGGACGTGGGCCGCGTGGAGCTGGGGGCGCAGGACTACGTCCGTCGCGGCCGTCTGAACGGCAAGCCCGCCGTCATCGTCGCCATCTACCAGCTCCCTGGCTCCAACGCCATCGAAACGATGCGCGGGGCGACAAAGCTGATGGACGAGATGAAGGCCCGGTTCCCCGCCGATCTCGACTACGTGACGGCGCTCGACACGACTCTCGCGGTGAGCGAGGGCATGAAGGAGATCGTCAAGACCCTGGTCGAGGCGCTGATCCTCGTCGTCTTCGTGGTCTTCATCTTCTTGCAGGGCTTCAGGGCCACGCTGATCCCGACGCTCGCCGTGCCGGTGGCCCTGGTCGGGACGTTCATGGTGTTCCCGCTTCTCGGCTTCTCCATCAATACCCTGTCGCTGTTTGGGCTCGTGCTCGCCATCGGCCTCGTGGTGGACGACGCCATCGTCGTCGTCGAAGCCGTCGAGCACCACATCGAGAAGGGACTCTCGCCGCGCGACGCCGCCTTCAAGGCGATGGAGGAGGTCTCGGGACCGGTGGTGGCGATCGCGCTCATCCTGGCCGCGGTCTTTGTGCCGACCGCCTTCATCCCGGGGATCACCGGCCGGATGTACCAGCAGTTCGCGGTGACGATCGCCGTGTCGGTGCTCCTCTCGGCGTTCAACGCCCTGACCCTGAGCCCGGCGCTCTGCGCGCTGCTGCTGCGGCCGCGGACGGAGATGCGCGGGCCGCTCGGCGCGTTCTTCCGCGGCTTCAACCGGTGGTTTGCTCGTGCCAGCGATCGGTACGTCGGCGCCTGCGGGCACCTCATCCGCAAGTCCGCCCTCTCGATGGTCCTGCTCGGCGTCGTCGCGGGCGCCGCCGGCCTCGTGGGCAGCCGGCTGCCCGGCGGCTTCGTGCCCGAAGAGGACCAGGGCTACGTCTACGTCAACGTCCAGCTCCCCCTGGCCGCGTCGCTCGATCGCACGGCCGCGGTCAGCGACAAGCTGGACGAGATCTTCAAGACCACCCCGGGCATCAAGTATTACACCGGCATCGCCGGCTTCAGCCTGTTGAGCCAGGTGACGACCACGTACAACGGGTTCTACTTCATCACGCTCGACGATTGGGCCGAGCGGAGCAAGGAGGGGCTCACCTCCGACGTGATCATCCAGCGCCTGAACATGCGGCTGGCCGAGGTGGCCGAGGCCCAGGCGTTCGCGTTCTCGCCGCCCGCCATCCCGGGCATCGGCACCTCGGGCGGCGTGACCTTCATGCTGGAAGACCGCTCCGGTGGCGATCCCGTGCTTTTGGCCCAGAACACGGAGAAGTTCCTGGCCGCTGCGCGCCAACGTCCGGAGTTCGCGCTGCTCTTCACGACGCTCCTGCCCAACACGCCACAGTACTTCGCGGAGGTCGATCGCGACAAGGCGCTCAAGCAGGGGATCCCGCTGTCCTCGGTGTACCAGGCGCTACAGACGTTCCTGGGCGGCGCGTTCGTGAACTACTTCAACGAGTACGGGCGCGTCTGGCAGGTTTACGTCCAGGCCGAGGGCGAGTTCCGCACGCGGCCGGAGAACGTCGGGCACTTCTACGTGCGCAATGCGGCGGGGCAGGCGGTGCCGCTGTCCACGCTGGTCACCATGCGCGAGGTGAACGGGCCCGAGTTCACCACGCGCTTCAACGGGTACC
>JBLNGI010000030.1:0-20053 GCA_050264615.1 Gemmatimonadota bacterium
CAAACAGAAACGGCGCGGTGAGATTGGCCGCCAGCGTCTGCGTGAAATCGTCGAGGGTGGTCTCCGCAAGCGACTTGATGAAGAAGATGCCGGCGTTGTTGACCAGCACATCGGGCACGCCAAGATCCGTGTCGATTTTGTCGATCGCGCGCTCGACGTCATCCGGCTTCGTAACGTCGCACTGGATATCGGTGCGGCGCTCGGCGGACTCGTTTTTCAGGCTGCGCGCCAGCCGCACCACGTGCATGCCGCGCGCCCGCAGCGCGATCGCCACCGCGAGCCCGATGCCGCGGGAGGCGCCTGTCACGAGCGCGATTCTCACAGCGCGAAGCTGCCGCCGTGCACCAGTCTCAAAAACTCGTCCCGCGTCTTGGCGTCGTCGCGAAACGCACCGCGCAGCGCGCTGGTCACCGTCTTCGAGTTCTGCTTCTCGACGCCGCGCATCATCATGCAGAGATGGTACGCCTCGACCACCACGCCCACCCCCAGGGGCTTGAGCACCTGGCACAGCGCCTCGGCGACCTGATCCGTCAGCCGCTCCTGCACCTGCAGCCGCCGCGCGAACACTTCGACCACGCGCGGAATCTTCGACAGCCCCACGATCCGCCCGCTGGGCAGGTACGCCACGTGCGCGCGCCCGAAGAACGGCAGCATGTGGTGCTCGCACATCGAGTAGATCTCGATGTCGCGCACGCAGATCATGCTTTCGTGCGCCTCTTCGAACAGGGCATCGCCGATGACCTCGTCGACGTTCATGCCGTAGCCGCGCGTGAGCCATTTGAGGGATGCTTCCACGCGGGCCGGGGTCTGGCGCAGCCCCTCGCGTTTCGGGTCCTCGCCCAGCTGTTCCAGCATTTCGTGGACGAGCGTCTGGAAGGAGATGCGAATCTCCGTAGGCTCCGTGTGGGGCTCGTGGAAGCTGTGCAGGCTCGCCGACTTCATTTTGTCTCGTGCCATGGTAAGATTGGACCCCCGTGCGATTCCTAAAGCTACTCGTTCAGGCGACGCAGGCGGGAGCCTCGGCCGTCTCGGCGCTGTGGACCTTCCCCAGCATCCTCCTCTCCGCCTTTCTCGTGGCGTGGGGGGCCGAGGCCGCGCAGTTCCTCATTTCGCAGGGCCTGGCGCTCGCGATTCTCGCCTGGCTGCAGACCCTCCCGGAGTTCGCGGTCGAAGCGGTGATTGCGTGGGAGGCCGGAGCGGATCTGTCGCGCTCGCATTTGGCGATCGCGAATCTCACCGGCGCGATTCGCCTGCTGCTCGGCCTGGGCTGGCCGATGATCTACTACGTGTTCGCGTTCTTCGGGCGCAGGCGCGGCGAGCCCGGACTCCCCGCGATCAAGCTGCAGCCCGAGCATGCCGTCGAGGTCGTGGGACTTGTGCCGCCGCTCCTGTACTTCATCGTGATCCTGATCAAGCAGACGATCAGCTGGGTGGACGCGGTCGTCCTGCTCGCCCTGTACGTGCTGTACCTCTGGGCGCTGCTGCGCAACCCGCCGCACGATGTGGAGCAGCTGAGTGACGCACCGCGCGTGTCGCAGTGGGCGATGCGCCAGCGCGGGTGGCGCCAAAAGGCGGCGATCGGCGGCCTGCTCGGCGCCGGTGGACTGCTCCTCTACGTCACGGCCCATCCCTTCCTCGAGTCGATGCTGGCCCTGGCCGCGCTGTTCGGCGTGAGCCAGTTCGTGCTGGTGCAGTGGGTCGCCCCGTTCTTGTCGGAGTTTCCCGAAAAGGTCTCGGCGTTCCTGTGGGCACGCCGGGTGACGCACGCACCGATGGCGTTGATGAACATGGTTTCGAGCAACATCAATCAGTGGACGGTGCTCGCGGCCATGATCCCGCTGGTGTTCGGCTACTCGCACTACCATCACACCGGCGCGTGGGCGGATTTTCATTTCGATGCCGAGCAGCGCGTCGAAATCCTGCTCACGCTGCTGCAGACGGCGCTGGGGATGGTCGTGCTGGCGAACATGGAGTTCGACTGGTTCGACGCCACGGCGTTGTTCGTGCTGTGGGCGGTGCAGTTCTTCGCGCCGCACCTGCGCGAGGAGGTGTCGGTAGCCTACGCGCTGTGGATCGTGATCCTGCTCGTGGGATTCCTGGTGCGGGCCAAACCGCTGCTCGCGCCGACCTACTTCTGGCAAACGATCACGAAAAAACGATCGGCCGGAACCGCCTAACGCGGACCGGCCGACCGATTACAGCAGGAACGGAGAGGATTTTTGAAGCCCGAAAGTAATGACGGGTCCCTCACCACGAATTCTGTCTTCCCCAATCGAGGGGGCGTGACATGGGCCGCAGTATCCGGGTCCACAATCGAGCTTGTTGGCTCAAAAATTTGACTCCCCGCTCCTCGGTACTAGAATACGTGCGGTCCCGCAAAGGTCAATCGCCCTGAATCTCACGTTGCTCGGTGCTGTCGTGATGCTGCTGGCGTGGTTCCTGCTGGTGTTCGTGAGCCACGTGCCGAGCGGCACCGTGCATCTGTTGTACGCCGCCGCGGTCATCCTGTTTGCGCGGCGGATCCTGGTCGGCGGGCCGCGGTTCCTGTCCTGACGCCGGGTCAGATCTCCCAGTTCGAGAACACGACGCCGCGCGGAGCGTGCTGCTCCGGATAGCCCTCGAACGTCATCCGCAGGTCGGTCCAGCGCACGCGGTAGCCTCGGGCGATGAGACGCTGAAACGCGTCGTCATAGCGGCTTTGGCACCGCACGGCGACGCGGCGAATGCCCGCCTTGGCGGCCGCGGCTTCCACGCCGGCGATGGCCGCGTCGAACGCCACATCGTCGCGCGCCGCGAGCTTCAGCACGCGGACCTCATCGCGCGTGCGGCTGTCGGCGAGCGGCGCCGAATGCCACAGCGCGATGGCGTCCAGCCCCTGATCGCCCTCGACCAGCGAGGTGTCGCCGAGCCCCAGCTCCGCGGTGAGCAGGATCTCCCGCGAGAAGTCGATCCCGGGGGCGAGATCGCCCACGAGCCGGCGCGCGGCCTGGATCGCGGTTTCCTTGTCGTCCCGCGCCCGGCGGGACAACAGCACCGGGGCCGGCTGGCCGCGCGTCGCGACTTCGTTCGTGAGCGTGATGGTCAGAAAGCCGGGAGTGAACCCGAGGCGCGCGTAAAACCCGATGTTCTCCGGCGTGCGCGGCATCGTTTCGAGGCCCAGCGTGCCGACCCCGCGCTCGATGAGCCAGTCGGCGGCCGTGCGGACGATCGTTTTGCCGACGCCGGTGCCCTGACGATCCGGCCGCACCGCGAGCGGCCCCATCCAGCCTTCCGCGCCGGCCAGATGCGCGACGTTGAACGCGGCGACTTCGCCGTGCTCGTCGCGCCACACCATGGCCCCGTCGCCCGCATCGAGCAGCGCGTACCGCCAGACGAGGGGATTGAGCTGCGGCACGCGCACGCCGATCAAGCCGTCGCGGCGATAGCGGTCGGTGAACGCGTCCGCAAAGACGCGATTCAAGCCCTCGATGTCGCGCTCGGTCGCGCGCTCGGGTCCGGTGACCCGGGTCTCAGGCAGCCACGCTCGCATCGGGCGGTCCCAGGGTAGCGGTGTCGTCGCGCACCACGCTTGTACCCGTCGTGGCGTCGTATGTCACCCGGATCACGCGATCGAGGCCGTCCCGCACCTGTTCGATGTGCGTGATGAGAATGACCTGTGGAAAACGATCGCCCAGGCGGCGCAGCAAGCCAAGCACGTGCTGGCGGCGCGACTCGTCGAGCGAGCCGAAGATTTCGTCGAGTACGAGCAGCGAGAGCGGCTGCCCCGCGCGCTCGGCGATCATCTGCGAAATGGCGAGCCGCAGCACGAGATTGGCGATGTCCTCTTCTCCGCCCGAGATCACCGGCTTCGGAACGCCTTCGTCGAGTACCACGACCTGATAGTTCTCGTCCAAATCCACCTCATCGTAGCGCGCATCCGTCAGATCGGACAGGAAGGCCGACGCCAGCGTGCCGATTTCCGGCCGCATCTGCGCGTTCAGCGAGGCCCGAAGCTCGGAGAATGCGCGATCGAGCTCGGTGTGCAACCGCAGCTCGATTTTCCGTTCGGCGATGGTGTGCTCGCGGGCGGCACGCTCGGCGACGCGGCGCTCGGTCTCGCGGACCGCCGTCTCGGCCGCGACGAGCTCGCCCCGGCTCTCGGCGACGGCCAACTCGGCGGCACGGAGCGCGTGCGCGGCGCGGTCGTGACGCTCGCGCGCCGCGTGGAACTTCGGCTCCGAAAACCCCTGCTCCTGCACCGCCGCGGCCAGCTGCCTGACCTGCTCCTCGCGGGCCGAGAGCGCCTTTTCCGCGAGCTCGGCTTCGCTGACGAGCGCTTCGGCCCGGTCGGCCCGCGCCTTCAGCGCGGCCGCCTGCAGCGCCACCGGCTCCAGCCGGGCCAGCTCGGCACGAACTTCGTTGTGCCGCTCCGCATTGTAGCCACCGTCGCGCGCGGCGACCCGGCGTTCCATCTCTTCGGTCCGCTTGGCGAGGCCGGCGCGCTCTTTCTGCAGCCGCGTGCGCTCGCGCGACTGCTCGCGCAGCGTCCCCTCGCGCTCGCTCGCGAGCCGGGCCTCCTCGCGCAGCGCGTCGCGCGCGGCCTCGGCGTCCGTGACGGCCGGGGGCGGCTGGGTGAGCTGCTCGATGCGCTGCTTGAAGTACTTGCCGTCTTCGACGATCGCTTCGAGCTGGCGGTCGAGCACGCCGAGGACCGCGTCGTGCTCGGCGCCGAGCGGCCGCCGGCAGGTGGGACACTCCCCTTCCGGCCCGAGCTTCAGGATCTTGTCGCGGTGGTCTTTCACCTCGTCGTGTTGCTTGAGCAACTCCGTGCGTTTGGTGCTCGCGTATTCCTTCTCCCGAACCCACACGGCCTGCTGCTCGCTGGCGACCTCGTCGGCGGCGTCGAGCTTTTCTTTCAGCGCGCGAGCCTGCGCAGTCACGCGCTCGAGCTCCGCGCCCGCCTCCGCCAGCTCGGCGATGCGCCGGTCGAGCACGCTCAGATTGCGCGCCAGCTCCGTGATCTTGGCCTGGTCTTCGCGCCGCGCGGCATCTTCGCGATGCAAGCGGTCCAGCTCGACCAGCTCCGCCTTCAGCCTGGTGATCAGCGCGACGTCGGCGTCGAGCTTGCGCAGCTCTTCCCGGGCACCCAGCGCCTCGGCCAGCTCCTTGTCGAGCCGCTGGAACTCCTGCCGCGCGACGACGACGCCCTGCTCCGCCACCCGCAGATCGCCGTGTAGCGACAACGTGCGCTCGCGCCGCTCCACCCACTGCTGCCAGCGCGGCTCCTCTTCGGCCAGCGTGTGCTGCGCTTTCTGCCGCTCCGTGGTTGCCGCCGTCGCAGCCTTCCGCGCGTCGCCCAGCCGCGCCTCAGCGACTTTCCGCTCCTTGTCCAGCTCCACTTGCGGCGGCAACCCGGTCTCCAGACCGTCGACTTCATGCCCCAGCGCGTTGCGGCGCTCCCGGACGTGCTCCTGCGCGACCGTCAGCTGTTCGTGCCGGAGGACGCGCGACAGGAACGCCGCGCGCTCCGGGCGCGTCGCGTCGGCCAGGACAGCCAGCTCTTTCTGTCCCGTGAAGTAGGTGTTGAAGAACTCGTCGTGCGTCATGCCCAGCACGCGCTGCAGCCGGGCCGTGACTTCCTTGAGCGAGTTGGCGACCACGATGCCGTTCTCGTGCAGGGACGCCTCATTCAGCTTGCGCTCGACGACGTAGGTCCGGTTACCGAGCGAGAACTCGAGCTCCACGCGCATGGGCGCGCGCGCCTTGGCACGCAGGTTGCGAATCGAATCCTTGTCGCCGCGGGCGGCGGCGTTGCCGTAGATCGCCCAGGCGATCGCCTCCAGCAGCGACGTCTTGCCCGAGCCGTTCGGCCCGATGATGCCGGTGATGCCGTCACCGAACGCGATTTCGGTGTCGGCGTGCTGGCGGAAGTTGACGAGCCGGAGGCGGTGCAGCTTCATGCGGGCGTCCCAGCGGATTCATCCGCCCGCGCCGCGGCTTCCAGGTAGTCGACGCCGAGTTTGATGAACGTCTCGCGGTTCAGCTCGGCATCGAGCGGCCGGCGGCCGAGGAATTCGCGCAGCGTTTCGGCGAGCGTCTGCCGACGCACACCGGGTTCCCCACCGGCGGTGCCGGTGCGTTGTGCCTGCGGCCGCCGCAAGTCGAGCTGGAAGTTCAACGCTCGCGCCTTGTACGCGCGAATCGCCGCGTGGTCCAGGTCGCGAGCCGTCGCCCGTTCCACGTCCCACACCACCAGCCGCACGATCTGATCGTCGATCTTGACGGCGTTGACGCGTTCGGCGATGCCTGCGTCGAGCTCCTTGGCGTTGAGCCCCGCGGCCTGGATGAACGGCAAGTCGATGTGCCGCCGCGCCGGCTCGATGGCGCGGAACGTCACGCGCGCGCCCGGCAGGTCCACGAGCAGGTACCCTTTGCCCTTCCGTTCTTTCCTTCCCTTCGTCGCTGCCCGCTGGGCGGCCTCGTCCTGGAGCTGCCCCCAGGGATTCGGCGGGAGGTACTCGAGACTCCCCGCGTACCACGCGTTCGTGGCCACCGATTGCGCGGTGTGATAATGACCGAGCGCGATGTAGTCCCACTTTTCGGGAGCCAGCAGCTCGCGCGTCAGCTCGGCGCCGCCGTACTCCATCGTCCCGCGCTCTTCACCCAGGCCGCCGTAGACACCGTGGGTCACGAGCACGTTCAGGGTCGGCCCGCCCGGCTCCGGGCGCAGCGCCGGACGATCGGCCTTCGCGAGCGCCTGCTGCGGAACGGCGAGGACGGCGCAGTCGAGCCTGGGCAGCACGATCCGCCGCGCCTCTTCCACGGCGATCTCCACGCCGAGTGCCTCGTACAGTCGAAGAATCGAGCCGGTCTCGGTCGAGCGGGGCGTGTCGTGCTCGCCGGCGATGATGACGACCGGCGCGTTGGGGAGTCCGGTCCGCAGGCGATGCAGCTGGCGGAAACAGTACAGAATCGCCGCGTTGGTGGGCCGCACTGAGTGAAACAGGTCTCCCGCGATCACGATCAGATCGGGCTGCTGTTCCAGCATATCGTCGACCGCGCGCCGGAACGCTTCCGCGACATCGACCTCGCGCTGGTTCGCACCCTTGGCGGTCTGCCGGTCGAACTGGCGGAACCCGAGATGCAGGTCGGCGAGGTGCGCGAGCTTCATCAGTACGGCTCGTCCGAGATCGGATTGAGCGGCGGGACGGCGTGGTGCTCGCGCGCGACCTGGGTCTCGGCCTCGACCCGCGCGCCGAGCACTTTTCGAAAGTAGGCGAACGCATCGTCCGGACGCTTCTGGCGCGCGGCCGCGAGCGCCCGGCGCACGTCGTCCTGCTCCCGATCGGCGATGAGATCCTTCACCTGATTGGGCCGCACGCGCCGGTCGAGCCGCACCAGCTGCCGGACCACCGCTTCCTCGAACGGCACATCGGCCCCAGGAGGAAAGCGCTCGACGCCGTCGCGGCCGCGCAGCACGGGCGGCTTGGGGAAGCGGACGAAGATCGGCTGCGTAAAGTGCGGGTGGCGAACCATCAATTCGCCAATCGGAAGCGTCGCCAGCTTGCTCTTGGTCGCCGCGGTCAGCACCTGATACCCGGGAGTGGCCAGCTCGTCCATATCCATCCGGCCAAAAATCTGCGTGCCGGCGTTGCCCACGACGCGACGGTGCACCTGGGACCGGAACTGCTCGGCGCCGAACAGCACCAGCCCGAGATAACGACCGCGCTCCGAGATATCGAGCAGCATCTTCTTGACGTAGGTCTCCGGACCGTCGCCTGGTGCGTACTTGTTCAATTCGTCGACAAAGACGACGACCGCGTCGACGCCGAGCTCGCGCCGCTCGAGCTGCTCGCGCAGCTTCGAGACCACGCGGGCGAACACGAGGTCCTGACCCAGGGGATCCACGTTGGCGATGTCGATCACGTAGACCGTGCGGTCCTCGAAGCCCTGCCACGGGAGATCGCTGGACGGGCCATCGTCGGTCACGAGTCCCTTGCAGCGGGTGGAGATGTTCAGGAGCCGGTTGCGCACTTTCCGCATCGTGGCGATGTGATGGGTGCGCCAGGTGTCGCTGCGACCTCCCGCTGTGATCTCCAAGCCGTCGAAGATCGACCGGAAGAAGCCGTCCAGATCGGCGAACGTCTGCACCCGGTGCGTGGTGCCGAATCCGTCGTCGAAGGTTCTTCCCAGGACTCTGTCCCTGAGAAAATCGATAAACGCGTCCGCCTTGGCGTCGATGTCGTCGCGATTGAGCAGGACTTCCGCGAAATCGACCACTTCCTGCAGGCCCCAGGTCAGCGGCTCGACGTCACCGACCAGGTCGGGGTGCGTGCGCAGCGTGTTCAGATTGACGCCGTCCGCCTTCAGCGGCGCAAACAGCCGGACGTTTCTGAACGGCTCCGCGGGTACGCCCAGGCGCGCGTAGCGGTCACGGTCTTCGTCGGTGAGATCGCCCGGTTGATCGAGGAAGCAGAGATCGGGGCCTTTCACGTTGAAGCAGACGGCCGCGACCCGCCCTTTGTGCGACGGGAAATGCGCGAAGATCGACGCCAGCAGGAACTCGACGGCGCTGGTCTTGGTCGCGAGCCCGGACACGCCGGAAATGTTGAGGTGCGCCGCCTCGGGGCCGAGCAGGAAATCCGCGTCGAGATAGACCGGCGCGTCACGACCGGCGGACGTGTAGAGGCCGACCGGAATCGCGGTGGGCGTCGCGGAATACAGGAACGCATCCATGCGCAGCGCCTGCGCGACGTCGGCATCGTCGGCGACGAACACCTGTCCGAGCGGCACGGGCTGCAACGGCTCCTCCGGCATCTGGCGCAGGACCGCCGCCGTCCAATACCGGATCTGATGGCGCGCGGTGGGCGCCTCGGTCGTGCGCGCCGGGTCGCCTTCCGCGCCCACGACGTCGTGGAGCGGCGTCGCGAGGTCGGAGTAGGCAAATCCCTCCGTCACCACGCCGTACACGACGCGTTCGCCCCCCTGCTCCCCGCTCTCCGCTCCCACTTTGACGATCGCACCGATCCCGATGCTGGTCTCGGTGGCGGTCCAGAAGTGGAACTGATGAGGAGTCGAGGGCCGAAGCTCGGTCGCGACCACCCGGCCAATCGGTGCGGTCACGTTCCCGTTCTCGGCAGGCGCGCTGCCCGCTGCGCGTGGAGCTCACGCGGGGCTAGGGCTTTCAGGTATTCCTCCACCTGATGTAAAGGATACAACAGCCGGTCCCACCGTGCGGCCGGCGTGGCGAGCGGCGCGCGCTCCCCCCAGAGGCAGGCGGAGATCTCGGAGGCCCGCGTCACCGTGTCGGCATGTGCCCGGGCTTCGATACGCAGCAACCCGTACAGCAGGTCGTTGCCCTCCCAGGGCCACAGGCGCAGGTACCACGAATAGGTCTCGGTACGGGTATGCCCGCCACGTACCGCAAAGACGCTCGTGCGGTGTCCCGCCGGCAGCGTCAACGCCCGCTCGAGTCCTCGTCCCTCGAGAAATTGCGCGCCGTGACTCTTGATCACGCCGAGTGCTCGCGGATGCCGTGCGATGCCGGGCGATCGGGACAGGCGTCCGTCCAGGACGAGCCACTCCTCGGTGCCGAGACCCTCGATCGCTGCTTCGGCGAGCTCGCGCTCCAGATGCGCGCGTGCGCGGCGCACGATGGACTCCACCTGCTCGAGATACCTGGCCGGCTGACCCACGAATTCGTCATCCACCGGCTCGATATCGGCCGCCGCGCCTTCCAATGACTCGCGCAGCGCTGGCGTCATGCTCGCAACGGCGGCCACCGCGAACGAACGGCTGCGAACCGCGGTCGTGTGGAGTATCCCGCGCTCGTCGCGGCGCCGCACGGCGGCGGCGATGTAGGCGTCGACGAGCGGAATCACCCCGTCGTAGGCGCGCACGCCCCAGCGCTCCATGCCGTTCAAAAACGACGCGTTGGGAATGCGGGTTTGTGCCGGAACGGGATGCGCCTGGAGCTCTCCACCCTCAACCAGCTCCGCGCTCTCCACCGCTTCGGGCTCGTCGCTCCTCGACCCGCTTCCGGGCACCGCGCCGGCGCGAATGAGCTCCTGCCACCAGGTCATGCGCTGTCTTTCGTCTTCAGCCCGACCACGAGACCGTCCCGCACCGGAATGATCGTGGCGACGAGCCGCGGATCGCCGGCCGCCAGCCTGTTGAAGGCGCGCACGCCGAGCGCGTTGCCGGAGCGGTCGTCCTCGTTGACGGCCGCGCCGTGAAAGAACGCGTTGTCGCACAGAAGCAGCCCGCCGCTGCGCAGCAGCCGCATTCCCCAGTCGAAGTACGCGGGCAGGGGCTCCTTGTCGGCGTCGATGAAGACGGCGTCGAACCCCGGTGTCACCGTCGGGAGGATCTCGAGCGCAGCGCCTTCGATCAACTCCACCCGCTGCTCGAGCCCCGCTGCCCGGAATCCCTCGCGGGCGATGCGGGCGTGGCGGGGGTCTTTTTCGATCGTGATCAGCTTGCCATCCGGAGGCAGGGCGCGGGCCAGCCAGACCCCGCTGTAGCCGCCCAGCGACCCGATTTCGAGGACGCGTTTTGCCTGAATCATGCGGAGCAGCAGGTAGAGCAGCTTCCCCTCTTCGGGCGAAACATTGATCGGCGGAAGCCTGTTCGCGCCGTGGCGGGCGCGGATTCCTTGGAGAGTCTCGTCTTCGGCGGCGAACAGCTCGGTGACGTAGCGCTCGAGCCGTTCGTCCACTACGCCGTGGCCTCGACGTTGGGGAAGGGCGGCACTTCGAGCAGCCACAGGCCCGCGATGCGGGACTGCTTGTCGATTTCGACCAGCATGTGGTCGGCGACGCGCACGATGCTGGCCGGGCGCTGCCGTCCCACTCGAATGTGAAACACCGATTCTTTTTCGTTCTTGTCGACGGTGAGCGCCGTATCGAGCTCGACCGCCGAAACGCCCGGCTGCGAGCGCCGGTTGGGGAAGGTGACCTGACCGTCCTTGGACGTCGCCGGCGGTGCGAGTGAGGCCACCGTGCGCACGTCGTCGGGCCACGTCACGACGTCCACGCCGCGCATCGCGCCGCCCGCGACGTCGATCACGACGAAGGAGCCGTCACCGCCCTCGAGATCCACGGTTCCGTCCATCCCGTCCCCCTTGGAGACACCTTTGCAGGCGACAGTCAGGATGTCGGTCTCAGGATCCCAGCGGTACGACACCTTCGGAAGTTTACCGTTCAGCGGTTCGATGCGTGCTTCGAAATGCATGCGGTTTGCGCGCCTTCCTGTGGGAGCGTGGCCCGGGTAATATAGCGGCACGATGAAACGACGCGAGTTCCTGACGACTGCTGGATTGATTGCAACGCCGCTTATTGGGCGTGCGGCGTTCGGCGCGCGGCGCAACGAACCGACCGTACCTGCGCCGCACGTGCCACGCCACACGCAAGGTCCCACCTTGGGTCCAGAAGTGTTCGCCCGCCGCATCGAACGGCTCCAGGCCGAGCTCAAGACCCGCAAACTCGAGCTGTTCATCGCCGAACCCAGCACGAACTTCCAGTATTTCACGGGCTACAATCCCGGGCGCAGTGAACGCCTCATCCTGCTGATGGTGCCGGTGACCGGCACGCCGGCGCTGATCTGCCCGTCGTTCGAAGTCGAACGCATCAAGCGCAACGCGGCGATCACCGACGTGCGCGGGTGGGAAGAAGACCACAACCCCTGGAAACTCGTGAAGAAGGCCGGTCAGGAAATGAAGCCGGCGCACCGCAATGGCTCGGCGGCGGTCGAGCCATCGACCTCGTACCAAAGCTTCCTGCACATCGAGGACGAGTTGGGTGGCTGGAAGTTCACGAACGGCGCCTCGGTGACCGAGCGGCTCCGGATCATCAAGAGTCCCGAGGAAATCGCGCTGATTCGCCAGGCCGTCGGCGTCACCGAGGCCTCCATTGCGGCCACGTTCTCGCAGCTGGCGGTGGGAATGACCGAACGCGACGTCGCGACATTCCTGTCCCGCGAGATGACCTCGCGCGGTGCTCCCGGCGGCGGGCTCGTGCAGTTCGGTCCGTCCAGCGCGTTGCCGCATGGCGGACCGTCCGCGGGCGCCCTGGCTCGCGAAACCGTCGTGCTGATCGACGCCGGCTCGCGCGTGGAGGGCTACACGTCGGACATCACGCGCACGATCTGGTTCGGGGACGCGCCCTCGGACGAGTTCAAGAAGGTCTTCAACGTGGTGCACGACGCGCAGACAGCGGCGATCGAGAATGCCAAGCCGTTCACCACGCAGTGCCAGGATGTCGACCGCGCGGCACGGAAGGTGATCACCGACGCCGGGTACGGGCAGTACTTCACGCACCGGTTGGGACATGGCATGGGCATGGACGGTCACGAGGTGCCGTACATGGTGGAAGGCAACGAGACCCGGATCGAGCCGGGCATGGTGTTCACCGACGAGCCGGGGATCTACCAGCTCAACAAGTTCGGCGTGCGGATCGAAGATGACTGTGTTATGACCGACAGCGGCGTCGAAGTATTGTCGCACCGGCCGGCCAAGCTCTAGTCGGGAAGCGGGAAGGGGGAAGCGGGAAGGCCACGACGCACATCACGCCGCAAGCCAAGTCTTCGTAACAGCCCGATCAATAGCGCAATGACTCTATTGCACAGTCCTAGTGCCCTTCTTGCTTCATCCTCCCTGATCAGCTCCATCTCAGACGCTAACTCCAGATGCGTACACAGTTCCGTGGCGGAACCCAAAGCGATTCTGAGACACCGGATGAATTGTGGCGTCGTGGCGAGCGCATACCCCTCGGCGATGTTGGCAGGCACTGCCGCCGCCGCGCGACGGATTTGGTCGGCGAGGCCGAAGTGCTTCGAGAGCTTTCCGTCGAGCGTGAGCGCATAAGCAGCCCGAGAAAGCTCCCGACTCCGCGTCCAAGCATCCAATGACCCGAGTTTTTTCACTACAGAACGATGACGGAGGGAGAATGCCAGGTTCCCATCAAAACCATGCGTGACTAACCAGAAGATCGCATTCCGCTTCCCGCGTCCCGCGTCCCGTTTCCCGGAATCTCAATCGCCCAGCTTTCGCGCAAAGTTCACGATTCTATCCAGCGCTTGTTTTATCGAATCCGTCGCTGCGGCGTAGGAGAGACGTACCCACCGATCATCTCCGAACGCAGCGCCCGGCACGAGGGCCACGCCGGTCTGCGTGATCAACCGCGTACAGAAATCCGTCCCCGTGATCTTGCCGAACGAATCCACTCTAAAGAAGAAGTAGAACGCGCCCAGCGGGTCCACGAACTCGACTCCGGGCAGGTCCTGCCGGAACCGCGCGACGACCATGTCGCGACGCTTCCGGAATTCACCGACCATGCGGTGCACGTCCTGCTCCACGCGCTCATCGCCGAGGGCGGCCGCGGCGGCGAATTGGGCCGGATGGTTGGCGCCGGTCGTCGTGTGCGACTGCAACGCCGCCATCGCTTTCGCGATCCTGGCCGGCGCCAGCGCAAACCCGATGCGCCACCCGGTCATCGCGTACGTCTTGCTGACGCCGGTGATGAGCACCACGCGCTCCAGCAGGTCGTCGGCGAGATCGAGGAACGACGGCGCGGGGCCGGTCCCGTAATGGATGCGGCGATAGATCTCGTCCGCGATCACCCACACCTTGCGGTCCCTGGCCCACTGCGCGATCGCGCGGATCTCCGCATGCGTGTATACCGCGCCCGTGGGATTGCACGGCGAGCAGAGAATCAGACCCGTGGCGCCGGGCAGCATCCGCTCCAGATCCCTGACGCTCGCCTTCAGACTCCATTCGGGATCGCCCGCGATCATCACGGGGCGGGCACGCGTCAAATGCACGATCTGGGGATAGGACACCCACGCGGGCGCCGGAATCGCGACCACATCGCCGGGCCCGAACAGCGTGAAGCACGCGTTGAACAGCGACTGCTTCGATCCGTTCGAGACGACGATGTGATCGGCGTTGACGGGCCGGCCACCCGAGAGCAGCGACAGATGCGTCGCCGCCGCGGCGCGCAGCTCGAGAATCCCCTCATTCGCGGAGTAGTGGGTTTTTCCATCCTTGATGGCGCGAATGCCTGCGTCCGCCGGAATCGAGGGCGTCGGAAAGTCGGGCTCTCCCGCACCCAGGTCGATGACGTCCTCGCCCGCGGCCTTGCGGCGTTTGGCCTCGGCGGATATCGCGATCGTCGCGGACGTCTCGAGATGCTGCAGGTTGGCGGAAAGACCTTCAGTCATCGCGCAATCGCTCCATGGCGCTTGAGAATGGTGATCGTCGAGTCGATCGGCAGGGCGCGCACCGTGCCACGATAGCCCCGGACGGACTCGGCACGCAATAATGAATTGTAAATGGCTTCCTCCGTTGCCTCGGCGACAGCCTGAAACAACGGTGACATCCCGTCGTTGGTCACAACCTCGAGTTGGGCGGTCAGGCGGTCAGGCGCTCGGGCGGTCGACTGCCGCGTCGAGAACGCGATCACGTAGTCGCCGCTGCCGTTGCTCATCGAGCTGCCGGTGCGCGCCAATCCCGTCAGCGCGCGACTGGCCAGCCGCGTCAGCCGCAGGTGATCGAGCGGCGCATCGGTGGCGACGACCATGATGATCGACCCATCCCCCGTCCCGGTTCCCCCGCCCCCGGTTCTCAATTCACGCCCCACCGGCACGCCGGCGATCGTCAGGTCGCCGCCGAAATTGCTCTGGACGAGGACCCCGACCGTCCACGCACCGAATTGCGCCGGGAGCTTGCGACTCGACGTGCCGATGCCGCCCTTGTACCCGAACGCCACCGTGCCCCGCCCCGCGCCCACCGCACCTTCCGGGACCGGACCGTCGGCGGCGTTGCGAATGGCGCTCAACACATCCGCTTCGGTAATCGCGCGCGCGCGAATGTTGTTCAGGAAACCGTCGTTCGTCTCTCCGACGAGCGGATTCGCGGAGCGCACGTCTTCGTTGCCGGGCAGCGCAAGCAGCCAGGTGAGTACGGCATCGGCCGCCCGCGGAACGCACAGCGTGCAGGTGAGCACGATCGGGGACTCGATCTCGCCCAACTCATTCACCTGGGTCGAGCCCGCGAGCTTGCCGAATCCATTTCCCACGACGATGGCGGCCGGGACCTTCTCGCGAAACAGATTGCCGCCATGCGGCAGGATGGCGGTGATGCCGGTATTGATCGAGTCCCTGCGGGCAATTGTGGTGTGACCGACACGCACGCCCGCGACATCGGTAATGGCGTTGAGCGGGCCTGCCGGGATGGTGCCGACCGTGATGCCGATGTCCCGAGCACGGGGTCTGGTTTGCGCCTGAACCGCAAGGACTAATAGAAGGAAGGCGATGAGGGCGTTAGCTTTCACCGGGTTGAAAACTAGCGTCTTTTGACAATCGAGGCTCGTGTGCGGCACGTCGTGCTGGTGACTCCTCCCGCCGTGGAACGCGCGGGAAAGGCGTGGGAGCTGATGGACCCCCATGCCGTGATCGTGTGTGCGGACTCCGAAGAAGCCGTGCGCTGGGCTGATGCCGCACCTGCCGAGCTCCGGTCTCATGCCGTCACCGGGCTCGCCCGCACCGCCGCGCTCCTCAAAGAAGGCCGGATTGGCGTCCTGGCCGGTTCACCCGCAGATCTCGCCGCGCTGGTCACACGCGCGGCCCTCAAACTCGAGCCGATCCACACACTCATCATCGCGTGGCCCGAGAGTTTTTCCGATCAGCTCGATCCGCTGCTCGCCGAAGCGCCCGAGGCTCGCCGGGTGATCCTGAGCTGGAATCCGCCCGCGCTCGAGCAGTTTTTCGAGCGGCATGCGCGGCGTCCCGAAATCGTCGGCGATTTGCCGCTCGACGACGTGGGCCAACCCATCGGTCCCGTGGCACCCGCCCGGTACGCGGTTGTCGCAGGCGGCCGGAAGCGGATTCCCGAAATCCTCGACGCGCTGCGCGCGGTTCGTCCGTATGTGTGGACCGGCGGCACGATCGCAGCACCAGCCGAAGCTCCCGATGTCGTGGTCGCCGCGCTGTTGCCCACGCGTGAGGAGCTGCGCCAGCTCGTCGCGATCGCGCCGACCGCGGTTCTCGTGCTGGCGTCTCAGGTCCCCTATCTGCGATCGATCGCGACGCTCACGCCCCTCCCGCTGCCCTCGGCCGGTGACCGCGCGCAAGATCAGGCGGTGGCCCTGCGTAATGCCATCGCCGCGCGCCTCGCGCAGGGCGACGTCGATGCGGAGCTGGCACTGCTCGCGCCGCTCTTTGAGGAGCATGATCCGGCGATGGTGGCAGCCGCGCTGTTGGCCGCTATCAGCCATCAGCCGTCCGCCGTCAGCCAGCCCACTGCTCCCGCGGCTTCGCCCGCAGGATGGTCAAAGGTCTTCGTGACGGTCGGCCGAAAGGACAAGGCGAGCGCGAAAGACCTGGTTGGAGCACTCATCAAGGAAGTCGGGTTGCAGAAAGGCCAGATCGGAAGAATCGACGTCCGCGAGAACTTTTCTCTCGTGGACGTGGCAGCGGACGCGGCGGAGCAAGCGGTGCGGCGCTTGACTGGCGTAACGATTCGCGGTCGACGAGTTACCGCTCGTCCCGATCGTACCTAGAAAGCCAACGAGCCGCCCAGCGGGGCGGCTCGTGATCGACAGACGGCTGACCGCTGATCGCTACTTCTTGTTGTTCACCGCCATTTTCAGCTGTTTGCCCGCCCGGAACGCCGGCGCGATCGATGCCTTGATCTGAATGACGCCGCCGGTCTTGGGATTGCGGCCCATTCTCGCGGCACGCTTGCGCGCTTCGAAATTCCCAAAGCCCGTGATCTGCACCTTGGAGCCTTTCTTCAACTCGGTGGCGATGATGCCCTTGTCGTCAAAGAGTGCTTCAACGGTGCGCGTGGCATCGGCCTTCGACATCTTGGTGCGCATCGCCAGCGCGGAGGTGAGTTCAGCCTTGTTCACTGCGATCTCCTTGTTAGGGCCTAGGGCTTCGGGGCTGGGGTCTAGAGAAAACCCGCATGAATACTGAAGAACTATGGGGTATCCCCCGATAATCCGCAAGATTACTGGGTTTTCTCGGCCCCCCGTGCCCCTAGTCCACGCCCCTAGTCCCGGAGTAACGTGAGTGCCCATGTTCCAGCAAGCGAACCGACCCGGGTGGATTGAAGTCATCTCGGGCGTCATGTTCAGTGGCAAATCCGAAGAGCTCATCCGCCGAGTCCGCCGCGCCGTCATCGCCCGCAAACAGGTGCAAGTCTTTAAGTCGCATTTAGATGCGCGCTACGCTGGACTCTTTTCCGTGTCCTCGCACGACGGGGTCACCGTCGAGGCGGAGCCCGTCGATTCGGCCGAAGAGATCGCGCGCCGGCTCCGCGCCATGACCGAAGTCGTCGCGGTCGACGAGGCGCAGTTCCTCGATGACGGGATCGTCGACCTGGCCAACCGGCTTGCCGACCGCGGCGTCCGGGTCATCCTGGCGGGCACCGATGTGGACTTCCGGGGCCTCCCTTTCGGACCGATGCCGACGCTCATGTGCGTCGCCGAGGTGGTGGACAAGTTCCAAGCGATCTGTGTGGTGTGCGGCGGCCCCGCAACGCGCAATCAGCGGCTCGTGAACGGGAAGCCGGCCCTCTGGGATAGTCCGATCATTATGGTCGGCGGCAGAGAAAGTTATGAGGCGCGGTGCAGGCATTGTCACCGTGTTCCGAGGCAAGACGAAGATCAAACGGCGCTGCTCTAGACCGCGCGTGCGGCGTGCGGCGTGTCGCGCAGGCCCCTTCAGTGCAGCGCCGCGCGCCGCACGTGGCACGCCGCGCGTTCCGTCATGCTCAACGTAGGTCTCACCGGCAACATCGCATCGGGCAAGTCGACGGTCGTCGAGCTCTTCAAGAAATGGGGCGCCACGATCATCGATGCCGATTTGCTGGCGCGGGAGGCGCAGGCCCCGGGGACCGCGGTGCTCGCCGCGATCGCCAAGCGATTCGGCGCAGATGTGCTCGCCCCCGACGGGACACTCGATCGGGTCGCGCTGCGGGCCAAGGTCATGGGTGACGATGACGCGCTTCTGGCCCTGAACGCGATGGTGCATCCCGCTGTGCAGCAGCGTCGCCTCGACCTGCAGCGCGCCGCGCGCGATCGGGGGGACGCGATCGTGATCAACGACATCCCACTGCTCTTCGAAGTGCTCGATCCCGCCCAGTTCGATACGGTGGTTCTGGTCGATGCGCCCCCGGTGGTTCGCCGCGCGCGGCTGCGTGCGCTGCGCGGATTGTCCAGCGACGACGCGGACCGCATGATCGCGGCGCAAATGCCGGCGGAGCGCAAGCGCGGCCAGAGCCGGCATGTCATCGAGAACACCGGTACGCTCGCCGAGCTCCAACGGGAGGCGCGCCGCGTGTTCGACGAGGTGCGCATCCAGGCCGCCCGCGCCGGTCTCCAGCGCGAGCGACCCGGCCAGCGGATATTGCTGTGCGCCGTGGACGCGAAGGACGCGGCTGCAACGCCGGCGCTGAAGGCGATCGAGGGCCGCTACACCGACGCCGGGATGAAGGTCGAGCACGCGACGGTGAAGGGATTGGGGAAGGCGCTCCGCGGCGAGCGGCCTCTGTCGATCGTGGCCACGGCCGCGGCTGGTGACGGAGCGCGCGCAGCCTGGGACGCCGCCGACCCGCCGCGCCCGTGCCCCCTATTTCACCTTTCGCCGGACCCCGATCCGGTGGCGGTCTGGCTGGATCTGCGACCGTGGGGACATGCGCGAATCGCGCTGAGTGAAGAAGACGGCGCAGGACTGGCGCCCCGAGCGGACCTGGTGTAGGCTCTCGGCCTATGTCCTCCATCCCCACAGAGCTGCGGTACACAAAAGACCACGAATGGGTACGGGTAAGTGACGACCCGCAGGTCGTCGAAGTCGGGATCACCGACTACGCACAGGGTGAGTTGGGCGACGTCGTGTTCGTGGACCTCCCCAAAGCAGCCGCCCCGTTCAAGCAGCACGATGTGTTCGGCACCATCGAGGCGGTCAAGGCCGTGTCGGAGCTGTACTCGCCCGTCGCGGGAACGATCGTCGAATCGAATAAGGCGCTGGAACAGGATCCGGCACTCGTGAATCGCGATCCGTACGGCAAGGGCTGGATGGTCAAGGTCAGAATCAAGGATGCCAAGGAATTGGAGGGGCTGCTCCGCGCCGACGCGTACGCGAAGCAAGTAGGAGAGTGATCGTCCCCACCGGAAACCCGCACACGTTTTGAAAACATGACAGTCGATCGCGACCTGTTTCAGGAACGGCATATCGGTCCGTCGCCCGAGGACGTGGCGACCATGCTGGGCACGCTCGGGGGGGGCTACGACTCGCTCGATGCATTCATCGATGCGGTCGTGCCCACCGACATTCGCCTGCGCCAGCCGTTGCGTATTCCCGCGGCCAAGACCGAGCGTGAGGTGCTCGAGGAGCTGCGGCTGCTCGCGGCGCAGAATCAGGTGTTCCGCTCCTACCTCGGCATGGGCTATTACGACACCGTCACGCCGCCCGTCATCCAGCGGAACGTGCTGGAGAACCCCGGGTGGTACACAGCCTACACGCCCTATCAGGCCGAGATCGCGCAGGGCCGGCTCGAAGCACTGCTCAACTTCCAAACGATGGTGTCTGACCTGACGGGCCTCGAGGTCGCGAACGCCTCCCTCCTCGACGAGGGCACGGCGGCGGCGGAAGCGATGCATCTCACCGAGGCGGCCTCGAAGCACGAGGGGAAACTCACCTACCTGGTCGACACCGGCTGCCATCCGCAGACGATCGCGGTGGTGCGCACGCGCGCCGCTGCGCGCGGGATCGACGTCGTCGTGGCCGATCCCGCCAGCTTCGATTTCACCCAGCAGCACGTCATCGGCGCGCTGATCCAGTATCCGGCGACGGACGGCGCGATCCGCGATTACCGCTCGCTGTGCGCGGCCGCGCACGGCACCGGCGCCCTCGTCACGGTCGCGACCGATCTGCTCGCGCTCACGCTGCTCACGCCGCCCGGCGAGCTCGGCGCCGATATCGCCTTGGGTTCTGCCCAGCGCTTCGGCGTGCCCAGGGGCTATGGCGGTCCGCATGCCGCCTTCTTCGCGACGCGCGATGAATATAAGCGCGC
>JBLNGI010000031.1:0-3343 GCA_050264615.1 Gemmatimonadota bacterium
GGGTTGTGAGCTCACGATGCAGATGCTGCGCGATGCGGGGTTCGGGCAGGTCACGAAGATTCCGAGCGACGGCCAGCCGGGCATTTTCGCGACGCTCGACGCCGGGGCGCCCCGCACCCTCGGTGTCTACTTCATGTACGACGTCAAACAAGTCGACCCGGCGGAGTGGTCGTCGCCGCCCTGGGACGCCGCGCTCGTGGACAAGGCGGGCCTCGGCAAGGTCGTGATGGGCCGCGGGGCGGTGAATCAGAAAGGTCCGGAGGCGACGTTCCTCGCGGCGCTGCACGCCATTCGCGCCGCGAACCGGAAGCTCCCGGTGAATCTGGTGCTCGTCGCCGAGGGCGAGGAGGAGATCGGCTCGCCGCACTTCGCGCAGATCGTGCGCCGTCCCGAAATCCTGGAGGCGCTGAAGCGGACGGCCGGCATCTTCATGCCCTCCGCCTCGCAGGGACTCGATGGCCAGGTGACGATCACGTTCGGCGCCAAGGGCGTCATCGAGGTCGAGCTGGTCTCGACCGGTGAGCGGTGGGGCCGCGGACCCCAAAAAGACATCCACTCGAGCAACAAGGCGCGTGTCGACAGCCCGGCCTGGCATCTCGTGCAAGCGCTGAACACGCTGGTCTCGGCGGACGGCAACGATCCTGCGATCGACGGCCTGGCCGACAGAGCCCGGCCACTCTCGCCGACCGAGAAGACGATGATCGCGGACGCGGCGCGGCGGCTCGATGAGAACGCCGCCAAGCGGCTGCTCGGCGTGCAGCGCTGGGTGCGCGACGTGAGCTGGCAGGAAGCGCTCGAGCTGCTGATGTCGCGACCCACGGTCAACATCGAAGGGCTGGTCGGCGGCTACACCGGACCGGGCGGCAAGACGATTCTGCCCCACCGGGCGACCGCCAAACTCGATCTCCGGCTCGTCCCCGACATGAAGGCGGACGAGGCGCTGGCTGCCCTCAAAGCGCACCTCGCGAAGCGCGGATTCGGTGACATCGAGGTCAACATGACCGGCGGCTACGATCCCACGAGCACGCCGCTCGATGCGATGGTGATTCGCGCGCAGGACGCGGTGTACCGCCGCTCCCAGATCGATCCGATCCGGCTGCCCCGGAACGCGGGCTCCTGGCCGGGCTACGTTTTCACTGGTGAGCCGCTGAAGCTGGCGGCCGGGCATTTCGGTATGGGGCATGGGAGCGGCGCCCATGCGCCCGACGAGTACTATGTGATCGAATCGACCAATCCCAAAGTGCAGGGATTCGACGGCGCCGTGCGCTCGTATGTGGAGTATCTCTACGAGGTAGCACGCACGCGCACGTGATGCGCCGGTTCGTCCGGATCGCGCTCCTGGCGCCGGCACTGCTCGCGGCGCAGGAGCGGCGGTTCGCGCTCGATGACATGGCCAAGCTGGTACGCCTGTCGTCGCCACAGATCTCGCCCGATGGACGATCGATCGTGTTTGTCGCGGAGCGGCCGAACGTGGACGCCAATCGCTGGGATGCGCAGCTGATCCTGCTGGACATCGGGAGCGGCGCGCAGCGTGTGCTGGTGTCGGGTCGTGAGGTGAGCAGTCCCCAGTGGGCGCCGGCGGGGAACGCAGTCGCGTTTCTGACGATCGCCGACGGCGTGCAGCAGGTATTCACCGTGCGCGTGGCGGGCGGCGAGCCGCGCGCCATGACGGCAGTGCGCGGCGGCGTGCGGCTCTTCGCCTGGCGGCCTGACGGCGGCACGGTCTCCTACATCACTCGAGACACGGTGTCCGGCCCCGTCGAGCGGTTCAACAACGCCTTCGAGATCGGGAACGACCCGTACACGATCGGCGCCGCCCCTGTGTCGTCGCACATCTGGATCGGTGATCACCGTTTGACGAGCGGTACCTGGAGCGCAGCCACGGGTCTCAGCACGTCTCCGTTGTCGTGGTCACCGGATGGGAGCTCGATCGCGTTCGTGCGGTTTGCTTCACCGCACTCGGGCGACACAGACCAGAGCGCCGTCTGGGTGCTGAACACGCGCACCGGTGCAAGCCAGGCGTTGACGGGGCGCACCGCCCGCGAAGGCAACCCGGTGTTCTCACCCCACGGCAACGCGATAGCGTATTCCTACCCACGCGATGGCGATCCCGCGAATCTCGACGAGGTCCGCGTCGATCCGCTCCCGTCGGATCAGAGGCGTCCGCCGAAGATTCTCACCGGCGCGCTCGATCGCCACGTCACGGAATTCGCGTGGCTGCCGGCTGGCGACGGACTTTTACTGCTCGGCACAGACGGTACGCGCTCGGCGCTCTGGTTCCAGCCGCTCGACGGGAGGGCGCGGCCCGTCGCCCTTGGCCAGATCGCGGCGGTATCGGAGATCAACGTGGGCCCGACGGGTGCGATCGTGTTTGTCGGCGCCGAGCCGGCGCGACCCTCCGAGATCTACTACCTGACCTCGTTCCAGGCCGCTCCGCGCCGCGTCACCGATTTTCACGCCGAGATCGCCGCGCGCACCCTGGGGAGCAGCGAGCATGTGGAGTGGGACACGGATGTCGGCCTGAAGGCTGATGGCGTGCTGACCGTGCCGCCGGGCTTTTTGCCGGGGACCCGCTATCCGTTGGTTCTCCTTATTCACGGCGGGCCGACGGCTTCATCGACGGAAGAGTTCTACGCGCGCGCACAGCTGCTCGCCGCTCAGGGCTGGCTCGTGTTTCAGCCGAACTATCGTGGGAGCGACAATCGTGGCAACGCGTTTCAGCGCGCGATCGCTTCGAGCGCGGCCGAAGGTCCGGCGCGCGACATCATGGCGGGCGTGGCGGCGCTGGTACGCCGCGGCATCGTGGATACCACGCGGATCGCGGTCTCCGGCTGGTCCTACGGCGGCTACCTGACGGCGTGGTTACTCGGCCGCTACCCGGAGCAATGGCGCGCCGCGGTCGCGGGCGCCGCGCCCGTGTCGCTGTTCGACATGTACAACCTGTCGGACTTGAATGTCATGCGGCGGCACGCGATCACCGCGTCTCCGTGGGTGGGCGATCGCGTGGCCGCCTGGCTCGCTGAATCGCCACTGACGCATCTCTGGAGGATCCGCGCCCCGACGCTGATCATGTCCAGCACCGGCGACGCGCGCGTGGCGGTGACGGGGTCCTACACGCTCTATCGCGCGCTGAAGGATAACAACGTGCCGGTGCAGTTCATCGGATATCCAGGGCCGGGACATTCGCCCGGTGATCCGGTGCGGCAGCGGGACGTCAACCGCCGCTGGATCGACTGGCTGGCCCTACACCTGCGCTGACTAGGCTTCGCGCTTGCTGCGTCGTGCCTTCCGTTCCTGGGGCCGGGCACTGCTCGTTTCGGCGACGACCACCCGGTTGCGACCG
>JBLNGI010000032.1:0-4444 GCA_050264615.1 Gemmatimonadota bacterium
GTCAGACCCGCCAGCAGCAGGCTTTGGAGCAGCGAAGCCCGGACGTTGACGATCTCTCCCACCTCGCCCAGCTCGGCCTGCCGCACAGGCTGCGCGGTGAGCAGACCGCCGTCGACGCCGCAGAGCCCGATGGCATCGAGCCCCGCCTCGCGCAGCGCGGCGACCAGCAGCCGGTTCATCGGACCGCCCAGCACCATCTCGACCACCTGCGCGATTTCAGGCGTCGTGCGCCGCAGGCCGTCCTGCTTCTCGACCGGCAGCCCGAGGCGCCGGGACCATCGGCTCACCGCCTGGCCGCCCCCGTGCACGACGACCGCCGGGCCGATGCCCTTGAGCGCGCGCGCGCAGGCATCGACCCAGTCGGGCTGATCGAGCTCGTTGCCGCCGATCTTGACGACTGTCACGTTCAGCATGCGAGCCCCGCGGTCTCGGGCAGCCCGAGCATGACGTTCATGTTCTGAATCGCCTGGCCCGCGGCGCCCTTCACGAGATTGTCGATGGCGGCGATGACGGTGAGGCGCGGCCGGCGCACGTCGGCGACTTCCGCGACGCCGATCGCCACGCGGTTCCTGTACACGACGTCCTTCAACGACGGCAAGGTCCCGTGCATGATCTGGATGCACGGTTCGCCGTCGTAGGTGGCCGTGTAGAGTCCCTCGGCCGTCGCCTGGTCCAGGACGCGGGTCAGCGGCACGTGAATCGTTTCGAGAATCCCGCGCTTGACGGGGAGCAGGTGCGGGGTGAAGACGAGATCGCCCGTGAATCCTCCCTCACGGGCGAGCGACTGCTTCAGCTCCGCGAGGTGCCGGTGCGTATTGCCGATCGCGTAGGCGCGATAGTCTTCCGCGACTTCTCCGAACAACAGCTCGCGTTTGGGATTGCGACCGGCCCCGGTGACCCCGGACGCGGCGTCGATGATGATCTCGCGGGCGGGATCGATCAGCCCGAGCTGCGCGAGCGGAATCAGCGCCAGCAGCGCGGCCGTGGGATAGCATCCGGGATTGGCGACGAGCTCGGCGTCCGCGAGGCGCGGGCGGGTGAACTCGGTCAATCCGTACACGGCGTCGGGTGAGAGCCGGAAGTCGGCCGAGAGGTCGACCGCCCGCTTGCCGCCGGCGCGCGCTTCATGGACATAGCGCGCCGACACGCCGTGCGGCAGCGCCGACAAAATGATCTCGGCCTGCTGCCAGGGCGCGGCGTCGGCCTTGATCAGCTCGACGCCGTCGACCCACTCCCCCGCCGCCGACTCGGCGGTGGCGAACGCCACCGTGGCGCCGGGATGGCCGTGCAATAACCGCAGCAATTCCTGACCCACGTAGCCGGACGCGCCCAGCACGCCGACCGGGATGGATGCATGATTATTCATTTGGGCGGAAAATTATGCACAGGGCGAAAGGGGCGCAAGTGGCCGACGTCCTTCGCGCCGCCCCAAAAAGCAGATCCTCCGCGCCGCGCGCTGACGCGCGCGTCGCTCAGGATGACATGCGTGAACGTCGCTCAATAAAAAAAAAGAAGAGAAAAGATGGCCGAAACCATCCCTTTTTCCCATTTTTTCCAAAAAACCGCAACCGCAGTTGTCATCCTGAGCGAAGCGCGCCGCAGGCGCGCGAAGCGAAGGACCTGCTTATGGGGCGCAGCACGCTCCGCTCCTACGTCACGGGTTCTAACCTCGGATTAGGCCGGTATGACCTCCCTACCTTGGCGCACGGCTTCCCTTCCAACATCACGACGTCCGCCGTGAAATCGAACCGGCCCTGGAACAGGCTCGAGCCCACGCCATACACGTCGACCGGAACGCCTTCGTCTTCAAACTGGCGAATCTTCTCGACCGTAAACCCACCGGAGACGACGAGCTTCACGTGCCGGAAGCCCTGCAGATCGAGCGCGTTGCGCACGTTGCGGACGAGCTGGGGATTCACGCCGCTCGGCTTGAACGTGCCCATTTGCGGGATCACCGACTTGTCCACCACGGTCTCGGAGGTATCGAGCCGCACGCCGTAGAGGCGGTCACCCAGATCGCGCGCGACGGCCAGCGACGTCCCGACGCAGTCGTTGTCGAAATCCACCAGCGTGATCAGCCGGATCGACGGATCCGACAGCTCGGCGAACTTCCGGGACGCGAGGACCGTATCGCCGCCGTAGGCCGCAATCAGCGCGTGCGGCACCGTGCCGATGCCTTCCGACCCCCACCATGACGCCTGGGCGTCCGTCGAGACGCCGATCGCGCCCGCGATATGAGCCGCGTAGCCATCACCGGTCTGCACGAGCCAGTGATCGTGGCGGGCCGGGAAGAACATCACTTCCTTGGGCTTCGCGGCCTCGACGACGGCCCGCGTATTGGTCCCCACCCGCGTGCGTCGCGCGAGGACGCCCAGGTACAACGTTTCGAGCACCGCAAACGCGTCGTACGGCCCTTCGATCAGCAGCACGGTTTCCCAGGGCTCGATCTCGTCGCCGTCGTACAGCGCGTGCACGACCAGCTCGTCCCATTGCTCCGCGCACAGCTTCAGGATCGCGATCGCTTCGTCGATCCCGCCGAGGTAGGCGTGCGACTTGCCGAAGACCTGCATGGTGACGCGCGGGCGGTGCTTGTCTTTGCGCAGCAGCTCGCGCGCGCGCACGAAGTATTTGTCGGAGTAATAGCCCTCCCGCATCTTGTCGACGGGAAGGTGGAAGATCGAGGGATCGAGGCGATTTCTGCGTGGCATCAGCGCGCGCCCGGCCAGGCGAATGTTGCAGCTAATGTATCGCCGGTCGGCAGCGGCAGCAGGCGCGCGACGTTGTTCAGCTGCCCGCACACCTTCCCGAGCGGCTGTGCCGCATCGGCACCCGCGACCACCAGGCAAATCGCCTCGGCATCGAGGGCGAGCGCGCGGTCACGAGGCGAGCGCGCTTCGCTGGCGCGCGCAACGCTCACGACCAGGGTCGTGGCGCGTCCCTTCAGCACGAGCTGCATGACGCGGGGCGGCTCGTCGAGGACGAGATCGATGCCCCGTGGCCCGCTCACGGTATCGCCCCGCACGAGGTTGAGGATGACGCGCGCCCGGCGCGGGCGAATCACGGCCTCCATGCGCACGTCGCGAGTCGAATCCACGAGCTCGAAGTGCTCGGCGGCTCGGCCTTCTCCTCCGGCAAACTGGCGTTCGAGAATCAGCTCGACCCGGACGGACTGCGCTGCTCCCTGCCCACCGCTCCCTCCAAACGGGTAGATCCGCGCCGTATCGCTCCAGGCGAGCCGGATCAGGCGCCGGTAGGTGTCGTCCTCCCAGAGCGGCAGCCCGCGGCGCGAGCGGCCCACGAGCCGGCGCGTGTAGAACTCGGCGCCCAGGCTCACCGTGTCGCCGAAGGGCGAGAGGTGAAAGAGGGCTTCGACTTCGGCGGTGTCGGTCCGGAGCGTGAGCCGCATCTCGTTGTCGAGCGGGCCACTCACGGCGCCGCTGGCGAGGATGCGGGGGGGGGACGCGTCCGCGGCCGGCTCGATGACGCGCACCCGATATGTGAGCCGCGTGCCGGGGCCCTGGAGAGCTGCCACAGCGAGGAGGACGCTACTGAACGACGATAGTCCCACGCGTCTCCTCGAGCGGTGCCCCGCTGCCCGGGCCGCCCCAGCGGCGGTTCGCGAGCCAGCCACCGAGCAGTCCCGTCACGAGCGCGACAATCACCCAGAGTGTCAACGTGCCGCCGCGGATCGCCGGCCGCGGGACGACGAATGCGTGCGGGTTGCCCGCGGAGCGCGCCAGGGCGACGCGCACCTCGAGCTGGCTGGCGCGCGCGCCGGCGCAGTGGGAGCACGTGGCGAGATGCTTGGCCAGCGCCGCACGCTCCATCAGCGAGAGCTCCCCGTCCAGCTCAGCGTCGATCTGCACGAGCCATTGCCCGTGCGTGCCGTCCGGTCGAGCCATTACACCTCCTCGCGCACGCGGTAGCGCAGCGCGCGGCGCTGCATCCAGCGCACCGCGAACGCATCCAGCAGCGACCGCCAGACCCGATTCCACATGCCGTATTTGGTTACACCATGCTTGCGCGGCCGATGCCCCACTGCGATCTCGGTCACGGTGCCGCCGTTCATCTTAATGAGGGTCGGCAGGAAGCGGTGCATGCCCGTGAACAGGGGCAGGTCCCGCACGGCTTCGGTCCGGAACGCCTTGAGCGAGCAGCCGGTGTCGCGGATCACCTCGCCATTGAGCCGGTTGCGCACGCCATTGGCGATCCGGCTCTGCAGCCGCTTCCAGGCGGTGTCGCGGCGCGCCGCGCGGTAGCCGGCGACGGCGCTCGCACCGCTGCGCCGCAATTCAGCGACGAGCCTGGGAATGTCGGCGGGATCGTTCTGGAGATCCGCGTCGAGCGTGACGACAATCGGCGCGCGCGCCGCGCGGAAGCCGGCCGCAAACGCGGCGGTCTGGCCCGCGTT
Organism: Gemmatimonadota bacterium; assembly: GCA_050264615.1. Classification (GTDB taxonomy): domain Bacteria; phylum Gemmatimonadota; class Gemmatimonadetes; order Gemmatimonadales; family GWC2-71-9; genus 20CM-2-65-7. The sequence continues at coordinate 4,412 of JBLNGI010000032.1, forward strand.
GCGCTCGAACGAGATGATGTGGAGCTGAGGGTA
>JBLNGI010000033.1:0-17904 GCA_050264615.1 Gemmatimonadota bacterium
GCGCCGTTCATGCTGCGGCGGAAGCAATCGTTGACGCGATACTCGATGGTTTCGACGATGCCACTGCGGGAACGGTACTGTGGATAGCGGGCGAAGACGCCGACCCAGGACCCGCTTTCACGGCGTCCGGCGTCGAGGTGACAGCTGGTACAGCGCAGCTGGTTCCCCACGTGGCTCGGCAGGCTGTCGCGCGTCGCCAGCAGAATCGCCCGGCCGCGCCGCACCGCATCGCCAAAGGGGCCATCCGGAATGACCGAGTCGGCAGCGCCGGCCGCCGCAGCTGCGTGCGGAGGCGCTTCGGGCCGGGAGCAGGCGAAAAGGCAGATGATAGAAAGAAGGCCAGGCCATAAACTCGGATGCACGGGGCGAGATAATACCGCCATTTCCCGACGCGGCAACCTTCGGGACGTTTCGCATATCCAAACGGACGTATCCTCCACCCGGGATTGGTCATGCTGGCAACGTTCTTGGCTGTGCTGGTCACCGTTCAGAACCACAACACCATCGACTCCGCTACGGTCACGCGCGTGCTCACGCAGCTCAAGACGAGCGATTCCACCATCTGCCAGCTCGCCGGGCAGGCCATGACCAACTATGGCGGCTGGTGGGGGTGGGGCGGTTGGAACCACTCAGATCCGGCGATGCCGATGCCGCGCCCGATGCCGACTCCCATGCCGATGCCCGGAGGCAGCTGGGGCGGGGGGGGCGGGGGCGGGGGCGGGGGCGGCATTCACATCGCTATGCACGAGCGCGGCTCGGACATCAACCCGGGGGTGCTGCGCGCGTTCCGAGCGTTCGTGCGCGACGAGAATCGCTGCGTGCGCGGGATCGCCGTGCGCGTGCTCGGGAATCACGGCGGATCGGGGGAGTACGATCTCTTCATCAGCCTGCTGCGCGACGCACGGGCCGACCTGCGCGAGACCGGTGCCTTGGGGCTCGGTGAAATGGAGGACTCGCGCGCGATCAATCCGCTCGGCAAAGCGCTGAGCGATGACGATTCTGCCGCGGTGCGCATGACCGCGGCCTGGGCGCTCGGGGAGATCGAAGACAAGGTCGCCATCGACGCGCTCGCGCGCGCCCTCACTGACCGCGCACCCGAAGTCCGCCGCACCGCCGCGTGGGCGATCGGCCAGATCGAAGACGCGCGCGGGGTTCGCCCGCTCACGCCGGCAGTGAACGATCCGGTTCTCGAGGTCCGCATCGTCGCGGTGTGGTCCCTCGGTGAAATCGAAGACGCCAGCGCGGTGCCCCTGCTCACGACCGCTACGAAGGACCGCGAGCCGCGCGTGCGCCAGGCCGCGGCCTGGGCGCTGGGTGAGATCGAAAGCAGTCCAGGCGTCGCGGCACTGGAGCCGCTCGTGCGCGATCCCGTCGTGAGCGTGCGAAAGACGGCGCTCTGGGCGCTGGGCGAAATCGAAGAAGCGAGCGGTGTCCGCCCCGTGGCTGTCGGCCTGCGCGACTCCGATCCCGAGGTGCGCGTGCTCGCCGCCTGGGCGCTCGGCGAAATCGAAGACGCGAGCGCCGTCGATCCGCTGGTGGCGGCGCTCAAGGACAGCGACATCGACGTTCGCGCGACCGCGGCGTGGGCGCTCGGTGAGATCCAGAGCCCGCGCGCGCGCGACGGGCTCGTAGCGGCTCAGAGCGATGAAGCGGGATCGGTTCGGCGCGCCGCGACGTGGGCGCTCCGACAGATCGAGGACGAGGACGACCTGAACATTCGCATCAGGCCGCGCGTGCGCGTCAAACCTTGATCCGACCTCGTTCCAGCGTCTGCGCGTAATCACGAAGCTCCTCGGCCTCACGGGTGTCGTCCCAGCCGAGGAGCTTTTTCATCCGGGTCGCGACCGCGCCGGCGACTGACTGGCCCTGATCGCGCGTTTCGTAGTACAGGTGCAGGCGTCGGATCAGCACGTCCTGCACCCGCTGTGCCATCTCGCGCTCGACCGCGTACGTGACTTCCGCCCAGATCTCGGGCCTGCCGGGCACGATCGGTTGCCCCAGCGCGCGCTCGCGATCGACCAGGTTGAGCACCGCCGCCGCCTCACTGCCGTAGCTGGCCACCAGATGGCGCGCGGTCGGTTCCAGTGTGCCGCGGGCGCGCGCGGCTTCGACCAGCACCTCGAGATCGGCCGATTCCCCGCCGGGCAACGGTTCGCGATCGGTGGGTGGATGCGGAGCAACGGGGCGCCCGTCGAGCGCGTGCAGTCGCTTCGCGACGCGATCGACCACGTCGCGGGCCATGATCCGATACGTTGTGAGCTTGCCCCCCACGATCGAGACGAGTCCCTGCGCGCTCTCCTCGATGGCGTGCTCGCGGGACACCTGGGACGGGGTGGCGTTGTCCTGATGCAGCAGCGGCCGCAGCCCCGCCCATCCCGAGATGACATCATTCGTCGTGAGATGCGCGTCGGGAAAGGCGGCATTCGCCGATCGCAGCAGGTACGTCACATCGGCGGATGTCACCCGCAATTCGTCCGCTGCAACGTCGGCATCGGTGTCCGTGGTTCCGATGTAGGAAAGGTCCCCCCAGGGCAGCACAAACATCACTCGCCCGTCGAGTTGCGAGAACAGCGTGACGGCATGCTCGTTCGACATGCGCCGCCGCGGCACAAACACATGAGCGCCTTTGGTCGGGCGCAGCAGCGGCTTGGCCGCCGGGTTGTCCAGCCGACGCAGCGCATCCGACCACGGGCCGGTCGCGTTCACGACGACGTTGGCGCGTATGCTGGCCGGCTCGCCGGTGAGCACGTCCCGAACGACGGCGCCCCGGATCCGGCCATCGGGTTTGAGCAGTCCCGTCGCCTCGATGTAATTGGCGACGACCGCACCGGACCGGGCGGCTGCGCGCACGGTGGCGACGACGAGGCGTGCATCGTCGACCTGCGCATCGTAGTAGAGCGACGCCCCAACGAGACCCTTGTCGCGCACGCCCGGCTCGACGCGGCGTACCTTCTTGGCGTTGAGCCAGCGATGCCGCCGAACGTTCCGGAACGCCGAGAGCAAATCGTAGAGCCACATCCCGGCGCGCAGCTTCCAGGCCGGCACGCGACCGCCGCGATAGACCGGAAAGAGGAATGCGAGCGGGCGCACGAGATGCGGCGCGATCTTGAGGAGCACGCGCCGCTCGTGACTGGACTCGAAAACCAGCCGAAACGCGTACTGCTCCAGGTAGCGCACGCCACCATGAATCAGCCGGGAAGAATGGGACGACGTACCGGCCCCGAAGTCCGCCTTGTCGATCAAGGCGGTGCGAAAGCCCCGCATGGCCGCATCCCGCGCGATTCCCGCACCCGTGATCCCGCCGCCGATGACCAACACGTCCCACGGCGTGTCGACCAGAGCCTGATCCAACTCCCCTCCACTTGGGGCTGGTGGTAGGTTTCGAATCCCGAATCGGAGCGTGAATCTAATGCCGGGTCTCAACGGACGGCGCGTGGCAGTCGTCGCCGGCGTCCGAACGCCGTTCACCAAGGCGGGCACCTCCTTGAAGGATGCGCGCGCCGTCGATCTCGCCCGCTACGCCGCCCGCGAGCTGCTCGAGCGCACCAATCTGGACGGGCAGGAAGTCGACGAGGTCATCTTCGGGCAGGTGGTGCCGTCGCCCCTGGTGCCGAACATCGGCCGCGAAGTCAGCCTCCTGCCGCAATTCCCCAAAGAGATTCCCGCGTACTCTCTGAATCGAGCCTGCGCCTCCGCAAATCAAGCCGTCACCGCCGCACACGATCAAATCGCGTTGGGCAACGCGGCCGTCATCGTGGCGGGCGGCGCCGAAGCGCTGTCAGACATTCCGATTCTCGCATCCCGCCGGCTCGCCGACATTCTGGTCGAGGCGAGCAAGGCCAAGTCGCTCGCCGCCCGCGTCAGGACCTTCGCCAAGATCCGGCCCAAAGACCTGATTCCCGTCGCGCCCGCGATCGCGGAACCGTCGACCGGCGAGTCAATGGGCCAGTCGGCGGAGAAGATGGCCAAGGAGAATCACATTTCGCGCGAGGAGCAGGATCGCTGGGCGCTGCGCAGCCACATGCTCGCGGCTCAAGGCACGGCGGACCGCCGGCTCACGGCCGAGATCGCCCCGTGGCTCTCGACGCGGCCCGGGGAGCCGATCGTTCAGGAGGACAACGGCATTCGAACCGATACGTCGCTCGAGAAAATGGCGAAGCTCAAGCCGGTGTACGATCGCCGCTACGGCAGCGTGACCGCCGCCAATGCCTCGCCACTCACCGATGGAGCGTCGGCGGTCTTGCTGATGAGCGCCGAGGCCGCGCAGGCGCTCGGCTACACGCCGCTCACCTACATCCGGTCGTATGCGGTTGCAGCGGTCGATCCGGGCTGGCAGCTGCTGCAGGCGCCGGTGTGGGCGGTCCCCAAAGCCCTCGAACGCGCGGGGATTCAGTGGAAGGACCTGGGCCTGATCGAGCTGCACGAAGCGTTCGCGGCGCAGGTGCTCTCGAATCTCCAGGGCTTCGCGGCCAAGGGGTGGGAGATCAACGAGGAGATCATCAACGTGATGGGCGGTTCGATCGCGATCGGCCACCCGTTCGGCGCGACCGGCGGGCGGCTGGTGACGACGCTTTCCAACGAAATGGTGCGGCGCGACGTGCAGTTCGGGCTCATCTCGGTGTGCGCCCAGGGCGGGATGGGATTCGCCATGGTCCTGGAACGCCGGTAATGGCGACGCTCGCTCCTCCGGCCCGCAGCGCTCCCGCGGTCACGTGGGACGTCAGCGACGGCATCGCCGTCGTGGTGCTGGATCTCAAAGGCCACCCGGTCAACGTCATCTCGCGCGCGGTGAAAGACGAATTTATCGCGTGCTTTGCGGCCCTGGCGGACGACGCGAGCGTAAAGGGCGTCGCGTTCCTCTCCGGCAAACAGGACAACTTCATCGCCGGCGCCGATATCGAAGAATTCGTCCGGCTGAGCTCGGCGGCCGAAGCCGAGCGCCTCGCGGCCGACGGTCAGGAGCTGCTCGATCGTGTGGCCCGCTTTCCGAAACCCGTCGTCGCCGGGATTCACGGCGGCTGCCTGGGCGGGGGGCTCGAATTCGCGCTCGCGTGTCATTACCGCGTCGCCACCGACCATCCCAAGACCCAGATCGGACTGCCAGAAGTCCAGCTCGGGATCCTGCCCGCCGCGGGCGGCTGTCAGCGGCTGCCGCGCCTGATCGGCGCGCGCGCCGCGTTGGACATGATCCTCGCCGGCAAACTGGAGCGCGCCCCGAAGGCGTTCCGGCTCGGAATCGTGGACGAGCTGGTGGCGCCGCCGATTCTCCATGAGATCACCTTCCGCGCGGCGCAAAAACTGGCCGGCGGGTGGCGCCCCAAACGCAAGCGGCCCGGTGGATTCATCGGATTCCTGCTCGACGGCAATCCGCTCGGCCGGCGCATCGTGTTCCGGACCGCGCGCAAGCAGGTGTTCGAGCGCACCGCTGGGAATTATCCGGCGCCCCTCGCCGCGCTCGAAGCCGTCGAGTACGGGCTGAAGCACGGGATATCCGAGGGGCTGAAGCGTGAAGCCCAGCTGTTCGGGCAGTTGGCCGTGACCGATGTCTCCCGCAAGCTCGTGCAGATTTTCTTTGCGACCAATCAACTGAAGAAGGACCCCGGCGTTGCGAATGCTCCTCCCGCCGCGCGCGTCAGCCGGCTGGGCATCATCGGCTCAGGCTTCATGGGGTCGGGTATCGCCGGGACCGCGGTGGCGCAAGCCGAAGTCGATGTCCGCATGAAGGACGCGGATCTTGGGCGCGTGGCGCAGGGCATCCTCGCGGCTCGCGCGATTCTCGACGACCGGTTGAAACGGCGGCGCATCTCGAAATACGACCATGCACGGCTGGTGGCGCTCCTGTCCGGCGCCGACACGTACGCGGGATTCGGCCGGGCGGAGTTGACCATCGAGGCGGTGTTCGAAGACCTCGCCGTCAAACAGGAGGTGCTGCGCGAGGCCGAAGGCGTGCTGCCCGCCGCGGGCGTGTTCGCGTCCAACACCTCGACGATTCCGATCACCCGGATCGCAGAGGCGGCTCGCGACCCCGCGCGCGTCATCGGCATGCACTTCTTCTCACCGGTCGCGAAGATGCCGTTGCTCGAAGTGATTCCCGGCGCGCGGACCACGCCCCAGACCATCAGCACCGCGGTCGCGTTCGGCCGGCGCATGGGCAAGACCGTCATCGTGGTGCGCGACAAACCCGGATTCTGGGTAAACCGCATCCTCGCCCCCTATGCCAATGAAGTCGGTCATCTGCTGGCGGATGGCGCGTCGATCGAGGAGATCGATAGCATGGCCGTGCGCTTCGGTTTCCCGGTTGGGCCGGTGACCCTGCTCGATGAGGTCGGCCTCGACGTCGCGCTGAAGGTGGCCGGAGTCATGCAGGAGGCCTACGGCGATCACATCATTCCGGCGCCCGGGCCGGGCATTGCGGCGCTCGTCAAAGGCGGACGCCTGGGCCGGAAGTCGGGACGCGGGTTCTACTTCTACAAAGGCGGCAAGAAGCGGGGCGTCGATGAGAGCGGGTACGAGCTGCTCGGCGCACATCCCAACGGCGGCCCACGGCCCGCCGAGATCCTCCAGCGCCTCGTGCTCGGCATGGTGAATGAAGCCGCCCGCGCGTTGGGTGAAGGAGTCGTCCAGAGTCCGCGTGACGGCGACATCGGGGCGATTTTCGGATTCGGCTTCCCGCCGTTCCGGGGTGGACCGCTGCGCTATGCGGACGATCTCGGCGCCGACCGCGTGGTGAATGATCTCGAGCGCCTGGCGGAGCGTTACGGTGCTCGATTCACGCCCTGTGAAGTGCTGCGCGAGCACGCCGGCCGCGGGACCAAGTTCTACGGCTGATGCTGAAAGCAGCGTTCCTGTGGTTGAGCGAGCAGCCCAGCATCTTCAGGTTCGTTCGAAAGAACCGCCTCGCCAGAAAGCTCGCCTCCCGGTTTGTCGCGGGGGAAACGGTCCACGAAGCCACCGCCACGCTCCGCGACCTGAACGGAAGCGACCTCACCGCGTCGCTCGATCTGCTGGGCGAGGCCGTCTCGCACGCGGACGAAGCGAGCCGGGCCTGCCAGACGTACCTCGAGGTACTCGACCGGATTTACGCCGCGAAGGCCAACGCCAACGTCTCGGTCAAGCTCACGCAGATGGGGCTCGACATCGACGAGCAGCTGTGCATCCGCAACATGCGATCCATCATCGGCAGGGCGAAGCAGTACGACTCGTTCGTGCGCATCGACATGGAGCAGTCGTCGTATACGGAGCGCACCAAGCGCCTGTTCACCGAGGTGCTGTACCCGGAGTTCACGAACGCGGTGGGTGTCGTGTTGCAGTCGTACCTGCGCCGTACCGCGGCCGACGTCGATGCGATGGTCGCGCTTGGCGCGCGCGTGCGGCTGTGCAAGGGGGCGTACAAGGAGCCGGAAGACGTCGCGTTTCCCGACAAAAAGGACGTGGACGCGAGCTACATCACGTGCATGGAGCGGTTGCTCGAGCGCGGCAACTATCCCGGTATCGCTACGCACGACGTGCGCATCATCGATCACGCCAAGGCGTTTACGAAGCGCAAGGGAATTCCCGCCGAGCGTTTCGAGTTTCAGATGCTGTATGGCGTGCGGCGCGACCTCCAGTATCGGCTGCGCCGCGAAGGCTACAACATGAGGGTGTACGTGCCCTTCGGGACGCACTGGTATCCGTATCTCATGCGTCGGCTTGCGGAGCGCCCCGCCAACATCGCCTTCATCGCCACCAACATTCTCAAAGAATCGGTGCACCGGCGTCGCTGATGGACGATACGACACTGGGCGGATACCAGCAGGTGCACGGACGCCCGCCGGCGTTCGGCGCGGCGGACGGCCAGGCCTACTCGGTTGCCACATTCACCGATGACGCCGCCGCGCCAGGCCGGTTCGGCGCGGCGTTGCTGTTCGTGCGCTGGGGCGAGTCGGGCCAGCCCGTCGGGCATCTCGAAACGGACTACCTCGCGTTCGGGCCCACGCCCGCCGAAGCACTCGCGCCGCTGCTGGCGCTGACGCTCGAGCAGGTGAAGGCTCATCTCGACCAATGCGTCGCCCGGAGTGGGGCGCGCCCATGACGCTGCTGAATGGTGTCGTGCTCGCGCGGGTCGGCGGCGGCTATCGCGTTCACACCGACGGCGGCGAGGTCACCGTCACGCTGCGCGGCAAACTCAAGCATAAGGACGAGGATCGCGTCGTCCCGGGCGATGTCGTCGTCCTCGAGGGATCGACGATCGCCGAGATCCGTCCGCGCCGGTCAGTGCTCGCGCGCCGCGCGTCGCAGGGCAGCAGCGGCGCGGGTCCACGGCGGCCGCAGCCGGTCGCGGCGAACGTGGATCAGGTCATCGTCGTCACCTCCGCGCGCGATCCGGAACCGAGCCCCCGAATGATCGACCGCTTTCTCGTCATTGCGGAAGCGAACGGCCTTCCGGCCGCGGTGCTCCTGAACAAGATCGAGCTCGATCGCACGATCGCGGAGCCAATGACGCGGCGCTTCAAGGCGGCCGGCTATCAGCTGCTGGCGACGTCGGTCAAGGCGGAGGAGGGCCTCCCCGCGTTGCGCGACCTGCTGCGAGGCCGGCAATCGGTATTTACGGGGGCGTCCGGCGCGGGGAAGTCGAGTCTGCTCAATGCCCTCGAACCGGGACTCAAGTTGCGCGTCGGCGCGATCAGCGAGAAATGGCGCACCGGCAAGCACACCACGACCGCCGCCGAGCTGGTGCCCGTTGCCGGCGTCGGTTACGTCGTGGATACACCTGGCCTCCGCGAAATCGGCGCCTGGGGCATCGATCCCAACGAGCTGGGCGCGTGTTTTCCGGAATTCCGGCCCTATCTCGATCAATGCCGGTTCGATAACTGCCGCCACCTTGCCGAGCCGGGCTGCGCGGTGCGCGGCGCACCGCCCGGCGCGATCGATCCCGATCGCCTGGTGTCATACGCACGGATCTACGAGGAGGTCAGCGAGCCTTCCTGGTCCAGCGGCCGGCGTCGCGGGAGGTGACTTTGGCCATCATCTGCGCGAATGCATCATCGAGATCGATACGCTGCGAATTGGCGATGCAGATCACCACGAACAGAATGTCGGCGAGCTCCATCGGGATCGATCCCGGCTCCTCGTCGGGCTTCTTCGCCTTGGGACCGAAATGATCATTCACCTCGCGGGCCAATTCGCCCACCTCCTCGGCGAGCCGCGCCACATTGACGAGCGGCGTGAAGTAGCCCTCCTCAAACTGGCCGACCCAGCGATCCACCGCCTGCTGCGCGTCGCGAAAGCCCATGGCCCCCCCTGACCTCGTTGCGCCGTTTCGGGGCGAACGCTACGCGGCCGCGGAGAAGCTGAGCCGCCTGATCGCGCCTCCCTATGACGTCATCGATCCGGCCGAGCGCGCGCGCTACGCGGCGCTCGACCGGGACAATATCGTGCACGTGATGCTGCCGGAAGCGCGTCCGGGCCAGCCCGACGATGACCGCTACGAGGCGGCCGCCGAGCGGCTCGCGGCCTGGCGCGCGAGCGGGGTGCTGCGGCGCGATCCGGATCCCGTGCTCTATGTGATGGCGCAGGACTTCACGTTACCGACCGGCGAGAAATGCACCCGTCGGGGCGTCTTCGCCGCCGCCCTCGCGGAGGGGTACGAACCGCGCCGCATTCGCCCCCACGAGCACACGCATGCCGGTCCCAAAGCCGATCGCCTCGCGCTCATGCGCGCCACCGCCACCAACATCGAGTCGATCTTTCTGCTCGCGCCCGATCGTGATGGCTCACTCGCGAATGCCGTGGCTGCCGTCACTGCCGTCACTCAGGGTACGCCCGACGCGACGGCCGAGCTCAACGGCGTGGGAATCCGTCTCTGGCTGGTGAGGGACCCGTCCCGCTTCCCCCTTCCCTCTTCCCCCCTGTACATCGCCGACGGCCACCACCGCTACGAAACGGCCAGCTCGTACGCGCGTGAGAATCCCGCGGCCGATCGCCTCCTGTCGTTCATCGTTTCGGCGCAGGATGCCGGGCTGACGGTGTTGCCCACGCATCGCGTGATCTTCGGTGCGGGGCGGGACCTGGAGCGCATGCTCCCGCACTGGCGCGAGGTGTTCGACGTGCAGCCGGTGTCCGCCGGGGGAGGACGCGATGTCGTCGCCGCCCTCGCGTCGCTCGGACGCGATCGGACTGCATGTATCGTCGCGGATCGGAGCCGGATGGTGGCGCTGGTGATGCACCCCGGTGTGCTCCCGGACCGCCTGCCGAGCCTCGCGCACAGCGGTGCGGTCCGTGACCTCGATGTCGCGCGGGTCGAATCGCTGGTGGTGAAGCCGATTCTTGGAGCGGCGATGTCGACGCCGATCGTGCGCTACGTGCCGGACGCGAACCAGGCGCTGGACACGGTCCAGCACGGGGGTGCGGCGATGGCCGTGCTGCTCAATCCGACGAAGGTGGAACAGGTCTTCGCGGTCGCGGACGCGGGCGATGTGATGCCGCCCAAGTCCACGTACTTCATTCCCAAAGTGCCGAGCGGCCTAGTCCTGCGGCCCCTGTCGTAGCGCGGCGATCAGCGCTTTGCAAAACTGCGGCAAGTCGGCCGGCGTGCGCGACGAAATCAGCTTGCCATCGACCACCACCGCGCTGTCTTCCCAGATGACCCCGGCGTTCTCCATGTCGTCCTTGATCGCGCGCACGCTCGTCGCGCGTTTGCCTTTCAGGATCTTGGCGGAGATGGGCACCCAGCCTGCGTGACAGATGAATGCCACCGGTTTACCGGCCTGATAGATCTCCCGTGTCAACTGCAGAACCTTGTCGGAACGGCGCAGTTGATCGGGGGCGAAGCCGCCGGGAATGACCAGCCCATCGAAATCCGATGCCGAGACCTGGTCTACGTTCGTATCAACGGTGACCGGATAGCCACGCTTGCCGGGATAGGTCCGCTCGCCCATTCCCGCCACGGTCGTAGCGGCTCCTTCCTCTTCGAGGCGGATCTTCGGATACCACAGCTCCAGGTCTTCGTACAGGGGAGCCGCAAAGAAGAGTACGCGTTTGCCTTTGAGCGACATGGCGGGAACCTATATCTTTCGCCCGCATGAGTCCACGGCCGCGTCAACAGATTCTCGATAATCTCGACAGCGTCTATCGCGACGCCTACGATCGCGCCAAGAAAGTCGGCGATGAGCGTCGCATGGCCGACCTGGACGCCGCCTACCAGCGTGAGCAGCTGCTCCTCGAGGTGCTGCTCGATATCCGCGACGGGCTCGGCAAGCCTGCCCCCAAATCCGATTCCGGCGCCGACCCCGTGGCAGCGCTCGACACGATCCGCCGGATCGCCAAGCTCCGCTAGGAGGTCGCTCGTGCGTCGCCTGTGCTACGTCGTCGCTTTGTGCCTGCTCAGCGCCTGTGGCGCAAAGGCGGACCTCGTCATTCAGGGCGGGCCCGTCTGGAGCGGACTCTCCACGGGCCGCGGCCGGCCCGGCGCGGTGGCAATTCGTGGGGACAAGATTCTCGCCGTCGGCGACTCCGCCGAGATTGCGCGCTACATCGGTTCGAAGACGCAGGTGCTGAACGCGGCCGGGGGCCTGATCATGCCCGGCTTCGCGGATGGGCACACGCATTTCATCAGCGGCGGCTTTCAACTGGCGTCGGTCGAACTGCGCGATGCAGCCACGCCTCAGGAGTTCGTGCGCCGGCTCAAGGAGTACGCCTCGCATCTGAAGCCGGGTGAATGGATCACCGGCGGTGACTGGGACCATACGCTCTGGCGCGGCACTCCCCTGCCGCAGCACAGCTGGATCGATTCCGTCACGCCCAACAATCCCGTCTTCATCAATCGACTCGACGGCCACATGGTGCTGGCGAACAGCGCCGCGATGCGCGCCGCCGGCGTCACGAAGGCGACGCCCGCGCCCGGGGGCGGCGAGATCCCGCGCGACCGCGCCGGCGAGCCGATCGGCATCTTCAAAGACCAGGCGATGGGGCTGATCGGGCGTGTGGTTCCCGATCCCTCACCCGAGCAGCGGGATTCGGCATTGGCGCGCGCGTTAGCGCATGCCGCGTCGCTCGGCGTGACCGCCACGTCGCACGTGTCGGCGTCCTGGGCCGATCTGGCGAGCTATCGACGCCTGGCGCGCGCGCATCGATTGACCATGCGGGCAATCCTCTACTTCCCCCTCGCAGACTGGCGCGCCGTCGCCGAGAGCATCGGCCGCGGTGGGAGCGGTGACGACTGGGTGCGGCTGGGCGGCGTCAAGGGATTCATGGACGGCTCGGCCGGTTCGCGCACGGCCTACTTCTTCGAGCCATTCTCCGACTCGGCTGGCTACCGCGGCATCATGCTGCAGCCCGAGTCGGAGATGCGTGCCTGGATTGGCGGCGCAGACTCGGCGGGGCTCCAGCTCGCGGTGCACGCAATCGGCGATCGGGCCAATGCGATCCTCCTCGCCATCCTCGACAGTGTATCGCGCGCGCGCGACCCGCGGGACCGGCGCTTCCGGATCGAGCATGCGCAACACCTGCGGGCCGAGGACATCCCGAAGTTCGGCGCGCGGCGTGTGGTGGCGTCGATGCAGCCCTATCACGCGATCGACGACGGCCGCTGGCTCGAAGTGCGGATCGGGCCGGCGCGGATCAAGACCACGTACGCGTTCCGCACGCTACTGGAGAGCGACGCCCCGCTTGCGTTCGGGTCGGACTGGACCGTGGCGCCGCTCGATCCCATGCTCGGCGTCTACGCCGCCGTCACGCGCCGGACGCTGGACGGCAGGAATCCCGGCGGTTGGGTGCCGGAGCAGAAGCTCAGTGTGGGAGAAGCGCTGCGCGCCTACACGTACGGCAATGCGTGGGCGACGTTCAACGAGCAGAAATGGGGGACGCTCGCGGCCGGACGGTTCGCCGATATCGTGGTGCTCGAGCGTGACCCGTTCGCCGTCGCTCCCGAGTCTCTCGGGCCGATCAAACCCCGTTTCACGCTGGTGGGCGGCAGACTGGTGTATCAGAAGGTGTTATGACTTTTGGGGCGGGTGGCGGCCTGGACCCCCCGCTTTACTCGGTCGTATAATGGCAGCACGACCTCCGGGATGTGACATGGTGCGCAGGGTTTCCATCGTCGTCCTGCTGTGTGCGGGAATGGTCCGGTCCCCCTCGCAGGCGCAGCAGTTCGCCTTCCTGGATCGCAGCGTGAAGGACCTGGAAGCATGGGTCCGCGAGGACACGAACGACGCGCAGCGGCAGTACTACCTCGCGCTGCGACATTGGAAAGAGCACCACTGGCAGCAGACCGACAGCCTGCTGCGCCTCGCCCTGAAGCTCGAGCCGCGGTACGCCGACGCCTGCCTCGCGCTGTACTTCCTGCCCTATGCGCGTCGCACGACGCTCGCCGCTGAAGAGGATCGCGATCGCGTGCCCGCGGCCTGGCAGCCGGTCGTCGAAGAAGCGCATCGCTTCTATCAGCGCGCGTTCCGCACCGACCCGATGGTCAATCTGCAGATCATGGGCGTGGCATTCGATATTCAGGAGCCGCAGGTGCGCGATTACTCCACCAACGCGTGGCTCTACTATCAGCGCTATTACGCCTGGTTCGTCGATCTCGGCATGGGGCGCTACCGCAGCGCAGCCGATCGGCTGGACAAGCTGGCGCAGCGCGAGTTCAATGAAGCCAAGCATCCCGAAGACGTGCCCGACTACATCCTGTGGTATCGCGGGCTCGCCGAGGCGCACAGCATGCAATTGGACAGAGCGATCAACGATTTCCGCGCGCTGCTCGATCGTCAGCTGCGCAAGGCGCAGCGCGACGAGCTCGTGCACGTTCCGCTGCGGGACAACGAATACCGCTTCATGCTGGCGTCGCTCCACCACATGGCCGGCCACACCGACAGTGCCGTCGCGCTGTACCAGCAGGCGCTCGAAAACGACCTTGGTCTGGTAATGGCGCATACCTATCTGGCGAGCATTCACGAGGGCGCAGGGCGGGCCGCGGAGGCGATGGTGGAACGCCGCCGCGCGGCGGAGGTGAATAGCGAGGATCCGACTGCACTGTTCGATCTCGCCGCCTCGTACTTCAACGCCGGGCAGCTGATCGAGGCGGACGAGCCGCTGCGCCAGGCCATCAAGCTGAACGCGCGCTACTCGCCTTCCTATTATCTGTTGGGTCGCGTGACGGAGGAGCTCGGCCTTCCCGAAGAGGCACGCGATCACTACAAAGAGTTCCTGGCGCGGTCCCCGCTCCGCTCGCAGGATCTGCGTGCCGACGCGACGCAGCGGCTCGGGAAACTGCCGAAGTGACGACCGCGGTCGCGGTCAGCGCGGCCTTCGTCTTGAGCGCCGCCTCCTCCTCGAGCCAATCGCAGGTGAAACCGCCCAGCCTCGGCGAGCTCGAAGCGCGCGTGCACGCCGACTCAAACGATCCTGTGGCCTACTTCGAGTGGGCGAGCGCCCTCGCCAAGGAGGGCCGCTACGCGGTGGCCGAGCGTGTGCTGCGCACCGCGGTGCAGCTCGACCCGCAGTACGCTCCCGCGCTGATGCTCCTCGCCCGCGCGAACGACAGCAAGGTCACGGGTCTCTTGGCGGTCACCAACGGCCGGCACATCGTCATCTTGCGAGTCGATCCGCAGGCTGGAGAAACCGCGTTGCTGCGTCGCCGCGCGTTTCTCATCGATCCGCTGGTCGAAGTGGGAACTCCGAGCCCCGAGCAGCTTCCGTCGAAATGGCGCGGTACCCTGGGGCCGGCGTTACGCGAGTACGATGCCGCGCACTGGGCCGCAGCGGCCGCCGGTTTTCAGACCGTGATCGATCGCACCGTCCGTCCCACGGATTCCACGAAAGTGCCGCCGGTGGCGCTGTGGTATCGCGCCCGCTGTGCGTTGAAACTCAACGAGTTCGACACGGCGCTCAGCTACCTGCAATGGCTCCATCGGTTGCGGATGCAGGATTCCGCGTCCGAGCGGAACTGGAATCCGTTCGCCGGCGAGGAGCTGCGCTACGTCCTCGCGTACGTCCAACAGCAGGCAGGGCGGTGGGATGAGGCGATCACCCGATACCAGGAGCTGCTCGAGCAGAACCTCGGTCTCGATGGTGCGCACACGCATCTGGCGGAGATCTATGAGGCTCAGGGGCGCCTGAACGATGCCGTCTGGGAGCGGGTGCGAGCGATTCAATCGAATCCTGACGCGACCAGCTTGTACTTCAACCTGGGCGCAACGCTCATCGCCGCCGGTCGTTACGATGAGGCAATCGCGTCTCTCGAGAAGTACGTGGACTCGTATCCGCGTGATGCCCGCGCGTTCTACCTGATCGGCGCGAGCCACATGAATCTTGGCAATACCGCCTCGGCGCAGACCGCGCTGAAGGACTTCCTCGCAATGGCCCCGAGCCGGTACACGGCACAGGTCGAGGATGCCCAACGCCGGCTTACGGCGCTCGGCAACTGACGGACCGTCTCACGGGAGTTGCTGCATGGATCTGCTGATGCTGCTGTCCGCCGTTCTGCTGCGTTCCGATACCGCCGCCGACTTCGCAACGCGTGTGCGTGAAATCAAGTCGCTGGCGCCGCACTCGAGTCAGGTCGCGAATGTCAGCCAGCTGGTTCTGCGCCGCGATGCGGCCGAGATCACGCTTGCCGCAGGAACCATGTACCTGCTTTCCCCCGTTGGTGGCCGCACGGTCGGCGCGGTCTTCCGTGGCACCGGCCGGATCAGGCTGGTGCCCCCCCACTCGGTCGAGCAGGGCGCGCTGGAGCGCGCGCTCGGATCCGCGACGCTGGAGGACAGCATCACTGAGGTCATGCTCCTGTTTTCCGATTCGACGCGAGATCAGCTCCGCGAGCTCTCGTTCGGCACCGGACCGCTGCCCGGTGATCTCGCCGGCGCGGTGCGGGATTTTGTCGGCGACCTGCAGGGTGACGGCGATCGGCTCAACCCCGGCGTGCTGACATCGCTGCTCAACGATACGCCCGACGGATTCTTCCTCGCGCGGCTGCGCCGCGTTCATGGCTCTCCACTCCTGCTCCTGTACGATCCAGCGTTGGTCGAGGCGGTCCAACTGTTCCGGCCCAGCTCCGGTCTGGTCCGCCTAGAAAAGTGGTCGATCGTGACCCAGTTCCCTCCTGCGATTCCGCTCGCCGGGAGCACGGCCATGTGGCGGTTCCGTCATCGGATGGCGGTGCCGCGCTATCAGATCGAGGTCTGGCTCACCCCCACGCCCGGGGCGGACCTCAACTTCACGGCGCGAGCGACGTTCCCAATCGTCGCGCAGGAAGCAGCCGGGCCGTGGCTTCGATTTGGGCTCGATCCCGAGCTCCTGGTGGACTCGGCGCGGTGGAGCGATGGAACCGTCGCACAAACCGCCAAAGCGAAGGATGACCTCGACCTGTGGGTTCGCTCCCCTCGCCGACTCGGCCCGGGGGACTCACTGACCCTGACGCTGTTCTACCGCGGCGATTTGATCGATCGATTCAATAACTGGTTCTTCATCGATCCCGGAGCCGACTGGTTCCCGCGCAACCGGCAGGGCCGCGACGAATCGATGTTCGATGTGACGTTCCACAGCCCCGCCTGGTACCCGATCGCCAGCATCGGCGAGCGAACCGATTCAACGGTCGACGGAAAGGTGCTCACCACCCGCTGGGTCACGAAGCGGCAGACTCCGTTCGCGAGATTCAATCTCGGTCTCTTCGAGAGCTTTCATGCGCAGTATGAAGGGGTGCCGGCCATCGACGTGCTCATGTCCGATGAAGCCCATCGCGCGATGCGCGATGCCCTGCGAGACCAGGGTTACATGATGGAGGCGCAGCGCAACATGTCCCAGGTCGTCGCGGCGGACGTATCGAACAGTCTGAAATGGTTCACCAACGCGTTTGGTCCGCCGCTCTACGATCACTTCTATGTCACTGAGATTCCGTACTTTGAGGGTGTTTCCTTTCCAGGCTTGATCGACCTGTCGTGGTCGACATTCCAGAACACCGCGACGGACGGCTTCGATGAGTTCTTCCGGGCGCACGAGGTCGCCCACCAATGGTGGGGGAATGGAGTCCGGCCGGCGTCGTATCGCGACGTCTGGCTTTCCGAAGGCGTGGCGTCGTTCTGCGGTCTGTGGTATCTGCAAAGCATCAAGAAGGGCAACAAGCAGTACTTCCAGTTTCTCGATACGTATATGCAGAACATCAAGGACAACCGGAACGCGGGTCCGACCTGGCTGGGTTATCGGACCGTCGCTGGCGTCGCCGCAGCGGGGAGACGGGGTTATCAATACCAGGCGCTGATTTACGAAAAGGGCGCTTGGATCCTCCACATGCTGCGGTTGTTGATGCTCGACCTCAACACCGCCAAAGACGATCGCTTCAGCGCCATGATGCGCGACTTCCACGACACCTACGCCGGCCGCTCAGCGACCACCACCGACTTCCAGGCGATCGTGGAGAAGCACATCGGCGTGCCCATGGACTGGTTTTTCAACCAGTGGGTCATGGGGACCGCGATCCCCACTTATCATGTGGCGTGGAAGAGCGAACCCGCAGCCGACAACCGGCATCGGATTCGGCTTCGCGTGACACAGGAAGGTGTGCCGGCGGACTTTCAAGCGTGGGTGCTTGTTTCGGCCGAACTGGACCAGAACCGCTTTGCGAATTTCCGCATCAAAGTGAACGGCAGCCAGTCCGAGTACGTGAGTCCCGTTCTTCTTCCGGCGCCGCCCAAAGGGGTTACGTTCAACGCGTTGAGAAGCGTACTGGCCGATGTGAAAAGCGAGCGATGGTAGCAATCGTACGAGTCGTCACTACGGCGACGCTGGTCTTTGTCCTGGTGCGGCCGGGCCCTCTCGTTGCCCAGACGCAGCGCAGCGCCTACGAAGAGCTGCAGACCTTCTCCGGCGTGCTGAACCACATCCGGCTCAACTACCCCGATTCGCTGAGCTATTCGGAGCTCGTGGCAGCGGCGATTCGCG
>JBLNGI010000034.1:0-6287 GCA_050264615.1 Gemmatimonadota bacterium
CCGACCTTGAACTTGCCCTCGATCGCGGCCGGGCTCGCGGCACGAATGAGGCCATGTTCCTGTGAGACCGACGCGACACGCAGCTCCGGATGGCCTTCGACTTCGCCATAGGCCGTTTCGAGGCCGAGATGCGCGGGTCCCAGATCCTTGGACAGCGAGAGCGCGCCGGCATCGATCACGAAGTGTGAAGCACCGGGCTGGTGCGAAACCACGGTCGCCAGCACCGTGACCGCGACATCCTTCGGCTCACAACAGCCGATCAGCACCATCGTTCGGTCGTAGAAGATGTAGTTCCCCGGCCGTGCTTCTGTGACGCCCGTCAAGTCTTTTGCGGCCACCATCGCGGGCGTCGAGCCGACGCTGACGCCCCGCACCGGCAGCCCGTCCTTGCGCAGCAGGTCGGCGAACCAGACCATGACCTGCCGCTCTTGTTCCGCGATGTGCGCCGCCTCCTCCTTGTTGCGTGCCCGGTAGGCGTGTCCGGAATGGCTGAGAATACCGTCGAAGCTCAGCCCATGTTCCGCACCCAGCTCCCGCGCGACGTCCAGTGCATAGCGCGACGACGGATCGACCCCCGCCCGGCGGTAGCCGCAATCCACCTTGAGCCAGACGTGCAGGCCGGAGCTGGACAGCGCGCGCGCCGTCTCGAGATCATCTAGCACGACGCGCAACGTCACGCCCTGGCGACTGATACGCTGCACATGCGGCAGATGTGTGCGATCGAGCGGAAACGCCCAGGTGAGATCCGTGAATCCTCCGCGCGCGAACGCTTCAGCCTCGAACAGCGTGGATACCGTCACGCCCTTCGCCCCGTGGGCGACCTGACTGCGGCCCAGCTCGAGACACTTATGCGTTTTGATGTGGGGTCGCAGCGCCACGCCCAGACGCTTGGCGCGTGCCGCCATCTGCGCGAGGTTGCGTTCCATGACGTCGTGGTGGAGCAGCAGGGCAGGGGTTTCGACGTCGATCATGCGGACCTCCGCACCAGCACACGGGCCTTGTTGCCGATGGGCACCGTTCGGAACAACGCGTATTGCAACGGGTTGACGGAATACGTCTCCCAGACCTCGAGGATGAGTCCCGCCTCCCGTGTCGCATACTCGAATGACGACCGGCAGAACTCCTGGACGTGTCCGGGCGTGTAGCTGGGCGCGTAGCTGCGGCGGTGGATGCCCAGCCGGTCGAGCAGCCGCCGCAGCCGCGCATCGAGCGCGTCGATGTTGGGAAACTCGAGCACGCCGACGCCGCCTGGCTTGAGGAGCCCTCGAATCTTCATCAGGGCACCGACAGGATCGGGGAGATGCTCCAGCACGTGGGTCAGCACGACGCAGTCCCACGCCTCCTTGACGCCTTGATACCCGGTCAGGTCCGACACCTCCACCGGGAAGCCCAGCGTCTCAGCGACGAGCCTGGCGTGCTCGGGGAACAGCTCGACGCCTTGAACCTGCCAACCCTCTTCGCGGGCCAGCCACAACACCGTGCCATCGCCGCACCCCAGGTCGAGCATGCGGCCCGGACGGGTTGTATGGCGTTTGATGAAGCCGTAGGTCTGACGGTGCCCGCGGTTTTGCCGGGTGTTTGCGCGCGGATCGACGCGCGTCAGGATGTACTTCTCCTGATTGACGCCGGTTTGGGTGTCATAAATCACGAGCCGGCACTTTAGGCATCGGTAGAATTTGAACTGGCGTTGATCGCCTTGAGTGTAGAACAGCCTCAGGTCAGAGGAGCCGCAGAGTTTGCAGACCATCCACCCTATCTCACCAGGTGAAAGGCCGTCTGGCGCCGGAGTATCCAGCGCATGGCGCCGTCGGTGCCGAGCTCGGCGTCCTCCTCCTGCGCCGAGCGCACGAGCTGGCCGCCCCATTCGGGCACAGGGGTCGTCGCCTGGAGCTCGATCGAGAACCAGGTTCCCGCGAGCAGCGGCACGTCGCCGCGACCCGGCACGCCTTCCTGATGGTCCCAGAGGCCGATCAACGGCCCGGCGCCATGTCCGCGGTCGCCGATGGGATGCGTGTAGACGGTGCCGTTGATGCCGGCGGCGCGCATCGCCGCGAGCGTGCGCGTGAGGACGTCGTTGCCGGTCCGCCCGGGGCGCATTTCGGCGAGCAGCAGATCCTGCAGTCGGTTGGAATTCAGCAGCGCGCGCTTGAGTCCCTGGGGCGCATCGCGCTCCCCGTCCCGCAGCACGTAGCCCATATGCTGCGTGTCGGTGTTCAGGCCGAGGGCCGTGACGCCGAAATCGCAGTGCAGCACGTCACCACGCTGAATCACGACGGTGTCCAGGCCCGTGAGATCCTGCCCGCGGCGCTGCACATCCACGTCGGTGTGGAACCACGTGCCCAGGCCGAGATCGTTGACGCGCTGGCGCATCCACCACACCACGTCATCGGTCGTCGTCTTGCCCGGGGTGATCACCTTGTTCGAGAACGCGGTATCGATGATCGCCCAGACCACGTCCATCATGCGCTTGTAGACAGGCAGCATCCCGGGCGCGCGAATCGCCTGGTAGTCGAGCGGCAGCCGCTCGGCCCGAACCACGCGCGCGCGGTAGCTCTCGGGGAGCGTCTGGGACAACTGCTCCCATTCGCCGGCCGCCAGCCCGTCCGAGAACGCATGGGTATGCGAGATGTCGACGGCAATCGTCTTGGGATCCCGCTCGCGCACGAGGCGTGCGAGGAGGTCCCATTGGCCCTGGCCCACGAGCTCGGGCCGGCGCCCGATGGAAGGATCGACCGTGTCGCGGGCCACATAGGCCTCATAGACGCCGCCCTGTGAGCCTCCGCCCAACGCGAGCCGTTCGATGCCGCGCTGCGGTCCGCGATCGGTGAACACGTAAATCGTGCGGCGTCGCGCGAACATCGTCGTGGGCGACACCAGCGCCCAGAATACGGGGTCCTCGTTGTACTCCCGCATCGCCACGACCCACATCTCGACGCCGTTCTCGCGCATCAACTTCGGCAGCACCGAGTCGAGCCGGTATTGCAGCCACTGCTGCTGCAGCACGGCTTGTTCGCGCAACGTTCCGAGTGGTCGTGTCGCGGTGACGGTGAGTTGAGGAGAAGTAGGCGCGGTTTGGAATAGAACGGTCGCAGCCAGGAAGTAGCTCAGCACCATTGACTCTCGTGTTGGGGGGACCCTGCGCAGGCTCGGCGGCTCAGCGTCTACTGATCGACTCGTCTTCCCGTCGTCTCAATCCTCTGCATCCGCTCGATCCGCCCCGAGCCGCCGATGAACGCTGATGCCGCCCAGCTCGTGAGCCCCACGATGATCGCCCCGAGCGTCGCCGACCAGAGCCCCGCGATGTAGAATCCCGGCACGAGCCACGCCGCGATCGCCAGGGAAATGCCGTTCACGATGAGCACAAAAAAGCCCAGCGTGACTACGGTGAGCGGCAGCGTGAGGATGAGGATGACGGGGCGAATGACGGCGTTGACGATGCCGAGCAGCAGCGCCGACACAATCAGCGAACCGGTGCCCGTGATCACGATGCCGGGCAGGAGTCGATCGGCGACCCACAGGCCCAAAGCCGTGATCAGCAGCCGGAGAACGAAGCCTTTCATGGCTCAGAAGATAACCGTCCCGCCACAAACTGCGCGGTCATTCCGGGACGGGCCTGGACCCCCAGCTTGGAGTCCAGCAGGATCGCACCGGACAATGAGTCCCGTCCCGCCGGCGCGAGCGACAACCCGGCGAATGGGCCCAGGTCGGCGGGCCAGCCGCTGATGATCGCTTGCTCCGGCTGCCCGAACCAGCTCACCCCCAAAGTCTCAGCACGAGGCGCGTGAAACACGATCTGACCGCGGAAAATGCATTCGCGGTCGATCACGATGGTTGCCGTGTCCAGGGTGATGTCGCTCAGGCGAAACCGATCGCTCATTGCCGGCGCATCGGGGAACGTGAGGGTGTCGCCGCGGGCGACACGCCAGTGGCCGGCGTACGGGAGCGAGTAGCGGCGCAGCCGGTCGAATTGGTGGCCGGAGCAGGGGTTGGGTGGACCGCATGCCACCATCGCCATCAGCGCCGGCGCCAGAGCGGCCAAGCGCATCAGTGGTCCGTGGTGTCCGCCGCGAGCGAATCGGAGCGCTGGACGCGGGCGCTGACGGAGTCGGAAGCGCGCAGCGCGCTGCCCACGCCCCGCGCGCCCGGAATCTTCGAGTTTGCCAGGATGCTGTCTTTCTGGCGCTGCGTGAGCGTGTCGCGGTTGACCGTCTGGCCGGATTTGTCGGACCCGCAAGCGAGCATGAAACCGATAGTTACGACGAGATGGATTGATTTCATGGACCGCAACTTGAACAATGTGCCTGCCGCCCGCAACTCACTGCCCGCGTCCTCGAGGGAGAAAACATGCGCCGTTTGCTCAGCGCCGTCATACTCGCGCCGTTCCTGGGATGTCGTGAGCCGTCGCTCGCCGATCGCCTCTCAGCCGGCAATTGGATCGATCTGACGTATACGTTCGATTCCAGTACCGTCTACTGGCCCACGGCCGAGCCGTTTCATCTTACTGTCGTGTCGGCGCGGCGGCTGCCCGCCGGCTACTACTACGCGGCGAACAACTTCTCGACCGCCGAGCACGGTGGCACGCACCTCGACGCGCCGCTGCACTTCGTCGAGAAGAAGCGCAGTACCGACCAGATCCCGCTCAGCCAACTCATGGGGCCCGCGATCGTCATCGACGTGACCAAACAGGCCGACTCGAGCGCTGACTTCCGGGTGCATCAGTCCGACCTCACGGATTGGGAAACGGCGCACGGCCCGATTCCCGAAGGCTCCATCGCCCTGATCCGTACCGGCTGGGGGAGTCGCTGGCCAGACCGCGCGCGCTATCTCGGCACGACCAAGACCGGCGCCGCCGGTGTAGCGGAGCTGCATTTCCCCGGTCTCGACCTGGACGCGGCGCGTTACCTGGTGCGGCGCCGGGTCAAGGCGGTGGGCATCGACACGCCGAGCATCGATTATGGCCGGTCCACGACGTACCAGGTCCATCGCCGGCTCTTTGCGTCGAACGTTCCCGCGTTCGAGAACGTGGCCAATGTCGACAAGCTGCCGGTGACGGGCGCATTCGTGATCGCCCTGCCGATGAAAATCGGCGGTGGTAGCGGCGGCCCGCTGCGCATAGTCGCGCTGCTGCCTTAGGCCGGCAGGCCTTTCCGCAGCAGCTCGTCCATTGCATCGCCAAACCGGTCTATCTCGGCCAGGGTCGTGTAGACGTTCGGCGTAATGCGCAGGCAGTTGAATTCCGGATGGGCGATGGGCGTGACGATAATACGGTGCCGGTCGAACAGGTGCGCCGTGACTTTGCCCACGTCGAGCTGACCGGGGGTGAACGACGCGAGGCCGCACGATTGCGCGGGATCGAACGGGGTGAGGATCTTGACGCCGGGGAGGCGCTCGAGCCGGCGCGCCCACCGGTCCCGCAGGAAGCGGAGCCGCGCCGCCTTCCGCTCCGGCCCGATCCCGTCCAGAAAGTCCAGCGCTTCCACGATGGCGTTGTGGTTCGCGGCGGGATGCGTCCCGATCTCCTCGAACTTGCGGATGTTCTCGTTCATTTCGGGCGGGGCCGCCATCATCGGCCACACCTTCCCGATCTTGGCGCGTCGCACGTACAGGAAGCCGGTCCCGATCGGTGCCGTGAGCCACTTGTGGAGGCTCGTGCCGTAGTAATCGCAGTCCAGCTCATCGCGCGTGAACGGGAAATGGGCGTACGCATGCGCGCCGTCCACGATCACTTCGATCCCGCGCGCGCGGCCCAGCTGCGCGATCTTCTTCACCGGGAAGATCTGGCCCGTGAGATTCGTGATGTGGCAGATGTGGATGACCTTGGTCCGCGGCGTGATCGCCTCTTCGATGCGCCGCGCCAGGTCGTCCTGGGACGGCGGCGGCACCGGAAACGTGATCTGCTTGAGCACGATCCCGTCGCGCCGCTCGCGCTGCTTCCAGGTCGTGATCATGCGCGGGTAGTCCTGCGTCGTCGTCAGCACTTCGTCGCCGCGCTGGAGCGGCAGCCCCAGCTGGACGATCTCGAGCGCTTCGCTCGCGTTGCGCGTGATCGCCATCTCGTCCGGATCGCAGCCGAAGCTCGCCGCCAGCCGCCGGCGGACCGCCTCGATCGCGGGCTCGATCCAGGCCCACATCGTGATCGCCGGCGCCTGATTCGAGACCGCGAGGTAGCGTTGGAACGCGGCATTGACCACGCGCGGGCTCGGGGCGACGCCGCCATTGTTGAGATTGATCATGCCGCGATCGATGTCGAACGCCTGCTGGATCTCGCGCCAGAAGTCTTCGTCCTG
>JBLNGI010000035.1:0-9256 GCA_050264615.1 Gemmatimonadota bacterium
GCCACTTCAGCCTGAACCAGAAACACCACGCGCTGGGGCAGCGGCGGCGTCAGCGCCTTATCGATGAGCGGTGACGTGATGTAGTAGGGGATGTTACCGACGATCTTCGGGACCCGCGGCCACTCGAGCCGCAGCGCGTCGCCTTCCACAACCCGCAGATTGGCACGCGCCAACGCCCCAGCGAGCGCGCGATCCTTCTCGATTGCGACCACGTGCAGCCCACGGCCAAGCAGTGCTTCCGTGAGTGACCCTTTCCCTGACCCGATCTCGAGCACCGTCTCGCCCGGAACGGGGTCAAGCGCATCCACGATCCGGCCAAGGATCCCGGGATCACTGAGAAAATGCTGGCCCAGCCGTCTCAAACTTTGAGCAGAACGAGCGTGCGGTCGTCGTTGGCAGGAGCGCCGCCGGTGAACGCGGCAATATCGGTGAACACGGCCTCCAGAATGTGCCGGGCCGGCCGGCCGCGGAGATTCACGACGTGGCTCAGCACGCGCTGCTCCCCGAATCGCTCGCCGTTAGGCCCGCGCGCATCGACCAAACCATCGGTGAAGAGGCAGAGGATCGCCTTGCCGCGTTCGAACGGCACGACCCGCTCAGCGCCGCCATCCCCCAAGCCCAGCGGTGGGCGCGTGGCGTCAAGCCGCTTCGGACTACCATCCTCTGAAACAAGGAATGCGTGCGGGTGCCCGGCATTGGCATACGTGAGCGTGCCCCTCGCCGGGTCCACCACGGCATAGCACAGCGTCAGAAACATCTCGGTCTCGGCCAGCTCCTCCGCAAGCGACGTCTCGAGCCGCCGCAGCGCCTCATGCGGCGACTCCGCAGTCTCGGCGTGGATACCGGAGGCCGCCATCGCGAGCGCCATGATCAGCGCCGCCCCGAATCCGTGGCTCGAGACGTCACCGATCATCACGCCGACCCGGTCATCGTGCAGGCTCAACAGATTGTAGAAGTCACCACCCACCGACTCGGCAGGGCGGCACCGCGCGGCCACGTCGGCCTTGGCCGCGACCACGGCCGGTGAGGGCAACAGCTTGAGCTGCAGGTCGTGCGCCAGCTCCAGCTCGCGGCGCACCCGCTGCTGGCCGAGATCGCGCTCGACCAGACGCGCGTTCTCGATGGCCGCGCCGATCTGGTTCGCAATCGCCGCGACGAGCTTGCGATCGCCGGCCGTAAACGCATCCTCGCCCGTCCGGTCCGTCAGGTTGATCACGCCGATCGGCGTGGGGACTCGTCCGGGCGACGCGTACACGACCGGCACCGAGAGAAACGCGAGGCCGCGGTACTGGCGTTCGATGGGATTGGGTGGTTTCTGCGTACGCTGGTCGGTGGGATCGTAGCTGATGATGCGCATTTCGCGAAACACGCGCGCCGCTACCGACTTGCGATCATCCACTTCGACCGCGTCGACCTCGCCCAAATCCACCCCGCGCGCGGCGACGAGGCGCAACACATTGGCCCGGGGATCATGCACCATCAGCGTGCCGCGGCGCGCGCGCACGACCGCACAGACCTCGCGCAGAATGCGAGTGGCGGCCTCGTCGAGCCGGATCGTATGGCCGAGGATCTCGCTGATCGTGTAGATCAAATCGATTTCCTCGTAGCGGCCCGACAGCTCGGCCGCGACCTGGCCCGTCTCTTCTTCCGCACCCAGCACCGCGCCGATCACCTCGGCGAGCTCGGCGGCGGCGCGCTCCTGGCCCCGCACTTCCAGCCAGGTCTCCGACACCGCCGGGATCGGCTGAAACCAGGCGGGACCGTCGGGAGTCTCGAGCCGGCCGCCGCCGTTTGGCGTGGGCGTCCAATCCGGCTCCTCACGCCCATCTCCCAGGCCGCCCACCGGCAGCAGCCGGCCGCCCGGAGCTTTGGCACGCCACAAACGGAGCGTTGTACCGGAAAGCGCCGCGAGCACCGGCAGGAGGCGCTCGAGCCGTGTCACCCCGCCCGAAGCGTCAGGCAGATCCCGTTGCCTTTCTCGTTGAACGCGACGTCGTCGACCAGATGGCGAATGACGAACAGGCCGCGCCCGTACTCGCGCTCCACGTGCTGGGGCAGCGTGGGGTCGGGCACGCGACTCGTATCGAATCCCTGGCCGTCGTCGACCACGTAAATCCGCACGTAGTCCCTGCCGAGCTCGACCCGAACCCGTACGACGCGCCCGGGGTCTTCGCCCGTGCCGTACCGGATGGCGTTTCCCAGCGCTTCTGCTAACGCGGTGCGGAGATTGAAGCTGATGCGGCGGGGAGAGAGGGTGCCGGGTGGCATATGGCTCGCCACCAGCTCGACCGCGTCGCCGACCATCCCGAGATCGCTCGGGACGTCGAGACGCATCGAGTCACGCGTCACATCCAGTCGCAGACTCAAAACGCTGCGAGCGCCTCCTCGGCGGTCCGCGTGATCGCGAACAAGGTGTCGAGCTTGGTCAGCTCGAACAGTGTCTGGAGATCGGCGTTGAGCCCGGCGAGCCGCAGCTCCCCGCCCTGTTCGCGGATCTTCTTGGACAACGAGACCAGGACCCCCAGACCCGACGAGTCGATATACCCGGTCTTGGAAAAATCGATGACAAACTTGCGCGAGCCGTCTTCGAGCGCGTCGAGCACCTTCTGCTTCAGTTCCTGGCGATTGCCGACGATGAGCTGGCCCTCGACACCGACGACGACGACGCCACTCTTGTCCTTCTTCAGTGTAAACCGCATTCCGATGGCCCCCCGCCCTAGGCTGTGCGCGTTTGGAGAATGGCGATCGCCGCTGTGTTCACAATATCATCGGCGGTCGCGCCGCGCGACAGGTCCGCGATCGGTTGCGCGAGTCCCTGGAGAATCGGGCCGAGCGCGGTCCAGCCGCCGAGCCGCTCGACCAGCTTGTAGCTGATGTTCCCGGCATCCAGATCGGGAAAGACCAGTACGTTGGCGCGGCCCGCCACCGGTGTCCCGGGCGCCTTGCGAGCCCCCACCACGGCGCTGAGCGCCGCGTCGGCCTGCAGCTCCCCGTCAAAGGCAAATTCGGGCGGCGAGGTGAAGCGGCGGCGAAGGGCGGCAACAGCCTCTTGCACCCGTTCGACGCGGGGGCCACTCGCGCTGCCCTTCGTGCTATAAGAAAGGAAAGCGACTACCGGCTCGTCCCCGACGATGCGCCGCCGGTCGCTCGCCGCTGCCAGCGCGATACCGGCGAGCTGCGCTGGCGTCGGCTCGGGGACGACAGCACAGTCGGCAAACGTCAGCACGTGCTCGTCCTTGACCATGTAAAACGCGCCCGACACCGTCGTGATCGCGGGCGCCAAACCCACCGCCCACAACGCGGCGCGAATCGTGTCGGCGCTCGGATAGACCGCTCCCCCCACCATCACGTCGGCCGCGCCAATTCCGACGAGACACGCGCCCCGCGTCAGCGGGTGCTCGAGCGCGGCGGCCGCGGCCGCATCGGTCGGAAACCGGTCGGGACGGCGCGAGCGCAGATGACGCACCAGCGACGGCGTGCGCGCGTCGGGCGCGCGCGGCAGCACCTCCACCAGCGCCAGCCCCTCGCGCTCGAGCTGCCCGGCGGCCTGCTGTACCCGTGGATCGTCGCCTTCGGGAAACACCACGCGCCGGCGGGGGGAGGCATCGCGCGCGCGCTGCTTGACGCGATCCAGAAAACTCATTTGCTGAATTTACGTTTGAGCGCCTGCTGCACTTTGGGATGGACGAGCTGCGAGACGTCGCCGCCGAAGCGCGCGACCTCGCGCACCAGGCTCGAGCTCAGGTAGGTCAAATCGAACGCGGGGACCAGAAACACCGTCTCGATCGCCGGCGCCAGGTTGCGATTCATCAGCGCCATCTGGAACTCGTACTCGAAGTCCGACACGGCGCGCAACCCTCGCACGATCACGGACGCCTTGACTTGCTTCGCGAACTCCGCGAGCAGCCCGTCGAACGACTGCACGTCCACCCTGTCCGACACGGTCTGCCTGATCAGCGCGACCCGCTCCTCGAGCGAGAACAGCGGCTGCTTCGCCACGTTGACGGCAACCGCCACGATCAGCTGATCCACGAACTCGAGCGAGCGATGGATCAGGTCTTCATGACCCTTGGTGATCGGGTCGAACGAGCCGGGATAGACCGCGATCCGCTTCATCGGACGGTCGGACGGTCGGACGGCCGGACGGCCGGTGCGAATACAAATGTTACCGCAGTGTCCCCATAGCGTCGCGTATCGTCGCCTTCAACCACCCGATCCGCGGCATGCTCCACCGAAAACACGCGCGCGAACGGGCTCGCACGAAACAGCCCCACGAGCTTGGCAGCGTCGTTCGAGACGTACGGGGGATCGGCGAATGCCACGTCATAGGCTCCCGGCTGCAACCGTGCGGCGAAGCGCATCGCATCACTCCGGTGAATGGTGACCCGAGCTTCGACGTTCAACGTTGCTGCGTTGTCACGAATTGCCGCTAGTGATGCCTGGTGGCTCTCGACGAAGGCGACCGCCACCGCGCCGCGCGACAGGGCTTCGAACCCCAGCGCCCCCGATCCCGCGAACAGGTCGAGCACGCGCGCGTCGGGAATCGACTGCTGCAAGATGCTGAACCAGGCTTCCTTCACCCGGTCGCCCGTCGGTCGGACGGAGCGGCCCGCGGGTGCCTTGAGACGCCGGCCCTTGAACTCACCCGCGATTATGCGCAGCATCGGCGTGTGACATGCGGCGCGCGGCGCAGCAGGCCGATACGCCGCGTGCCACACGCCGCACGACTCATTTCCCGCTCGGCGCGAGTGATGCAATCCGAGCCTGAATTGTCGTCCGTCCCTGCCAATCGTCCCGCTCGAGCCGAAAGGCGACATCCAGGGGTTCGATAAGCCAGTCCTGCGGAACCGCATCGGCCCAGCGGAATCCGATCGCCGGCAGCACCGCCGAGCCGTCGTCGAGCGTGAAGCGCAGATGATTGGTGCCCACACGACGCGCACCGACCGCGCGCGCATTGCGCACCCCGAACACGGGCGCCGGATTGCCGGCGCCGCACGGCTCGAGATGCCGGATCAACCGCTCGAGCTCCGAATTCACCGACGCGAGCGGGAGCTCGAGATCGACGCGCTGGCTCGGCGCCAGGTCCTCGGGGGTGAGAAGCTCACCCGCCACCCCCAGGAACGCAACGCGGAAGCCGTCGAACCGCTCTCGCTTGACGGTGAAGCCGGCAGCCATCGTGTGACCGCCGTACTTCTCGAGATGCGAGCCGACCTTGTGCAGCGCGGCGTGCAGATCGAACCCGGCGATGCTGCGTCCCGAGCCGCGGCCGAACGCGCCCGATTCGTCCCAGCCGACCAGGAACGTGGGCCGGCCGTAGCGCTCGACCAGCCGGGAGGCGACGATGCCGATCACGCCGGGGTGCCAGGTCTCGTTGGCCAGCACGATCGCGGCGTCGCTGGGCGCCAGCGTTTTCTCGACCAGCTCGATCGCTTCGTCGAGAATCAGCTGATCCATCTCCTGACGGCGCGCGTTGATCGTTTCGAGCTCGCGCGCGAGCGCAGCGGCCTCCTGCGGATTCTCGGTGAGGAGCAGGCGCAGGCCGTCGTTGGCATCCCCGATCCGACCGGCGGCATTCAGGCGCGGGGCGAGAATAAAACCGATGTGCGCCCCACGCAGGGGCTTCCCCCCCAGGCCTGCCGTGTCGATCAGCGCGCGCAGCCCCACCCAGCGCGTGTCGGCCATCTTCTTGAGCCCGTAGCGCACCAGGATCCGGTTCTCGCCCACGAGCGGCACCACGTCGGCGATCGTCGCCAGCGCCACATAGTCGAGGAAATGCAGCGGCAGATTGGGCGACAGGCCGAGGACCTCGACCAGCGCCTGCGCCAGCTTGAACGCCACACCGGTGCCGCAGAGGTTCTTGTCCTCCGATGCGCAGTCGGGACGGCGCGGATCGATGACGGCGTTCGCGGGCGGCAATTGGTCGCCCGGGAGGTGATGGTCGGTGACGATGACGTCAATTCCCGCCTGACGGGCGGCAGAGACGGCAGAGACGGCAGTGATGCCGCAGTCACAGGTGACGATCAGCTTCGCGCCGATGCGCTGCGCCTCCGCGAGCCCCGCGGGTCCGAAATCGTAACCGTCGCGAATGCGATGCGGCACGAACGGGTGCACCGTCCCGCCGGCGCTGCGCAGGATGCGCGTGAGCATGGCCGCGGCGCACTGGCCGTCGACGTCATAGTCCCCATGCACCAGGATCGGCTGCCGCTCGCGCACGGCGCGGGCGAGCAACTCGACCGCGACCGGCATGTCGGCCCAGCGCTGCGGGTCGGTGAGGCGTTCGAGATCAGGTTTGAGAAAAGCCTTGGCGAGATCTGGCGACGCAAAGCCACGCTGCACGAGCAGCGCCGCCAGCGCTTCGGGGATGCGGAGCGCCGACGCGATCGTCTGTGTCGCGTGCGGATCCGCACTGGCCGTCACGATCCAGCGGGGCGGTGGCGTCATTCCCTGGCGTACAATAACACGCCGCAGGCCTCACAACCCTCGATCGTCGCGCCACGCTGGATCAGCGCCTTGCGTTGCGTCGGCACCGCCGTGAAGCAGTTGCCACAGGAGCTGCCGTGCAGCGGGTACACCGCGAGCGGCGCCTTGCCGCGCCGAATCCGGTCGTACTTGGCCAGGAGCGTCGCGTTGACCCCTTTGGTCGCCTGCTCGCGCTCGAGCGCGACGCGCTCGCGCTCGGCGGCGATCTCCTGGCGCTTGCCCGCGAGCGCTTCGCGCTGCGCGGCCTGCGCATCGCGGACGTTCTGCAGCGCATTCTCCGCCTCGGCCGTCTTGCGCTCCGCTTCGCCCACCGCGTCGCCCGAGCGCATGAACTCGGCTTCCTCCTTGGCGAGCACCGTGCGCGCGAGGTCGAGCTCGGCCATCAGCGTGGATGCTTCTTTGGCGCCGCGCACCCACTCGAGCCGCTGGCGGCGCTGCTCCTGCATCGTGCGGTAGCTGGCGATCTTCCCTTCCAACCCGTCGCGCCGCTCGAGCGCCGCCTGAATCCCCGCGCGCGCCTGCGCGACCACGCGTTCGGCCGCGACGATCTGCTCGTCCAGCGCCCGGAGCTCGGGCTCGAGCGCCTTCGTCCGGGCGTCGCAGCTGGCGAGCGCGACGTCCTTGTCCTGCAATGCCAACAATGCTTCAAGATCCGGGTGCACCCTTCCTCCTTGCGTGCTCGATAATCTTCCAGGTAGGACGCTTTGCGTTTCGCTCATTCGCCAACGCTCTCTTTTCTAGAGTCAGTCGTGCCTTGTCCGCTTCAGGGGCGAGATCGATCTCCTGCTGCTTGCGCGTGATCTCACGATCGAGACGTCGCGCCTCCAACGAGTTGACGGAGCGCTCGAACACGACATCGGGCTGTTCGCGGCCGAGCCCCTCTGCGTGTAGAGACTCGTACGCGCGGGCCGCCGTTTCATCGAGCCGCTCGGGTGCATCGTCCGCGAGCGCCTCGAAGAGCGTCCGATAGACCGGGAACTCGAAGTCTTCGGCATCGATGGCCTCGATCACCCGGGACTTCCACGGATCGCCCATCAGCATGAGCTGCACGAGAGTCTTCTCGGCGTTGGATGGAAGGGCGGTCGCGGGCGGTAACGGGCGGTAGGGGGCGGTAGGCGTTTCCTTGGGATCCACTTCCCGCTGCAACACGTCCTTCCGGACACCCGCCACTTCGGCCACGCGAGAGATGTACAGCTCGCGTGTGATGGGATCAGCCGCCGCTCGTATCGTGGGCAACAACCGATCCAGCGCCCTTCTCCTCCCCGGGAGCGATCCGAAGAATCCTTTGCGCTCGAGGATCTGAATCTTCCGCTCGAGCACATCGACCGAGTCCTTCAGCGCCTGCTCGAGCGCGGCCGCGCCCTGCTTCTGCACCAGGGTGTCGGGATCCTCCCCCTCGGGCAGGGTGGCGACGTTGACGCGCAGCTTGTGCCGCAACAACACGTCGCCGGCACGGAACGTGGCCCGCAGGCCCGGCTCATCGGAGTCGTACAGCAGGATCACTTGCCCGGTGTGGCGCCGCAGCAGCTCGGCCTGATCGTCGGTGAGTCCGGTGCCGAGCGGCGCGACCACTTCCTCAAAGCCGGCGAGCGAGGTGCGCAGCACGTCGAACTGGCCTTCGACCAGTATCGCGCGCTCGACCTTGCGCATGCCGTGCTTGGCGACGTGCAGGTTGTAGAGCAGCTGGCCCTTATGGAAAATCGGCGTCTCGGGCGAGTTCAAATACTTCGGCTCTCCCTCACCCAGAATCCGCCCACTGAAGGCCACGACCCTCGAGCGGAGGTCATGAATCGGGAACAGCAGCCGGCCGCGGAAGCGCGGCCTCACCCCCTGACCCCCTCTCCCTTCGGGAGAGGGGGACGATTCTTCTCGTTTAACGATCAGCCCGGCTTCGAGCAACACTTCTTCCCGCAGCCCCAACCCTTTCATCGCGTCAAGGAACCCCGAGCCCCTGGGCCCAAACCCGAGTCCCTGCACTGCCGCCTGCTCCATGGTGACATGCCGGGATTCGAGGTACTTGCGGGCGATCTCGGCTTCCGGACTCTCGCGCAGCTGGCGCGCGAACCAGTCGGCGGCGGTGGCGACCGCCGCAAACAGCGGCTCGCGCGGGTCGGGGCCCCCCCCCGTCGGGCCGCCGCGCTCGGGGATGGTGATGCCGACCCGCCGCGCGACTTCGCGCACCGCGGTCGGATAATCCATGCCGAGCTTCTTCATGAAGAACGTGTAGACGTCACCCGCCTCGTGGCAGACGAAGCAGTAGAACATCCCCTTCTTGGGAATGACCGCGAAGTTGCGATGCGTGCCGCCGTGAAACGGGCACGGGCCGCGATAGTCCGCGCCGGTCCGCTTCAATTCGACGTGCTCGCCGATGATCCCCACGAGGTCCGCCGCCTCGCGGACTTGCTCGATGACGTCGTCGGGGATCATCGGTTGGACTGTCGGACGGTTGGACAGTTGGACGGTGACGTCATGCAAACTCCGCAACCGTGACACCGTGGCCGCCCTGATTGGCCGGAGCCAGCGCAAAGCGCTTGACACGTGGGTCCCGTTTCAGCGTGGCTTGCACGAAGTCGCGCAACGCGCCGGTGCCCTTGCCGTGGATGATGCGCAGATAGGGGAGATCAGCGAGAATCGCGTCGTCGATCGCGCGCTGCAGCAACGGCTCGGCTTCTTCGACGGTGAGACCGCGAAGGGAGACCTCGCTCGCGACGTCCGTCCTCACCCCCTGACCCCCTCTCCCTGCGGGAGAGGGGGAACTCTTGCGGCGCCGCAGCTC
>JBLNGI010000036.1:0-22527 GCA_050264615.1 Gemmatimonadota bacterium
AGTCGCGACCGACCTGCGGCTCTGGACCATCACCGCCATCGAGGAGCTCGACGCCGCGGTCGCGGCGCTCGGCCGCACGCTCGTCGCGAAGGCGAAACACGGACTCGACGCGATCCTGCCCGGCTACACGCATGGGCAGCGCGCGCAGCCGGTCCGCTGGGCATACGTGCTGCTGGCCCACGCGTGGCCGCTCGTGCGCGATCGCCAGCGGCTCGCCGACGCGCGCCGCCGCACGGCGGAGCTGCCGCTCGGCTCGGGCGCGCTCGCGGGGAGCGGCTTCCCGGTGGATCGCGTGCTGCTGAAGGAAGCGCTCGGCTTCCGCGCGGTGTCGCCCAATGCGCTCGATGCGACCGGTGATCGCGACTTCGTTGCGGACGTGCTGTATGCCGTCGCGATGACGGGCACCCATCTCTCCCGGCTCGGCGCCGAGCTGATCACGTACGCGAGCGGTGAGTACGCGTTTATCACGCTTTCAGACGCCTTCAGTACCGGTTCCAGTCTCATGCCGCAAAAGCGCAACCCCGACGTGTTCGAGCTGGCCCGCGGCAAATCGGGCCGGATGCTGGGCGATCTGGTCGCCTTGTTGACGACGCTCAAAGGCATTCCGGCGGGCTATCAGAAGGATCTCCAGGAGGACAAAGCGCTGCTGTTCGACGCGTGTGACACGCTCGCGACCGTGCTTCCCGCGGTCACGGGCGCGATCGACACGCTGACGGTGAACGCGGAGCGCATGGCGGCGGCGCTCGATCCCGCGATGCGCGCGACGGATCTCGCCGATCTGCTCGTGGAGGCTGGCGTCCCGTTCCGCGAGAGTCACGGACTGGTCGGACGACTGGTTCGCGCTGCGGAGCAGGCCGGGGTGACGCTGGACAAGGTGCCCCCGCAAATCGCCACCGACATTCATCCGGCGCTCGGCCCGGCCCTGGCCCGGTTGGGCAGCTGGGAGCAAAGCGTCGAAAGCCGTGCCACGCCTGGAGGTGCGTCTCGGGCGTCCGTAGAGTCGCAAATTGAGGAGTTACGCCGCCTGTTCCAGCCCGCAGCGAACGCGTAAACCGCTTACTTGCCGCAAGTTGCCAGTCGGTATTAGCATATCGCATGCGCTGCCTTGCTCTCAATGCCTCCTTCGAGCCGCTGACCATGGTGCCCGTGCGCCGGGCGCTGCGGCTGGTCATAGACGGCAAGGCTGAGGTCGTTGAGGCGGAGGGTACGCCTGTCCATAGCGAGCGACTGGCGGTGCCTCGTCCCGCCGTCATTCGCCTGGTCCGCTTCGTTCACGTTCCGCGCCGCTTCCGCCGCCAAGTCACCAACACATTCCTGTTTGCGCGCGACAATTACCGCTGCCAGTTCTGCGGCCGCTCGCAGCAGGAGCTGCGGCAGCGCGAGTGCCTGACCCGGGATCACCTCGTGCCCTTGTCGCGCGGTGGAACCAACGCCTGGACGAACGTGCTGACGGCTTGCTCGAGCTGCAACACGCGCAAGGGCAACCTGCTTCCCGAGGAAGTGGGAATGCATCCGCTGCGCGCGCCGCACGAGCCGCACTTCGTACACCTGTCGTGGGCGGTGCGCCGCCTCACGCGCACGCAGGCGAAGTACATCCGGCTCTTCTACGGCGCCGACGTCCTGGCCACCCTCGAAGCGCTCTAATGGCTCGCGCACCCTGGTTGATCGCCGGCGCGGCGGCGGTCGCGCTGGTCGGTATCGTGATGCTCCAGCGGCCCGGCGCGAGTGGGGTGGGGGGTCAGGGGCAGGGAGTCTCGGCGCATCCCGACCCGCGGCCGGGCGTCACCGCGGTGAAGGTACTGCCGGTCAGCTTCGTCCCGCGCACGCCCGGGGCCGTGGAGGCGTACGCCGCCGCGCGCGAGGCCGCCGCGACGCTGGACGGCGTGTACTGCCACTGCGATTGCTCCAAGCACTCCGGTCACCGGTCGCTGCTCACCTGCTTCGAGAGCGAGCATGGTGCCTACTGCGATATCTGCATGGGTGAGGCGATGGTGGCGCACGGGATGGCGCAGCAGGGCAGACCGCTGGAAGAGATTCGGACCGCTATCGACCGTCAATTCGGATCGTAGTACTGCGGGCCTCGAGCTGCTGTCGCGGCAGGCCCGCGAGCCGGACCAGCACGCGCTGCGCACCTCGCGCCAACGCATCTCCGAAGTTTTCCCCGCCCGATACCGCCGGCCCCACGTCGCCCGACAACCAGCGTGACAATTCCTGGAGGTCGGTGTCGTTGAGCGTCGTGACCTCCAGCCGCGCGATGAAATAGTATCGACCGCCGCCGCCGGCCGGGCGAAGCGTCACCACGTATGGGATGTCGAGCGCGGCCGCGAGCTCCTCCGGAGTCGTGTACCGGCTGATCGCCCCGCCCTGGCGAATCAGCACG
This sequence comes from Gemmatimonadota bacterium, assembly GCA_050264615.1. Taxonomy (GTDB): domain Bacteria; phylum Gemmatimonadota; class Gemmatimonadetes; order Gemmatimonadales; family GWC2-71-9; genus 20CM-2-65-7. The sequence goes on from JBLNGI010000036.1 coordinate 2,381, forward strand.
AAATCGTCCGCGAGGGGATCGTTGCGCGCCACGGCGTCCCAGGCGACTTCCCGCACGAATTGGTCGAACCAGCTGGAGCGGACCCTCCACAGCTCGAGCCGGTAGTGCAACCGCAGCGGAAAGCCGGAGCGCATCAGTCCCACGAATTTTCCGTCGGCCAACAGGCCCGTGCTGCGCACGCGCGGCACGTTGCTTTGCAACGTGACCGTCAAGGTGGGCGATTGCGCGGCAGCCGTGCTGGCGAGCAGCAGGCCGACCACCGCGCCCCAGAGCAGGGGACGCACTCTAGAACCGGTGGTCGAGCCTGACTGTGAACCGCAGTCGTTCGCCGGTGGTAACCGCCTTGGCTATGTAGACCCCGAAGCCACTCCAATCCACACCCAACCCCACGTCGACGAGCCAGCTCGAGAGCGCGGGGATCTTGCCCGCGGCCACCTGACCCGGATTGTTGCCGACCAGCCACGACTGACCGGTGTTCGTAAACACGACCAGGTCGAGGCCTTCCAGCCAGAAGGGCGTTCCTTCATCGCGGTCCGGCTCATCCCGGCCGCTCGAGGGATTGTAGCTCCAGTTCAGTTTCACATGGCCGCGGTACTCGGCCTGGAACGCGAGCACGCGATCGCACGCGGCGAGCTTCGAGTCGGTAAACGCCGGGTCGATGATGCTCTCGTTGCACGCCGCCGCGCGGAACGGCTCGCCCGGCATCGGCTCGGGGCCGCCGAGCGAGAGCCGGCGCTGCAGGGGCAACGGATCGCCGCCCATCCAGCCGCCACCCACCATGCGCAGATGAATGCGGCCCGACGGGCTGATGCGCGCGTAGTGCCGCACGTCGAGCCACATCCGATTGAACTCGTAGGAGCCGTCGGTGGGAATCGAGTCGCGGACGCTCGTGGGGACCCCGGGATGCGGCACCACGTCGGAGCTGCGCGAATTCTCGAACGTGAACCGCGCCAGCCAGCCCGCGGACGGATCGTCCAGGTCGTTGCGCGTGTCGATCGTGGCGTTTGCCCCGATCGTGGTGAAGTGGCCTTCGTCGATCGGCGGGTTCGGCCGCCACAAATCGGAGTTGCGGAATACGGTCCACGGATCCTGCACGCCGACACTGGTATGCCATTCGCGCCGCGCTTCGAGCGCGAGCGTGAGCGGCCGCTCGGGCTGGACGAATACGCGGCCCCCCCAGCCCTTGTTCAGGTAGTAGTCGCGGTAGTCGCGCGCGAACAGGAACGAGCTCCACCCGACCTCGTTGCTGTGGAGTCCCCAGTCCTCCACCGGCGACACGACGTCGAAGGCACGCAGCGCGACACCGACCGGACGCACGTCGCCCGAGCGCAACTCGCCGCGAAACATGTAGCCCAGGTCGCTGCGATTGGCCGAGAGGTCGCCCGCGGAACGGAACACGCCGAGCGCGTCGATGCGCAGGCGGACGTTGCGCTGCAGCTTCCAGTCGAACAGCGGGCCGAACACGATGGGCAGGCCCTCGACGCGGTTGAACGTGCCCCCCGTCGCAATCGTCAGCGAGGAGCGCGACGCTTCGGTGCCCCACGACACCTTGGCGCCCAGCACGGGGAGGCGCCGCCGCAGATTGGGCGCGTACTCGAGCTGGTCGCCCTCGTTGTGCAGCCGGTACAGCAGCGGCTCGCGGTATTGGCGCAGCGCACCGCCGATCCGCCCATGCGTCGAATCCGCGATGCCTCCCACGACGATGACGTCGCCGGTGACCTCGCCGCCCGCGTCGAACCGCAGATCGCCGTTGATCACGACCAGGGTGCCCTGCACGCGGCCCCCCACAAACACCGGCCCGCTCCGCACCGCGACGTTGCCGCGCCACTCATTGCCATTCGGCAGGCGTGTGCGACCGACCAGGCGGGTCGTCGCCGGGTCGTTGTAAAAGCGGATGACTTCCTCGGAAACGACCCGCGGCAGGGCGCGGGCCTCGAGGGCGGCGCTGTCGGGATGGATGACGATGGTCGTGTCTTGCACGACCAGTGCCAGTAGCAAAGCGATCATAGATCAGCTTTCGTTGGAGGCTCGATGCCCAGGCGGCGCATGCGGCGATACAGATTGGCGCGGTCGGTGTCGAGCCGGCGTGCCGCTTCCGCGACGTTGCCGCGCGACGCCGAGAGCGCCCTGGCGATCAGCTCGCGCTCGTACTGATCGAGCGTGTCACTGAGGGCGATGTCGCGCCACGGCGTGTCGGCGCCGGTCTCGGGGGTGGGGAGGGGCGTGACGATGCGCGGGGCGGTGCCATCCTGCGGCAGCACCCGCGCCACGTCCGCCGCGGTGATCAGCTCCGCCGCCGCGAGAATCGCCATCCGCTCGACGATGTTGGCCAGCTCGCGCACGTTGCCCGGCCAGGTATACGCCGCCAGCAGGGGCACGGCGCCGGCGTCGAACTTCACCGGCCGGCCGAGCCGGGCCGCGCACCGGGCGGCGAAATGCTTCACGAGCGGCGCGACATCTTCGGGCCGCTCGCGCAGCGGCGGGATGTGGATCGGCAGCACGTTCAGCCGGAACAGGAGATCTTCCCGAAACTGGCTCTGGCGCACCGCGTGCCGCAGATCCTTGTTCGTGGCCGCGATGACGCGCACGTTCACCGTGAACGGCCGCTCCCCGCCCACGCGCTCCACCACGCCGCTCTCGAGGACGCGCAGCAATTTGGCCTGCGCCTCCGGCCCCAGGTCGCCGACTTCATCCAGGAACAGCGTGCCGCCGTCCGCGAGCTCGAACCGGCCCTGACGCCGCTCGGTCGCGCCGGTGAACGCGCCGCGCTCGTGACCGAACATCTCCGATTCCACCAGATCGCGCGGCAGCGCGGCGCTGTTCACCGTGACGAACGGCTTGGTGCCGCGCGCGCTCTGGCGGTGAATCGCGGAGGCCACGAGCTCCTTGCCCGTGCCCGATTCCCCCGTGATCAGGACGCGCGATTCGGTCGGCGCGACGCGGGCGATCAGCGCGCGCAGCTCCTCCATCGCGACGCTCGAGCCGACCAGCGGATCGGCGTGACCGAGCTGCTCGTGCAGGCGCTTGTTCTCCGCGAGCGTGCGGCTCAGCTCGAGCGCGCTGCGCAGCGCGACGAGCACGCCCTCCGGCGTGAGCGGCTTCTCGAGGAATTGGAATGCGCCGAGCTTGGTGGCGCGGACGGCGTCGGCCAGGTTGGCCTTGCCGCTCATCATGACGACCGGCACGTGCGGCGCCCGCCGGCGGATCTGCTCGAGCGTCGCGAGCCCATCCGGACCGGGCGGCATCATCAGGTCGAGCAGGACGATGTCGGGGGCATCTTCGACGAGCCGCGTGAGCGCCACGTTGCCGTCCGGCGCCTCGACGGTTTCGTACCCGTCCGACTGCAGCAACGCGCCCACCATCCGCCGGATGTTGGATTCGTCGTCGACCAGGAGCACGCGAGGGCTCACGGGCGGGACCGGGGGTGAGAGGTTGGGGGGGGCTGGGGAAAGACAATTGAAAACGTCGCGCCGCCGCCCGGCGTCTCGCTGACACTGATCGTGCCGCGGTGCGCTTCGAGTGTCACGCGCACGAGGGCGAGCCCGAGGCCCGTGCCGTCGTCCTTGGTCGTGAAGTACGGCTCGAACACGCGCTGGCGGTACTCGGCGGGAATCCCGGGCCCGTGATCGGCGATGGTGATGGCGAGTCCGGCGGCAGCGCCGGTGACGGTCACGTCGATCACGCCGTGGCCCTTCATGGCTTCGGATGCGTTGCGATAGAGGTTCGAGAACGCGCGCCGCAGCGGCTCGTAGTGCCCCAGCAGCATGCGCGGTCCGCCGTTCGCTCGGACCGTGACGCTCACGCCGTCGGGGACGCTGGTGCGTCCCAACTCCTCGAGCAACTCGACGAGATCGACTTCGCTCTGCGGCCCCTCGGGCAGCCGGCCGAACTCGGCGAATTCCCTCGCGAGCCGCTCGAGCCGATCCGTCTCCGCCGCCAACACCTGAATCGCCATCTCCGACCGTCCGGCCGTCAGGCCGTCCGGCCGTCCGAGGGTGTCCACCGCAATTCTCATCGACGTGAGCGGATTCTTGATCTCGTGCGCGACACGCCGCGCCACTTCCCGGAAGGCGCGCAGCCGTTCGGCCTCGAGCTCGCGCTCGCGGGCCGTGGCGAGCGCCGCCGCCAGCTCGCGCAACGCCTGACGCAGCGCCTCGAATTCCGGAGCACCCCGGGTGGGCGAGCCTCCCGGGAGCGCCTCGTTGTGGCGGATGAGCTGCGTCCAACCGACCAGCTCATCGATCGGTCGCGACAGCTGGCGCGAGAGATGGCCGGCGAGATTGACCGCGGCATACAACACCGCCGCGCCGAGCAGGAGAATGACGACGCCAAATCCAGCCGTGTAGTACCGCAGGAACGTTTCGGCCCGTCGGGCGAGGCTGACCGAGGCGGAGACCTCGGCGAGATGCTGACGGAGCCGGGCACGCTCGGGCACGCTGAGGTGCAGCGTGTCCACGCCTTCGAGCAGCGCACGCGCGGTGGCGGCGACCCGTTCCGTCGAGGCGCGCGCGCCGGCCGCGGGCAGCAGCCGCCGGACCGAAAGCACCCACCCCGCGACCGCCAGGACCGTTGGCACCGCGGTCATGACGACGAGGATCAGGAAGATTCGCCGCCGGAATGGCAAAGCCATGCGGCCGAATCTAGGGAATTGGGTCGCCTGTGACAAATCGACACAGTGAAAGACGTGCGGCGTGGGGCGTACGGCGTTGCGATGACGGCTTCTGGACTGGGAACTTGCCTTGCTGCGCCGCACGCAGTCACGCCGCACGATCACGGGGAGGATGGATGAAGAGCCATACTCATTATTTGTGGTTCAACACGAAGCAACGGCACGAAATCATCGATATCACCGAAGCGGTTGTGAAGGAGGTGAACGCCAGCGAGGTGCGTGAAGGCTTCGTTCTGGTCAGCGCCATGCATATCTCCGCTTCGGTGTTCGTCAACGATCACGAATCGGGACTGTGGGACGACATTCTCAAGTGGCTCGAGGGCACGATCGCGCCGTGGGATCCCAGGCGGTACCGGCACAACGAAACCGGCGAAGACAATGCCGCCGCGCACCTGCGCAGTCTCACGATCGGCCACGAGGTCATCGTGCCGATCACCGACGGCAGGCTGGACTTTGGGCCGTGGCAGCGGGTGTTTTATGGAGAGTGGGACGGCCAGAGAAAGAAACGGGTCATCATCAAGGTTCTGGGAGAATGAGAGGGCACCTGGCTCCGTGATTCACGTCGAACCGGTGACGCTCGATGGGCGCGGCATCCGGCTCGAGCCGCTGCGCGAAGAACATGCCGCTGACCTTGCCGGCGCCGCCGGCGACGGGCGGCTGTGGGAGCTGTGGTACACCGCCGTTCCCGTGCCGGAGAAGATGCGCGACTACGTCGGCGACGCCCTCAAGGGTCAGCGCGATGGTCACATGCTGCCGTGGATCGTCCGGGACGCGGCGAGCGGAGTCGTAATCGGATCCACGCGCTACCACGACATCATCCCGGCGGTCGACCGCGTGGAAATCGGCTACACCTGGTACGCGCAAAGCCGCTGGCGCAGCAACGTGAACACGACCTGCAAGCTGCTGCTGCTGACCCATGCCTTCGATACGGTCGGGTGCGCGTGCGTCGGGCTGCGCACCGACAATTTCAATTTCCGCTCGCAGCGGGCGATCGAAGGCCTCGGCGCCAAGAAGGACGGCGTGCTGCGCCATCACGCGGCTCGCCGCGACGGCACGGTCCGCGACACGGTGATGTACAGCATTCTCGCGGCGGAGTGGCCCGATGTCCGGCGTCATCTGGAACTGCGTTTGCTCCGCCACACACCGGAGACCTGAGCTCGCGTGAAACCCTACGTCATGTGCGGCGCGCTCGTCCTCGGCCTGGCGTGCACCATCACGCCGTCCCACCCGACCTACACCGTCGCCTACCACCTCACGAAAACTCCCGAAGGGTCGGGGCTGCGATGTGATTCGCTGCTGTACCAGGACGCGCAAGGACAGCTCATCAAGGTCACCGCTCCCGCACTGCCGTGGGCGGTCGCCGTCAGCGTGCCGGTGGGATCGTCCATTCGAGCAACGGCCTGGCTCGTCGCGACCGGCGGCGGGCAGACCGCGAAACTGCGGATCACCTGGACGATCCCGGGTGTGAGCACCGCGGCCGACAGCAGCGTCGGAACGAGCGGCGCGGCGGGTGCGTTCACGCTCGCCGTGTCGCGGCTTCTGTAACAGGTCGACAGCGCGCCGAGAACGGGTACATTGGGGCGTGCACCGCACCGCCCGCCGCCTTGCGGTCTTCAGCGTCGTCCTCCTGGTTGCCACGCCCGCCGCGGCGCAACGCCTCTCGGTGGGAGCGGGCGTCTTGTTGAGCGACCGGCCCGGCGAGCCCACTTACAACATCCATCTCGACAGCCCGCCACTCTACAAGACCCGCGCGGAGCTGACGCTGTCGTGGAACGACGAGAGCAGTAAGCCGACGGTCATCACCGAAGCCGAGCGGTCCTTGATCGATGCGCCCCAGCTCGCGCTCGATGCGGGGGCGGGACTGCTGTGGCTCGAATTCAACGATTACCACCCGTATCCCATCCTCATCAGCACCGCCGTCGTGCCGCTTCCGCTGCCACGGACCGCGATCGTCGCGGTCGGGTCTACACAGCCGTGGCAGGACTGGGAGTGGTCGCTCGTGCTGAAGGCCTCCTTCATGATCTGGGCAAAACACTAGCGGATGGAACGCCGGTTCAGCCTGCTGAACGCCACGGCGCTCAACATGTCGAACATGATCGGGATCGGACCGTTCATCACGATCCCCCTGCTCATGTCGGCGCTGGGCGGCCCGCAGGCGATGCTCGGGTGGGTCGTCGCGTTGATCACCGTCTTGTGCGACAGCACGGTCTGGAGCGAGCTCGGCGCCGCGTTGCCGGGATCGGGCGGCTCGTTCGGCTACCTGCGCCAGGGCTATGGCCCGGAGAAGGTCGGCCGGCTGATGGGGTTCCTGTTCGTGTGGCAGTTCGTGCTGAGCGGACCCCTCGAGATTGCGTCCGGCTACATTGGATTCGCGCACTATCTGGGCTACATCTGGAAGGGAATCACGGGGCCGCAGCGGATGCTCGTGATCACGGTCATCGGCCTGGTGAACCTCGCGCTGCTCTACCGCCGCATCAAATCGATCGCGACGATCACCGTGACGCTCTGGATCGGGACGATCGTCACCGTCATCGCGGTCATCGCGACGGGCGCGATGCACTTCGACCCCACGATCGCCTTCGACTTCCCGCCCGGTGCCTTCAACTTCTCGATCGGCTTCGTGATGGGCCTCGGCGCCGCGTCGCGGGTGGGCGCCTACGACTACCTCGGCTATTACGACGTCTGCTACATCGGTGACGAGGTGGAGAATCCGGGTCGAGTGATTCCCCGGTCGATTCTCATCAGCACGATTGTCGTGGCGCTGATCTATGTGGCGATCAATTTCTCGATCATCGGCGTCGTCCCGTGGCGGGAGTTCGTTCCGAACGACGCACACCCGCAAGCGGACTTCGTCGTCTCGATCTTCATGGAGCGGATCTACGGCTCCGGCGTCGCCACGATCATCACGGCGATGATCCTCTGGACCGCCTTCGGGTCGGTATTCGCGCTGCTGCTCGGGTACTCGCGCGTGCCGTACGCCGCGGCGAAGGACGGCTACTTCTTCAAGGTGTTCGCGCGCCTGCATTCGACGAAGGGCTTCCCCTATGTTTCGCTCCTGGTGCTCGGCGTGCTGTCGATCCTGGCCGGATTCGCTTCCCTCGGGATGGTGATCGACGCGCTGCTCACGACGCGCATTCTCGTGCAGTTCATCGGCCAGATCGGCGCGGTAACGCTGCTCCGCCGGCACGCGCCCGACATGCCGAGGCCCTATCGGATGTGGCTGTATCCGCTGCCGAGCCTCATCGCGCTGCTGGGCTGGATTTTCATTTTCGCGACGACGCCGGTGAAGGTGATTGCGTTCGGGTTGGGCGCGCTGCTGGTGGGGATCGTGTGTTTCGGCATCTGGTCGTGGAAGGGCAGGACCTGGCCATTTGAAGAGAGGGTGGTGCTCACATGAACCGACGCGAATTCGTCGCGACCACGGCTGCGCTGGCGGGAACCGTAACCTGGCAGGCACCCAAGACCGCAAAGCCCACCGTCGTGCTGTTCCAGGGCGATTCGATCACCGACTGCGGTCGCGATCGCAACGCCAAGGACGCGAACTCGAGCGGAGCGCTGGGCACGGGCTATGCGTTGTTCGCGGCCGCGGCCTCGCTCGCCGCCCGTCCCGACCGCGCGCTCAAGTTCTTCAACCGCGGGATCAGCGGGAACAAGGTCCCGGACCTCGAGCAGCGCTGGCGCGCCGATACCATCGATCTGCAACCCGATGTGCTGAGCATCCTGATCGGCGTGAACGATTTTTGGCACAAGCTCGATCACGGTTACACCGGCACCGTTCAGGATTATGAGGACCAGTACGCGGCGCTGCTGGAGGAAACGCGGATCGCGCTGCCGAAGACCTACCTGATCGTGCTCGAGCCGTTCGTCCTGCGCTGCGGCGCCGTGACGGCGCGCTGGTTCCCCGAGTTCGATCAGCGGCGCGCGGCCGCTGCCCGTGTCGCGGCGCACGCGAACGCGACGTTTGTTCCCCTCCAAACCATCTTTGATCGCAAGACCCGGTCGAGCCCTCCCGAGTACTGGGCGGCGGATGGTGTCCACCCGACGCCCGCCGGTCACGCGTTGATTGCCGAACAGTGGCGGCGGGTTGCACATTTGTAAGGCGATGCGATTCTCCGCCGGGCAGAGCCTCAGCGCACTGTTCCTAGGCGCGGCACTCGGCTGCGCCTCCGGCGGTCAGCCCGTTTCGTCCCCTCCCGCTTCTCCTCCGCCCCCGCCCCCGCCCCCCCCGCCCGCAAATCCGTGGACGTTGGTCTGGGCCGATGAGTTCTCCGACACGGCCGGCGGCGGCGTCCACACGGCATCCTGGCGCTACGACACCGCGGATGGCTGCTCGTCGGGCAACTGCGGCTGGGGCAACAACGAGAGGGAGTACTACCGCACGTCGCGCGAAAACATCGCGCAGACCGGCGACGGCTACCTCGCGATCGTGGCCCGGGTCAACACCGACACCACCCTCTCGTGCTACTACGGCCGTTGTCTGTACACCTCGGGGAAAATCACGACGCGCGACAAGGTCTCGATCCTGCCCGGCCGCGTCGAGGCACGCATCAAGCTCGCGGCGGGCCAGGGATTGTGGCCGGCGTTCTGGATGCTGGGCGAGAATATCGGCCGGGTCGGATGGCCGGCGTGCGGCGAGCTCGACATCCTGGAGAACAAGGGCAGCCAGCCCACCCTCACGAGCTCGGCGGTGCACGGGCCCGGATATTCCGGGAATACGCCGTTTGCGCATACCCAGGCCAACACCGCCACCGAGTTCCATCTGTACGCCGTCGAGTGGGACGCGCAATCGATCCGTTACTACATCGACACCCAGCTGCATTACACGGTCGCGCGCGCGAGCGTCCAGCCGTACGGCGCGTGGGTGTTCGACCAGGCGTTCTTCGTCGTGCTCAACCAGGCAGTCGGCGGGAATTTCGACGGCCATCCACCATCCGATTCGATTTTCCCAGCCACCATGCTGATCGACTACGTGCGGGTCTACAGAAGGACGGCCTGACGGCCGGACGGCCGGACGGCCGGACGGCCCGAACGCTGGAGGGCGAAATGAGATCGACGGTCGTGCTGCTCGTGCTGTCCACGCTCACGGGAACGTCGGCGCCAGGGCAGGGATTGCCGCACGCGCGTCCGGGAGACGCCGGGCTCTCACCGGACTCGCTCGAACGGATCGCGCCCGCGCTGCGGACCTATGTGGAGTCGGGCAAACTGCCCGGGATGCTCGCGATCATCGCGCGCCACGGCAGGACGGTGTACGTCAATTCCATCGGCTCGCCGACGATGCCGGGGCCGCAGGAGAGCGCCGTGTTCCGGATCTTCTCGATGACGAAGCCGATCACGACCGCGGGCGCGATGCAACTCATCGAGCGTGGGAGGCTGCGGCTCGACGATCCGGTCTCGAAGTACATCCCGTCGTTCGCAAACGTGAAAGTCTTCGCGGGCGGGAGCGCGGCGCAGCCCCAGCTGCGTGCCCCGGCGCGCGCGATCACCGTCGCCGACCTGCTGACGCACACCTCGGGACTGACGTACGGACTGTTCGACTCCACCCCCGTCGACTCGATGTACCGGGGCGCCGGGTTCTTCGGGCCGGGATGGACCACCACCAAGCTCGCGGACAGCCTCGCGCGCCTGCCGTTGGTGTTTTCGCCGGGCGAGAAATGGAACTACGGTTTTTCGATCGACGTGCTGGGACGGGTCATCGAAGTCGTCTCGGGCCAGACGCTGGACCGCTTCCTCGACAGTTCGCTGTTCACGCCGCTGAAAATGACGCTGACCGGATTTCGCGCGACGCCCGCGATGCTCGCGCGCGTGATTCCGATCTACGCGCGCGGGCCGGACGGCAAACTGCACGCGCAGACGCCGCTGCTCACGCCCGACTACACGACGCCGGGTGAGTTGCTGTCGGGCGGCGGCGGGCTGCTCTCGACGCCGGACGACTACCTCCGTTTTGCCCAGATGCTGTTGAACGGCGGCGAGCTCGATGGCAAGCGCGTGCTGAAGCGCGAAACGGTCGCGCTCATGTTGCAGAACCACGTCCCCGATTCCTGGGTGCCGCTCCACCTCGGCGACGGGTGGGCGATCGGCCGCAACGGATTCGGCTATGGCGGCGCCGTCCGGATGGATTCCGATCCGAGCGTTCCCGGATCGGCGGGCACGTTCCGCTGGGCCGGTTACGGCACGACGTTCTTCTGGGTCGATCCGAAGGCCGATCTCATCGGCATGGTGTGGACGCAGTACATGCCGGTGATGGAGTTCTGGGCGGTGGACGGCGAATTCCAGAAACGCGTGTATGCCGCGCTGGTGGGGGACGGCCGGACGGGCGGACGGCCGGCCGGACGGCCGGACGGCCGGTAGCAGACATGATCCACGTCCTTGCCGTCGTTGCCCTGCTCGCGGGCGTGCAGGATACCGCCCTGTCGGTCATTCCAAAGCCGGTGCGGCTGACCCGCACCGCGGCGTCGTTCGAGCTGACACCCGGAACCGCGATCGTCGCCGACCGCTCCACCTATGACATCGGGATCCAGCTTGCCGATTGGCTGCAGCCGGCCACGGGGTACCGCCTGGCGGTGGTCGGCTCGGCGGGCACGGGTGGTCAGGTCATCTCGTTGCGCCTCGATCCCGCCCTCGCGCGACTCGGCGACGAAGGGTACCGGCTCACCGTGACGCGCACCCGCATCACGATTCGCGCCTACCGTCCCGCGGGCGCCTTCTACGCGGTGCAGACCCTGCGGCAGCTGTTCCCGGCCGACATCTTCCGTGCGGCGCGGGTCGACAGCATGTCGTGGACCGTGCCGGGCGTCGAGATCGAAGACATGCCGCGCTTCCCATGGCGCGGCGCGCACCTCGACGTGTCGCGCTCGTTCATGCCCAAAGAGTTCGTCAGGAAGTACATCGATCTGCTCGCGCTGCATAAGCTCAACCGCTTCCACTGGCATCTCACCGACGACCAGGGATGGCGCATCGAGATCAAGAAGTATCCGCGTCTCACATCTGTGGGCGCGTGGCGCCGCAACACGCTGGTCGGCGTCCAGAACCAGTATGCCGACACCCTGCAATGGGTCTACGACAACGTGCCGCACGGCGGGTTCTACACCCAGGACGACGTGCGCGAAGTCGTGGCGTATGCCAAGGCGCGGTTCATCACGGTCGTTCCGGAAATCGAAATGCCCGGGCATGCGCAGGCGGCGATCGCGGCGTATCCCGAGCTGGGGAACACGGGACAGCAGATGGAAGTGCTGCGCCGCTTCGGCGTGAATCCCAACATCTTCAATCCTGAAGAATCGACGGTCCGCTTTCTCCAGGACGTGCTCACCGAGGTGATCGCGCTGTTTCCCGGCAAGTACGTCCACATCGGCGGCGACGAAGCAGTCAAAGACCAGTGGCAGGCGAGCCCGCGCGTGCAGGCGCTGATTCGCGAGCGTGGCCTGAAAGACGAGCACGAGATGCAGAGCTGGTTCATCCACCAGATGGATGCATTTCTCACCGCGCGCGGCCGCTCGCTCATCGGCTGGGACGAGATTCTCGAAGGCGGTCTGGCGCCCAACGCGACGGTGATGTCGTGGCGCGGGATGGAGGGCGGGATTGCGGCGGCGCTCGCGGGGCATGACGTCGTGATGACGCCGACGTCGCACACCTACTTCGACTACTACCAGGCACAGGACCGGGGCACGGAGCCGATGGCGATCGGCGGCTTTCTGCCGCTCGATACCGTGTACGCGTTCGAGCCGGTTCCCGCGGCGCTCACGGCCGAGCAGGCCGCGCACATCCTCGGCACCCAGGGCCAGATCTGGACCGAGTACCAGCGCAATCCGAAGAATGTCGAGTACATGGTGTTTCCGCGGCTGCTCGCGCTGGCCGAGGTGGCCTGGACGCCGCGCGAGTTGAGGAATTTCGCGGACTTCAGGGGCCGTCTGTCGGTGCACCAGCGGAGACTCAGGGTCCTCGATGTGAACTATCGCCCGCTGAATTGACGGCCAGACGGCCAGACGGCCGGGCGGCCGGACGGCCAGACGGCTGCGTACTACTTGGAACGAGTGGCACGACTCAGTGACGAATACAGACCCCAGGTAAGGCGACCCACGCGATTTCGCTGCGTCTCGAGTTCAGCAAGTTCTTCCTCCGAAATCAACTCGAGGTCGCGCACCAGCCGCAGTGTGTACGTGAGCTCTGCGACTGATCCCACCGCAATATCGAGAAAGCGACGAAACTCGCGCGGGCCTCTTTTTGCGCATCCCTCAACGATATTCGCCGCAACGGAAAACGCGGCGCGACGCAGCTGAGACGTGAGACCGTAGCGCTCCTCCGGCGGAAAGGAGCGAGTCTTTCGGTAAATGAGCAGAACGAGCCGATGAGCTTCGTGCCACGCCTCAAGCCGTTCGTATGAGTTCACGCGGGAAACCTGACACGTTGGTGTCAACGGTCGATCAACCGGCCGCCCGGCCGTCCGGCAGTCAGGCCGTCCGGCCGTCAGCGCGCGGGCCGTCTGGCCGTCCGGCCGTCCGGCCGTAGATTAGCGCCTCATGAAACGACGCGACTTTGTCCAGACGCTGGGCGCCGTCGCTGCCGGCGCCTCCCTGAAGTTTCCCTCCCCACGGCCGCCCAAGAAGCTCGATCGCATCGGCCTCGAGCTGTTCGCGGTGCGCAATGCGATGCGGGAGAATCCCGAGCGCACGCTCGCCGAGATCCGGGCGATCGGCTACACCGACGTCGAGCTGCTCTGGTCGTTCAATAACTTCGGGCGCACGCCGCAGCAGGTGGCGGCGACGCTCAAGAACGAAGGGCTGCGCGCGCCGTCCTGCCACATGTCGGCCGAAACGATTTTCGTCGGCTGGGAGAAAAGCCTCGAGATCGCCAAGCTGCTCGGCCAGGAGTACTGCTTCGTCCCCGATTTCGAGGACTGGACCAAGCAGACGCTCGACCACTGGCGGCAATGGGCCGATCGCTTCAACGCCGCGGGCGCCGTGGCGCGCCGGTCCGGCATCTGGCTCGGCTTCCATAACGAGCCCTATCATCAGAAGCCGGTCGAGGGGCAGGTGCCGCTCGACGTATTTCTCGATCGGCTCGATCCGTCGGTCACGCGCTGTCAGCTCGACGTCGGCAACATGCTGCTCGGCGGCGGCGATCCGTTCCAGTATATGCAGAAGTATCCCAACCGGTTCTGGAGCTTCCACGTCAAAGACGCGAAAGCAGACCGCTCCGGCGACACGGCATTGGGGACAGGAATGTTTGACTTCAAGAAGTTCTTCGCCGGAGTAGCCCAGCTCGAGCAAAAGCCCGCGCACGTCGAGGAAGAGGGCGCGCAGGATGCCGCCGGCCAGCTGGCGGCGGCGCGGGCGAATTTCCAATACCTGAAGAACCTCGAGTTCTAGCATGACGCCGCTGCTGCTCGCCGCGGCGCTGCTGGTTCAGAGCAGCCCAGCGAAACCGACGTTCGTGATCGTGCACGGCGCGTGGGGCGGCGGGTGGGATTGGCGCACCGTCGACTCGCTGCTCACGAAAGACGGCTATCGCGTGGTGCGCGTCACGCTCACGGGCCTCGGCGAGCGGCGCCATCTCACGTCGGCGAACATCGGGCTGTACACACACATCGACGACGTCGTCAACAAGATTCTGTGGGACGACATGCACGACGTCATCCTGCTCGGCCACAGCTACGGCGGCATGGTGATCACGGGCGTGGCCGATCGCGTGCCGGACCGGATCAAACGGCTCATATACCTCGACGCGTTGCTCCCCGATTCCGGCGAATCGGTGCTGACCATGCAAAGCGCGGATACCGGGCGCGCAAATTTCATCGCGAGTCTCACGCGCGGCGACTACACGGTGCCGTCGTGGGTGCAGGATACGACCGTCATTCCGCGCGATGTACCCATGTCCCGCAAGACGTTCACGGACACGCTCCGGCTCGTGAATCCCGCGCGGCGCAGGCTGCCGGCCACCTACATCCTCACGTTCGAGCCGCAGGTGAACCCCGATCCGTTCCAGCGCTATGCCGATCGCGCGGCGGCGCGCGGCTGGCCGGTCCAGCGCATGCAGGCCGATCACATCCCTGAGCGCACCAATCCCACGGGGCTGGTCGCGCTGTTGGAGCGCGTACTATAAGGAAGGACCGATGACGCTGATCCGCTTCAGGGCCTCGCAGGAGCAGGACGTCGATCTCTCCCAGACGTATGACGCCGTGATCGTGGGCTCCGGCGCTGCGGGCGGCATGGCCGCGCACGTGCTGACGTCGCAGGGGATGCAGGTGCTGCTGCTCGAGGCGGGAAAGCAGATCGACGTCAATGCCGAGCTGCGGTCGATGCAGTGGCCCTACGATCACCCGCGGCGCGGCGAGGCGCCGCCTGGATACCACGCGATCCGCTTCAACGAGTACAACATCCGCCAGCCGCCCTACGCCAAAAACTCGTCGTTCAAGCACGTCTTCTCGTATGTGGGCGGCTGGGGTGGATCGGACTACGTCAAGAACATTCTCGTCGACGAGAAGGACAACCCTTACACGGGCACCAAGTACGCGTGGGTGCGCGCGCGCGTGCTCGGCGGCAAAACGAACATCTGGGGCCGGCTCGCGCTCCGCTTGTCGGATTACGACTTCAAGGGCAAGACGCACGACGGCTACGGGGAAGACTGGCCGATTTCCTATGCCGACGTCGCCCCGTACTACGACAAGGTCGATCTGCTGCTTGGCATCTCCGGCCACAAAGAGAACCTGGCACACCTGCCCGACAGCCTGTTCCAGCGACCCAACAAACTCACCGCGGCTGAGGCGAAGCTCCGCAAAGCGCTGCAGCCGATGGGCCGGACGGCGACGCCGTATCGCGCGGGCGTGACGACGGACGGCGTGAAGAACAAGTACCGCAGCAAGTGCTTCGGCCGCGGCGCCTGCAGCCGGCGTCCGGGCGGTTGCGACATTCACGCCGCGTTCGACTCGCCGACGGGCCTCATTTATCCCGCGATGGACACCGGCAACCTCACGTTGCGCACCAATGCGACGGCACATGAGGTGCTGGTGGATCCGAACACCGGGAAAACCCGCGGCGTCTCGTTCGTCGATTCGCAGACCAACAAAACGTACGAGGCGAAGGCCAAGGTCGTCATCCTCGCTGCTTCAACCTTGGAGAGTGCCAGGCTGCTGCTGCTCTCGAAGTCCCGTCAGTATCCCAACGGCATCGGCAACTCCAGCGGGCACGTCGGCCACAACTTCTGCGAGCACGTCATGGGTCCGGGTGTCACCGGCCTCGTGAAGGAACTGGTCGGTACACAGCCGACGCTCGACGACGGCAAGCCCGGGAACTTCTATGTCCCGCGTTTCCGCAATCTCAAGGACAAGCAGAACGGATTCATCCGCGGCTACGGCTTCGAGGGTGGATCCGGATTCGGGATCTTCCCGGGAAACGCGTGGGACACCCCGGGGTTCGGTGGCCAGTTCAAGCAGACGGTGCGCGAGCACGCCGGCGCGTTCATCGGCATGGGGGGCTTCGGCGAGGTGCTGGCGCGTTACGAGAACTACGTCGATCTCGACCCGGTGGAAAAGGACCGCTGGGGGATTCCGGCGCTGCGGTTTCATTATCAGTTCAGCGACAATGAAAAGAAGATGTGCGCAGACATGGTGGCCGCCGGCAAAGAGATGTTCGAGGCAGCCGGGATCGAAGTCATCGGCGAGGACAAGCAGATTCTCACCGAGGGTTGGTCGATTCACGAGCTCGGCACGGCGCGCATGGGGACGAATCCCAAGACGTCGGTGCTGAATCAGTTTCAGCAATCGCACGACGTGAAGAACCTGTTCGTCGTCGACGGCTCGAGTCACGTCAGTGCGTCGTGCCAGAATCCCACGTGGACGATCATGGCGCTCGCGTGGCGCTCATGCGAGCACCTGGCCGACGAATTCAAGCGGGGGAACCTATGACGATCTCGCGACGCGATATGCTGAAGGCCAGCGCGGCGGCCGCGCTGGCGCTTCCGCTTTCCCAGTGCCGCGCCGCGAGCCCCTACGGCCCCAAATTCTTCACCGCCGAGGAGTTCGCGTTGGTGGACGAGCTCAGCGACATGATCATCCCGACCGACGCGCAATCGGGCGGCGCGCGGGCGGCGGGCGTGGCCGCCTACATCGACGGCCGCATGGCCGAAGCGTTCGAGCCGGATCAGGGCGTGAGATGGCGCGACGGCCTCAAGGCGGTCGAGGCACTCTCCCAGGAGCTGAACGGCAAGACGTTCCTCGCATCCACCCCCGAGCAGCGGCTCGCGGTGCTCACGCGCATGGCGGCGGGGGAGTCCGATCCCAAAACGCCGGCGGAGAAGTTCTTCAAAGAGATCAAGGGCGCGACGATCGGGGCATACTACACCTCGAAGGTCGGCATTCACGACGACCAGCAGTACAAGGGCAACGTCGTACAGACCGGAGAGTACGCTGGTCTCGACGCGACCTGACGGTCATCTCGAGACACCCCGTCTGACGCTGGTGCCCGCGGATCCGCGCCAGCTGGTGGTGCTGTACGAGCAACCCGAGCAGTCCGTCACGATTGGGGGCTACGCGCTCTCGGAAGAGCTGCGGACCTTCTACGCCAGCGCCAGGCCGCAGGTCTCCCCGCGGTGGCTGGCTGCGTTGCGCTCCGCCTCCGGGGGGCCCGATCCGTGGCATTACGGGTTCTTCTTGGCCGAGCGCTCGCGCGCCGAGATCATCGGGACGGCCGGCTTCAAGGGTCCCCCCGACGCTGACGGCATGGTCGAAATCGCCTACGGGGTCGTCCCGTCCGTGGAAGGGCGGGGCTACGCCACCGAAGCCGCTGCAGCGCTCGTGCGATTCGCAGCCGCCGACGAGCGGGTGCGCCTGATTCGCGCGCACACACTCCCCGAGCTGAACGCGTCCAGCCGCGTCCTCCGCAAGTGCGGGTTCGCGCATATCGGGGAGGTCATCGATGATGAAGACGGGCCAGTCTGGCGGTGGGAGCGGCACGCGCACCATATTGGAACCCCATGAGAGATACGATGGCGACCGGGACCGGCCAGGCGGTGTTCGTTCCGGGGGAGTGGCGTTCGCTCGCCAGTTGCCTGGGCCTCTCGCCCCGCGAGTGCGGCGTCGTGCGCGCCGTGTTCGACGGTGACTCCGAGAAGCGAACCGCCGAGCGGCTGGGCCTGTCGCCGCATACGGTGCATACCTATCTCTGGCGCATCTACCGCAAGCTGCGCGTGCAAAGTCGAGAAGAGTTGCTGGTCCGTGTCTTCGCCGAATTCAGATCCCTTCCGAAAAAATCGAGTAACGGTCGTAAACGTCCCGAGAGCCGGCCGCGCGCGTTGTAGCCTGATCAGGTGACCCTGAGTAGGGGGTCTGGCAGTTCTCCAGAGCAGGGATATGGTTGCCCCTGTAACGAAAACTTCATGATGGTTTTACGGGAGCCGTCCCTATGCGCCATCTCAGGTCCATAGCGATGACCGGCTGGGTGCTATGTGCCAGCGTGGCTCCTGTTGTGCTCACCGCCGCCGCCGCTCAAACCTCCGCTGATCCTGTTGCGCTGATCATTCGCACCGACGACATCGGGATGAGTCACAGCGTCAACATGGCGATGCAGAAGCTCGTGTCGACCGGCATGCCGGTCTCGGTGTCGGTGATGTTCGCGTGCCCATGGTATCAGGAAGCGGTCGAGATCCTCAAGCAGCATCCGAACGCGTCTGTAGGGATTCACCTAGTCCTCAATTCTGAATGGAAAAACTATCGTTGGGGCCCGGTCTCCGGTGCCCAAGCCGTTCCGTCGCTGGTCGATGAGAACGGCTTTTTCTTTCCTGCCGCTGAAGCGCTGCGCCAGCACAATCCCAATGTCGCCGAAGTCGAGAAAGAGCTCCGCGCCCAGATCGAGCGAGCGCTGCGCTCGGGCGTGAAGATCGACTACGTCGATTACCACATGGGGACCGCGGTGATGTGGCCCGATTTCCAGGCGGTCACGGAGCGCCTGGCGCAGGAATACGGGCTGGGCATGTCGCACTACTTCGGCGAGACGGAATACTCGCCGCAGTATGCCGCCGCGCCCGCGCGCAAGATGGACAGCTTGAGCGTGATGATCGACCGGATGAAGCCCGGGCTGAACCTCGTCGTCACGCACGTGGGGATCGATGACGCGGAGCTGGGCGCGTTGCTGGACATGAACACGTCCGATCCGCTCCCCGACATGAGCAAGAATCGTCAAGGCGAATTGACCGCGCTGACGTCCGCGCGGTTCACCGCGGCCCTCAAGGCGCGCAATGTCGTGTTGGTGACGTACCGGGATGTGATCGCGAAGGAAGGCCTGAAGTCCATGCGCAGACCCGTTGGATGAGGAGGCTGGGTTCCATGGGAAAGAAACTCATTCGTTTGCTCGCCGCAGTGGGCTTGGGCGTGTTGCTCTCGCTGACGGCGTACGACACCGCGCTTGCCCAAGCGCAGGAAACGCAAGTTTCCGGCACAGTGACCTCGGTCACCGGTGAGAAGCTGGCCGGCGTGACCGTTCAGGTGCGCGGCACCGACAACCGGACGACGACCGACGCGAATGGGAGATACTCCCTGACCGCGCCGTCGGGCGGGGTGCTGCTGTACAACCTGATCGGCTACAAGGGCGCCGCGCGCACCGTCGCGGGCCGCGAGACGATCGACGTGGCGCTCGACGCCGCGGTCGCCGTGCTCGACCCCGTCATCGTGACCGGCTACACCAGTCAGAAGCGGACCGACATCACCGGCGCGGTGGCCAGCGTCAACATGGAATCGGCGCAGCAGCAGACCTCGGCCAGCGTGCTGCAGCGCCTGGATGGCCGCGTGCCCGGCGTGCAGGTCGAGAACTCGGGCTCGCCCGGCTCGCGCAGCACCGTGCGCATTCGCGGCGTGAGCTCGTTCCAGAACAACGATCCGCTCTACATCGTGGACGGCACGCCGGTTCAGGACACGTACATGAACTGGCTGAACCCGAACGAAATCTCTTCGATCCAGGTGCTGAAGGACGCCTCGGCCGCGTCGATCTACGGCTCGCGCGCGAGCAACGGCGTCGTGATCGTGGAGACCAAGCGGGGCCGGCCGGGCCAGCGCCAGATCACGCTGGACGTGCGGACGGGCGTGGCGACGCCGACGCGCGGCTATGACGACATCCTCGAGTTGGACGCGCTCAGGTATTTCGACGTCGTAAAGGCCGCGTATCTCAACGCCAACTTGAACGTGCCGACCAACGTGTACGGCAACGACACACTCGGAAACAACCCAAGCATTCCCCAGTACATCTATCCGAACAACTGTCTGACGGTGGACTCGATCCCGCGGCCGTGCACGTCGACTGAGGTGAACGAGGCCAGCTACAACTGGCCCAATAACCTGATCATGCCGGGGAGCGCCGGCACGAACTGGTGGAAGTCGATCTTCGGCGCCGGCCAATACCGGGACGCGAATCTCGCGTTCTCGGGCGGCAGCGACGACAACGCCTACCACGTGTCGTTCAACTACCTGGATCAGGAAGGCACGGCCGCGTTCAACCGG
>JBLNGI010000037.1:0-22628 GCA_050264615.1 Gemmatimonadota bacterium
GGCCATCGTCGTCATCATGATCGGCCGGAACCGCACGCTGCACGCCTCGGTGATGGCGTCGCGCGGCGATTTCCCTTCACGCCGCTCGGCGTCGAGCGCGAAGTCGATCATCATGATCGCGGTCTTCTTGATCAAACCCACCAGCATGATGATGCCCACCCACCCATAGATGCTGAGCTCGGTGCGGAACAGGAGCAGCGTGAGGAGCGCGCCAAAAGCGGCGAACGGCAGTCCGGAGAGAATGGTGAGCGGGTGGATGAAGCTCTCGTACAGAATGCCCAGGACGATATAGATGACGACCACGGCGAGAATCAACAGAAACACCATGCCCTGCTGGCTCGCCTGGAACGCTTGCGCGGCGCCTGCGAATCCGGCGCTGATCGTGGACGGCAGGGTCTGACGCGCCACCTTCTGCACCTCACTCACGGCTTCGCCCAGCGACACGTTCGGTGGGAGGTTGAACGACAGCGTCACGGACGGGAGCTGGCCGCTGTGGTTCACGCTCAAGGGGCCGACCTCGCTCGACGCCGAGGCGACCGAAGTGAGCGGAATCAGATTGCCGCGTTGCGAGCGAAGATGGAGCAGCTGGAGCGCCGACGGGTCGCGCTGGTACTCGGGCAACAATTCGAGAATCACCCAGTACTGATTGTTCGGCGTGTAGATCGTGGAGACCTGGCGCGAGCCGTAGGCGTCGTACAACGCCTGCTCGATCTGCTGCACGGAGACGCCGAGGCTCGTGGCGCGGTCGCGGTCGATGCGCACGCTGACTTGCGGATTCTTGATTTGCAGATCGGTCGTAACGTCCGCCAGTTTCGGATTGGCGCGCAGCTCGCGTTCCAGCGTGGCTGCGCTCTTATAGAGCTCGTCGAGGTCCGCGCTCTGGAGCGTGAACTGGTAGAGCGTCTTGGTGGGGCGGCCGCCGATCCGGATCGCTTGCGGGAGCGATAGGTACGTGCGAATCCCGGGTACGCTGTTCAGTTTGGGCATCAGCTCGCGCACGACCTGGTCCGCCGGGAGGCGCTCACCGCGTGGCTTCAGTCGGATGTTCAAACGGCCCTGGTTCATCGTGCCGCCGCCGACCGACGACATGAAGTGACTGACGTTGGGATCGTTGCGCAGGATCTCGGCGACCTGAATCTGGTGGTCGCGCATCGATTCATACGAGCTGCCTTCCAGCGTCTCGGTGGTGCCCTGAATCTGCCCCGTGTCCTCGGTCGGAATGAACCCTGTCGGAACGAGCTTGTAGAGCCCGATCGAGGCGAGCAGGATGATGAACGAGAACACCAGCGTCGCCCGGCGATGATTCATCACCCACCCGAGAGTCCGCTCGTAATACGCGAGCGCGCGCCGGTAGACGCGTTCGGTCGCCTGGTACCAGCGGCCATGGTGTTCTTCTTTGGGTGGACGCAGGAAGCGGCTGCACAGCATCGGCGTCAACGTCAGCGACACGAACCCCGAGACGAGAATCGCGACGCCGATCGTGATCGCGAACTCGTGAAACAGCCGCCCGACGATCCCACCCATCAGCAGCACCGGAATGAACACCGCGGCGAGGGACAAGGTCATCGAAACGATCGTAAAGCCAATCTCGCGCGCGCCGTCGAGCGCCGCCTGCATCGGCGGTTTTCCCGTCTCGAGATGGCGGACGATGTTTTCGAGCATCACGATCGCGTCGTCCACGACGAATCCCACCGACAGCGTCAGCGCCATCAGTGAGATGTTGTCGAGACTGTACCCCAGCAGGTACATCACCGTGAACGTGCCGATGATCGAGAAGGGCAGCGCGAGGCTCGGGATCACGGTCGCCGAGAGGTTGCGCAGGAACAGGAAGATCACCATCACGACGAGCGCCAGCGTGATGAGCAGCGTGAGCTGCACGTCGTGGACGGACTGGCGAATGGAGATCGAGCGGTCGTACAGGGTGTTCACTTCGACGGAAGGCGGGAGCTGCGGCGCGAGCCGCGCCACCATCGCCTTCGCGGCGTCGGCGACCTCGACCGTGTTGGTCCCGGGCTGGCGCTGAACCGCAAGTGTGACCGCCCGCCGGCCGTCGTACCAGGCGGCGGTGCGGGAATCCTGGACGTCATCGACCACGCGCGCGACATCCTGCAGCCGGACCGGCGCCCCGTTCTGATAGGTCACCGCGAGCTGGCGGAATTCCGGAGCGCTCGAGATCGACCCGTCGGCGAGGATGGTATAGGCGCGCTGTGGCCCCCACAGCGTTCCGGTCGGAAGGTTGGGATTTCCCGCCGATACCGCCGCGGTCAGCTCGTCCAGGCCGATTCCGCGCGCCGCGAGCGCCCGCGGGTCCACCTGAATGCGTACCGCGTACTTCTGCGAGCCGAACACCTGCACCTGCGCCACGCCGCTCACCGTCGAGAGGCGCTGCGCCAGGAACGTCTCCGCATACTCGTTGAGCGCCGGGAGCGGCATCGTCGTCGACGTGAGCGCGAGAAAGAGAATCGGCGAGTCTGCCGGATTCGACTTGTTGTACGAGGGTGGCTGGATCCCGGGCGGGAGCTGACGCAGCGTCTTCGAGATCGCGGCCTGGACGTCTTGTGCGGCCGCGTCGATGTCACGCGACAGCGCAAAGGTCAGTGTGATGTTCGTGCCGCCCAGCGAGCTCGTCGACGTCATCGCGTCGACACCGGCGATGGTCGAAAACTGCTTCTCGAGGGGCGTCGCGACCGCGGCGGCCATCGTCTGCGGGCTCGCGCCGGGCAATCCCGCCGAGACCTGGATGGTCGGGTAGTCGATGTTCGGTAGGTCGCTCACGGGCAGGAGGCGATACGCCATCAGCCCGAACATCAGAATGCCGAACATGACGAGCGTCGTCGCGATCGGACGGCGGATGAAGAGACCGGAGATGTTCATCGAACGCCCTCCGCTGCCGCGGTGCCACCGCCGCCACCGGCACTCTCCGTCGTCGGGCCGCCACGGATCTCGACCCTGGCATTCGGCGTGAGTCGCAGCTGCCCGTCGGTGACGACCATGGTACCGGCGGGCACCCCGGCGAGGACGGTCAGGCTATCGATCGTGCGCTCGACCGTCACCGGCTGAGTCGTAGCCGTTCCGTCATCGTTCACGACGAAGACGTACGAGCCCTGTTGACCCTGCATGACCGCGGCGCTGGGTACGACGACCGCATTCTGTTGCATGCCGAGCACGAGCGTCACGCTCACGAACTCACCGGGCCACAGCCCCTTGTCGGTGTTCGGGAAGCGCGCCTTGAGGAGCACGCTCCCGGTCGTCGTGTCGACCTGGTTATCCACGAACGACAACACGCCGCGAACGGCGGACGCCGAGTCGCGCGACGGCATCGCGACCACGACGAGCTCCTGGCCGGCGCGCCTGCGCAGCTCGGCAAGGTTGGTGGCGGGCACGGGGAAGCGGACCAGAATCGGGCGGATCTGCACGATGGAAACGAGGGGATTGCTTCCCGCGCGCACGAGGTTGCCCTCGTGCAGCAGGAGCCGGCCGGTGCGTCCGCCGATCGGTGCCCGCACGGTCGCGTATTCGAGATTGAGCCGGGCCAGGGAAGTCGCAGCGGAGTCGGACTGCACCAGCGCGGCCGCGGCGTCCGCGGTCGCCTGCTTTTGCTCGTAGTCCTCCCGCGTGACTGTGTTCGTCGTGGCGAGCTCGCGGTAACGCGCTGCTTCGCGCGCGGCGCTCTGCGCCTGCGTCAGGTCGCGCAACAGGGCGGCTTCGCTCTGCTGCAATGCGGCGCGATAGGGGCGGGGATCGATCTCGAACAGCACCTGACCCGCGGCGACCTCGTCGCCTTCGCGGAAATTGACGCGCAGAATCGTCCCGTTCACCTGGGGCAGGACGTCCACCGCGCGAATCGCTTCGACCGTTCCGGTGGCCTGGAGCTCGTACGGCACCGCGCGCCGCTCTGCGCGGGCCACGCTGACCGGCACTTTGGTGGGTATGGCGCCGCGGTTCGAGCCGCACGCGACGAGGCCCGCGATCGCCGCGGTCGCGAGCACGAAAGTCGGAAAAGTCACGCCTTGTATACGCATAGCCGCCCTGAGACGTCGAAGATACGCGCTGCGCGAAGTGTTTCAGCTAGCTTACACCCCCGTTCCCCTGGCTGCGCTACGTCACTATTCCTCCAGCGCCAAGTCACTATCCCTCCAGCGCTTACGTCTGCTGCTGGCGGGTACGGTATATGCCTTCCCCCCCAGACGAGGAGGGGACATCGTGCCAGAGACCAGCCCAGTCAGTGGGACGCGCCCAGTCTTTCAACAAGAACTCGCCATTGTCCCGCATTCGCAACGGGTGGTTGATCCCCGTCAGACGAGACTCATGCCCGTCGCTGACTCCATCCTGTGGAGTCCCTCGCTCGGCGCCATACAGCCAGCGGCTCCCCTCATGTTCTTCACGCAGCACACCATCCGCAAAATCCACGATCGCCTCGCCGTCCGCCCGAACGGACTCGGCATCGGTCTGCTGGCGGGCCGTCGCTACACGGACAGCCGCTCGGGCGGGCAATTCGTCGTCATCGACGGCGCGCTGCCACTTCCCGTCCTGGCGTCCGAGGACGAGGCAACCGAGGCGCTGGCGAAGGGTCTGGGATCGGCGGCGGCAGGCATCGACATCGTCGGGTGGTACCGCAGTCACTCGTTCAGCGACGCGGCGCTGACGCCATCGGATGTCGCAGCGCAAAGCGAGCTGTTCGGCGAACGTGCGTCGATCGTCTTGGTGGTGGCGGCAGGTGGGGAAGCGGGCGGGGCCTTCCGGCAGTCCTCGAGCCCCACCTGGCCGGTGGAGGCGCTGCCCTTGTACGAGTGGCTGTCTGACCCCGCGAAGACCGACGAGCCCAGACACACGACGCTGAGATGGCATAACTACCAAGCGTCCGAACCCGTGAGTCGCGTCGGCACTTTCGTAGCCCCCGCTCCTGCTCCCGCCCTCGCCCCCGCCCCTGAGCAGGCGCGGGTCAGCGCTCAGTCGGTGCTCTTTCCGGACGCAGGCGCAGAGGACGACGACGAGTTCGCACCGTACGTCGCTCCTGAGCGGGCGGCCGTGAACAAGCGGTTTCTCAAGCCCGCGATCTACATCGCGTGCGCGCTCGGCGGGGCCGTGTTCGTGGCGGCACTGTCGGCAATCATCAGCGCCGGTGACGCTTCGAGCGGCTCCCGGGACGCGGGATCCAACCGTGCGGGGGCCGCGGGTGTGCCCGGCACGATGGCGTACGCCGTGACCGTGCTCGATCGCCGCGCCGACACGTTGGCGCTCGCGGTGACCGCGTTCACTGATCGCGCGCGGATGTTAGATGCCCGGCAGATGACCTGCGCAGGACTGGCGCGCGGATTGCAGCAGGTGGAAGACAATTGGCTGGCATACAGCATCGCGCGCCGGGAGACGTTGGCGTCGTTCGATGCGGAGCGCCAGGAGCGTGACCGGGCTCTGTATGCCGACGTCCGCGCCGTCGAGCGCCGGTTCGAGCGTTCCGGTTGTGCCCGGCCCTGATATGCGCACCCGACTCGTTGCCCTCGCGCTAAGTCTCGGCGTCGCCGCACCCGCGGCGCTGCAGGCCCAGACGCCGCAGCCCCTCGACAAGGTCGAAGTCATCCGTTTGCTCACCAATCCTCTGTTCGCGCCGAGCGAGGTGGCCGAGGTGGTGCGGCGCAGTTGCATCGCGTTTCGGCCCACGGAACGGGATTGGGCGGACTTCCGAAACGCGGGCGCGAGTGGCGATGTCATCGCGAGTATGGCCGCATGCACCGCGCGTGGCAGCACGGCGCGTTCCGCTGCTGCTCCGGAGGCTGCGGCTGCGCTCACGGCGGTAGCCGTCACATCAGAACTGATCGCAAACGTCGGCGTGGCCTCGAGCGCGCGCGTCTTCGTGCATCGGGGCGGCGTGCCGCAGCGGCGCATCTTGGTGGCCTTGCGGGGCAGCACCGCCATCGGACTGCAACGCGATGCCAGGGGAACGACCAACGACAGCGGCGTGGTTGTCTTGCACCTGCCCCCTGTCGGACAACCCGGAACGCACCGTTTCGAAGTGGTCGGCAGCGGCGGCTCCGTGTTCCCTGGCCGACCCACGGTCACGCTGACGATCCGCACCGGTGAGCCGGGACGGCTGCGCGTGACGCCGGATTACATCGCGTCGTCCGAGCGCGGGGCGACAGTTGTGGCGACCGTGACCGACTCCCTCGGGAACCCGCTCGGTCGCGAGATCGTCGAGTTAACCTCGGGCGTGACCGCGCCGGTGTCAGTGCCCACCGATTCCCTGGGGCGGGCCACGTTCGCGCTTGCCCCTGGGTCGCTCCCACGTGGCGGCGCACTGCAACTGCGCGTACGCAAGCTTGCCGTGGTCGAAGTGCCGGTGGCCGATGCCGGCGGGCTGTCCGGCGCAACGACGGGCTTCGTTTCGCCCGCGTCGCGGCGGGGCAGAGTGGGAAGCTCCCTGCCTGAGGCGTTGGTCTTCCGTGCGCGCACGATGCAGGGCGGCGCGCCGGTCGGGCGCGTAGTGCGATTTCGAGCGGTCAACGCCCACGTGGAACCGGATTCGGCGGCGCTCGATTCCACCGGTCGGGTGCCAGTCACTGTGGTGCTCGGGGCGCGCGCCGGGGAGGCGTTGATATTCGCGTCCATCGACTCCGTGGAGAAGCTCTTGTCGTTCCGAGTCGATCCCGGACCGATCGCGACTCTGGTGATGGAGTACAACGGCCGAGACGTGACGGGCCGAGCGGTGAGCGTGCCCGTGGCGGCGCCATTCGTGCTTCGCGTCAGCGCGCGTGACTTCTACGGCAACGAGACGTCCACCGACGCGCTGACCCAGATGCTGCGAACCAGCTCGCCGCAGGTGGCTGCGCGGCAGCGCGATCTCGAGATCGTCAGCATCGAGCCGGCCGACACCGCCGTTCTCATCACGTTGCTGGCCCGGCGGATGGGCATGTACAACCTTACGATCGGCAGCGGTATTACGGCCCGCGTGCGGGTGGACGCGGTGGCGCGCTAGCGTCGCTTCGGTCCGCCCCTCCGAGCCGTCCTCGGAATCGACGCGAGTCGAAGTCGAAACCGACATCGCGAATGCCTTACCGACGTTCGTGACCGTCGGGATCCAGGGTGGAATGAAGGAAGGCCGCGATCCGGTCTCCGCGGCGGTCGCAAATACCGGATACACCTTTCCATTGCGCGCGTCACGGGCGTGCGGCGAACTCACGTTTGCACCGCGTCTTCCCTCATCACAGGCTGTTGCTATCGTTGCATTGGTGAATCGGACGTGCGTGAAGACGGGTACGATCGTGGCGACCGCTTTTCTATCCGGCTGTCTGGACCCGTTCGCGCCGCCGCTCGGTACGGAGCGCTTCGAGCCACCCGGGCTTTACAGCGAATATTGGAGCGCCGTCGAGCAGTGTTCGGGCCTCCGGGGGCAGGTCGATCAGATTCGCTGGTACGCCGTCCCCACAACACCGTTTACATGTCCCACAGCTGCTGGATCCTGCTACGGACTGTGGCGCGCACCGCACGACATCTTTGTTGAGAAGACGGCGCCCTTCCTGATCGTTGGACATGAAATGCTGCATGACCTTTTGCAGCGAGGGGATCACCCCCCTGTCTTTCGAGCTTGCGGCTTGATCAGAGACACGGCTGACGGCGGCTAGGTCACGCAGCTTTTCGCGCCAGCCGGCGCAGTTTTGTTTGGTCGATTGAAGGGCCTGCCTCTTAGTCTGCGGCCGTGCTCGCCCGCGTCCGCTCCGCCGCCGTCCTCGGCATCGATGCCTATCTCGTTGAAGTCGAAACCGACATCGCCAATGGGTTGCCGACCTTCGTTACCGTCGGGCTGCCCCAGGGGGCGGTGAAGGAAGGCCGCGATCGGGTCTCCGCGGCGCTCGCGAATACCGGATACACCTTTCCCTTGCGGCGCGTCACGATCAATCTCGCGCCCGCCGACGTCCCCAAGACCGGCTCCGCATTCGATCTCCCCATCGCGCTCGGGATTCTCGCTGCCACCGAGCAGATCACGGCGGAGCGTCTGCCGAAGATCGCCGTGCTCGGCGAGCTCGGCCTCGAGGGCGCGATTCGACCGGTGCGCGGAGCGCTGCCCGTGGCCCTCGCGGCCCGGACCGCGGGCGTCGATGCGCTGATCCTGCCGCGCGAAAACCTGGCCGAGGCGGGTGTCGTGAGCGGATTGCGGGTCCTCGGCGCGGGCTCGCTGGCGGAGATCGCCGACTTTCTGGACGGACGAGCGGAGCTGCCGGGCGCATCCGTCGATGTTACACGCCTGTTCGCCGAGCGCGCGCAAGACGACGTCGACTTCGCGGAAGTGAAAGGGCAAACGCACGCGAAACGCGCGCTCGAGGTCGCGGCGGCCGGCGGCCACAACATCTTGATGGTCGGGGCGCCCGGCTCGGGGAAGACGATGCTCGCGCGCCGCCTCCCCACGATCCTTCCCAAAATGAGCCTGGACGAGGCGCTCGAGACGACCAAGATCCACTCGGTGGCGGGTGTGCTGCCGCTCGGCGAGTCGCTCGTGGCGCGCCGGCCGTTCCGCGCGCCGCATCACACGATTTCGGACGCGGGTTTGATCGGCGGCGGGTCCTACCCGAGACCCGGCGAGGTGAGCCTGGCGCACGGTGGGGTGCTGTTCCTGGACGAACTGCCCGAGTTTCGCAAAAACGTGCTCGAGGTCCTGCGTCAGCCGATGGAAGACGGAGTCGTGACGATCGCGCGCGCCGCGATGAGTCTGTCCTATCCTGCGCGGTTCATGCTGGCGGCCGCGATGAATCCGTGCCCCTGCGGCTGGTACGGAGATCCGCATCACACCTGCGCGTGCGGCCTTCTGGTCGTGCAGCGATATCTGGCCCGGGTGAGCGGCCCGCTGCTCGATCGGATCGACATTCACCTCGATGTGCCGGCGGTGAAATACAAGGCGCTCACCGGCGAGACCGGGGGCGAGCCGAGTGAGGCGATGCGCGAGCGCGTGGATCGCGCGCGCACGCTGCAGCGGGAGCGGTTCGCCAACCGGCCAGGGATCTACGCGAACGCGCACATGGCCCCGCGCGATATTCGCGCGCACTGCCGGGTCTCGGAGGGCGCCGATGCGCTGCTCAAGACGGCGATCACCCGGCTGGGACTCTCCGCGCGGGCATATCACCGGATTCTCAAGATCGCGCGCACCGTCGCCGATCTCGGCGATGCAACGGCACTTGAGCCCAGACATGTGAGTGAGGCGATTCAGTATCGAAGTTTGGACCGGCGGGGAGTAGCGTAGGACCGATGGCCCAGGAATTGCGCCGAGGAGCAACGGAGCCGATGCGAAGGCTCCTGATCCGTCCACGCTCCCGTGCGGAGGTTCCCATGTTTGGCAAAAAGGTGCTCGCTTTGGCCAGTCTGACGCTCGTACCGCTCGCGGCGTGCGCGGGCCCTTCACTGCCGGTGGCCGCCGAGGACGGTGCGGCGTTCGAGAGCGTGTTCGGAACGGCCGCTGAGGATGGGGGGGCGACGAGCATCGGCATTCCGCTCCACGCTATTCGATCGAATGAATGCAACGGTGAGCTGGTGGAGCTGAGCGGCATCCTCCATCTGGTCTCGCAGGTGCTGCCGGACGGCAGTGTCCTGGGGCATTTCAATTACCAGAACGTGACCGGCATCGGCCTCTCGAGCGGAATCCAGTACCGTGCCTCCGCGGTGGATCAAGTTCGCCTCGAGGCGCCGTTCCCGTCGAGCATCCAATCCGTACGGCATTTTCGCCTCATCGCAAACGGAGCGGGCGACGACGTCCTCGTGGACGCGATCTTTCACATCACCGTGAATGCCAACGGTGAGGTAACCGCGGAGATCGAGGAGCTGACGACGCGGTGTGTCTGATCTGACGGCAGATTGCCGCTCCCTAGCGCTCCAACCGCGGCTCCCCGATCATCCCCATCGGCTCACCCTGCGACATGGCGGGTGTGCCGACGACGTAGAGCACGATACCGCCGAACGGCGCCCGGATCTCGGCCTGCGTCTCGCCGAAGAAATCGGTTAACACGCCGATCAGCGCGCCTTTCTGAATGCTCTGGCCGCGTTCCACGCGCGGATGCCATACGCCGGTGCCGGGGCTGCGCAGGACTTCGGTGCGCTCGAAGAACAGAGGCTGCCTCACGAGCTCCGCCTCTCCTGGCACCATGTGGAAATAGCGCAACAGCCGAAACACGCCGTCGACATTCCGTTGCACCATGTCCTCGCCGGCCACACCGAGGGAACCGGCCTCGGTCGTGAGCGCCGGCTTGCCGCGAATCTGTGCGGTGTTCTGCGTGTAGACTGACGCCTGCCGGTCGCGGGGCCGCACGGTATCGATGACGATGTGGTCGTTTCCCCACGCGAGCGCCATCTCGCGCGCGACCGAATCGGCCCGCGCATCCATGCGGAGCGGACTCCAATACGTGTACGGCCGGAGCGACTCGTTGCCGTCGCCCGAGTGGATGTCGACGAGATAGTCGGAACGTTCGATGATCTGATTGGTGACGGCGTACGCGATTCGCTCGGAGACCGTCCCGTCCGCCTTCCCTGGATAGACGCGATTCAGATTCTTTCCGTCCACCGGACTGTAATAGATGGTCCGGCCGAGAAACGACGGCATGTTGGCGACGTGGACGATGACGACCGTGCCGCGCAGCTGCGCGGGATCGAGCGTCGCACGCACGCGCTGCAGCGCCACGATCGGTGCGACCTCGGAACCGTGAGTCCCCGCGATCAGCGCGAGCGTTGGTCCCGGTTGCATCCCACGCACGATTGTGATGGGGATCCGTGTGGCGGCGTCCACGCCGGCCGGCACGTCGATGAATCCCGACGACGTCCGGCCCGAGCGCGCAACGACGGATCCGATGGTCAATGGCGCTTGCTGCGGTGCCGCGGCAAGGAGCAGTAGCGGGACGACGGCGAGCATAAGTTCTCCGGGCAATTGAGACCGGTTGATTCTAGCTCCTCCCGAGCTAACGCGCCGGACGGGCACGACGTCCGCGAGCTCCTCGCGCTATTTCCAACTCGTGATGTCGGCGTCCTCGTCGCTTCCGCCAGGTCGCTTGTCGCGCCCGAGGGTCGAGAGATCGTAGCCAGAGGGGTTGGCTTCTCCCGGACTGCGATAGACATAGGGCGTGCCCCAAGGATCGAGCGGAATGGCTTTCCGCAGGTACGGCCCGCGCCAGTTGGCCGGCAACGGTTCATGCGTGGGTGTCTCGTTCAATGCGGCGAGTCCCTGTTCCGTCGTGGGATAGCTGCCGTTGTCGAGCCGGTAGTTGTCCAGGCCCAAGCCGAGCAGCTCGATCTGGGTGCGCGCCGTGGCGCTCTTTGCTTCGGACACGCGACCGAGAATGCGCGGGCCGACGAGGGCCGCGAGCATGCCCAGCACGATGATGACAACCAGAATCTCGATCAGCGTGAATCCCCGGGGGGCGTTCGAATCGGACCTCATAAGCGTCTCTCCCTAGAATGCGCGGAGGTTGATCCCGTAAATCGCTTGCAGCATGGCCAGCGCGACGAATCCGACGAGACCGCCGAACAGGAGGATCAACGCCGGTTCCAGGAGTGCGACGGCCGTGCGTACGGCGGCGCGGACCTCACGGTCGTAGGTGACGGCCACACGCAGGCACAGCTCTTCCAGGCGGCCGCTTTCCTCGCCGGCAGCGATCATCTGCAGGGCGAGCGGCGGCAGCGTTCCCGCGAGTGCCGGCGCGAGGGCGCCGCCTTCGGCGACCGCGGCGGCCGCGCGGTCAAAGCCCTCTTGGACGGCGAGATTGGTCGTGGCGTTCCGCGCGATCTGGAGAGCGGGAAGTGCCGGCACACCGCTCTTCAGGAGCAATCCGAGCGTGTGGGCGAACCCCGCCGCGGCGTACTTCCGTTCGAGATCCCCAACCCAGGGCCAGCCAAGTCGCGCGCCGTCCCACCGCCGCCGCGCGGCCGGATCGCGCCGCGCGCGCCGGATGACGTACGCGAGCAGGCCGCACGCGACGAGCCACACCCACCACGCGGAGGTCAGCAGACGACTGGCGCCCAGCAATAGCCGGGTCGTTGTCGGCAGCGTCCCTCCGATGTCGGTGAGAATCGTCGCGAAACGCGGAATCACGAATCCCAGCAGCACCACCACGCCGATCGCGGCCACCACCGACATGAGGGCAGGGTACAGAAGCGCCGCGCGCACCTGCGAGCGCAGCTCCGCCGCCTCGTCCAAATGATCGGCCAGGCGCTCAAACACGACTTCGAGGGCGCCGCTCGCTTCACCCGCCGACACCATCGCCGCGAACAGGGGATCGAAATAGCCCGGATGCCGGGCGAGCGCATCCGAGAGGCTCGTCCCGCGTTGGACGGAGCGCCGCATGTCCCGCAAGACCTCGGCGAGACCCTCGTGTGCGGCGTGCGACACCGTGAAGGCGAGGACGCGGTCGAGGGGAACGCCCGCCCCAAGCAGGGTGGCCGCGGTGCGCGTCCACAGGGCCACCGCCCGGCGCCTGGACAGGCGCGGCGTGCGTTCGGCTCGCGCCGCAGGCGCGGCCTCGTCGACCGACACCGCGAAGAGCTGCTGTCGGCGCAGGCTCTCGACCACGGAGCTGCGCGAGCCGCCTTGCAGCACGCCCTCGACGACGTGCCCGGCCGGCGTCGCCGCGCGGTAGCGGTAGCGCAGCATCACACCGGCGCCTCGTCCCGCGTCACGCGCAGGACCTCCTCGAGCGTCGTGATGCCCGCGCAGGCCTTAGCCCATCCCGCCGTGCGCAGCGGTTCCATCCCGTGCGCAAGCGCGATCGCACGCACCTCGGCCAATGGCGCACCAGCGACGATTCGCCGCCGTAGCTCGTCACTCATCGCCAGCAGCTCATAGAGCCCGGTGCGGCCGCGATAACCGGTACCGCCGCAGGCCTCGCATCCTTGTCCGCGCCGAAATTGTCGCCTCGGAATGTCTGGCTGATCGGCCGCCGCCTGGGCGACCATCTCCTCGGCCGGCCGAATCACGGCGCCGCACGAGTCGCACACCACCCGCACCAGGCGCTGCGCGACAATCCCCAGCACGGTGGCGCTGATGAGGTACGGCTCGATGCCCATGTCGATCATCCGAGTGATCCCGCTCGCCGCATCATTGGTATGCAACGTGGAAAACACGAGGTGACCGGTCAGGGCGGCCTGGATGGCGATCTCGGCGGTTTCGCGATCGCGCATTTCTCCGACCATCATGATGTCCGGGTCGTGCCGCAGGATCGAGCGCAACGCCGCGCCGAACGTCAACCCGATCTTGGGATTGATGGGGATCTGCGTCACGCCATCGATCTGGTACTCGACCGGATCCTCGACCGTGACGATTTTGACGCCGCTGTGATTGAGGCGCTGCAGCGCCCCGTACAGCGTCGTCGTTTTCCCCGAACCCGTTGGGCCCGTGACGAGGATGATGCCGTGGGGTTGCTGGATCAGGTGCTGGAAGCGGCCGAGCAGGCGCTGCGGCATGCCCAGCTCCGCCAGATCCCGCACCGCCGTGGCGCGGTCGAGGATGCGCAGCACGACGCTTTCGCCGTGCAGCGTCGGTGTGATCGAGACGCGCATGTCCAGCTCGCGGTCGGAAAGACGCAGGCCAATGCGCCCGTCCTGCGCCAGGCGGCGCTCGGCGATATTGAGTCCCGCCATGATTTTCACGCGGCTCATCACGGCCGCCTGGTACTGGCGGGGTGGGTGCGAGATCTCCTGCAGCACGCCGTCCACGCGGTAGCGAACCCGCAATCCGTCGGCGGTCGCCTCGAGGTGAATGTCGCTCGCGCGCGCGCGCAGCGCCTCCAAGATCACGACATTGACGAGCTTGATCACCGGCGCCTGACTCGCGAGCGCCTGCAAGTCGTCGATCGTGTCTTCTTCTTCTTTCAACACGATCAGCTCACCGCTGCGCACGTCGCCCGCGGTGTCGGCGATGCTCGTGGGAGCGTCCGTTTGCGCCGAGAGAATAGCCGCCTGGATTTCGGCGCTGGGGGCGGTGACGACCTGTAACGGTCGGCCGTACAGCCAGGAGAGCTCGTCGCGGGTGGTCGGATCGAGCGGCGCACCGGCGACCACCAGCAGTTCGTCGCTTTCGGTCACGGACAGCGGGAGCAGGCAGTGCTCTTCGCAGTACTTGGGCGACAGCCGGCGGGCCAGCGCGCCGACCGCCGCTTGCCGCAGCTCCGCGCTCGACGGGCTGAGGCTCGGATGCTCGAGCGGCGTGACGGCGCTCATGAGGGGCTCACGGTTTGCGGCCGGGTCCGAGGGTATCGATCGGCAGCCGCAGGTCACGCAGCCGGTCGCGCTCCTGTTGCAGCAGCGAATCGGCGGCTTCGTCGCTGATGATGACGTGCGGCGTCAGGAAGATCGCGATCTCGGTGCGGCTGCGGGTGCCGGTCCGGCTCTTGAAGAGGAGGCCCACCAACGGGATGTCCTTCAGGATCGGCACGCCGGTTTCGATGACCTGCTCGGTCTCCCCAATGAGCCCGCCGATGATGATCGTGTGCCCGTCTTTGACGATGGCGGACGTTTCGGCTTCGCGCGTCGTGATGATCGGCGCGTTTTGCGCGGCGGCCAGCGTCTGCTCGGAGAGCGCGCTCACTTCCTGCAGCACGCGGAATGTGACGTACCCATCGCTGTTGATCGTCGGGATCACCGTGAGTTGGGTGCCGACGTTGCGGTATTGGGTGACGCGATCGATGACCGCGTTGAACCCGGACAACGTGGACTGCACAAACGGGACCTCGCTGCCGACCAAAATTCGTGCCTCCTCGTTGTTCAGCGCGAGAATCCGCGGCGTGGAGAGAACGCGCACGTTCGTCCTCGAAGCCACCGTCCGCAGTACCGCGCGCACGTCGAGGTTGGCCAGGCGAATGAGCCGCACGCCGAGGCCCTGCAGGTTGGCGAGGGCGCTGTCGCCGAATTGCGGAACCCCGACGCCCACAGTCAACCGCGTGCTGTCACCGGGAACGTTGTGTTCGCCGTACAGCTGCCAATTGATGCCCCACTGGTTCGCGCGATCGAGAGTGACCTCGGCGATGAGAACTTCGAGCAGCACCTGAGCGGGCCGTACGTCGAGCTGATTGATCGTCTCCTGCAGCACGGAGAAATTCGGCGGAGCGGTCCGAATCAAGAGCGAGTTGGTTGCCTGATCCGGAACGATCGTCGTCTGTCCTACCAGCCCTTGGACGTCGGGACCACGTCCACTCTCAGCCACGGTGGGCGTGAGCATGCCTGCACCCGACGGATTGAGTGCGGTTTCCTGACGCCGCTGCTCGAGCGATTCCAGCTCCCGCCGCCGCAGCCCGCGGAGCTCACTCGAGAGGCTGCGCCCTTCGAGCTCCTGCACGCGGGCCCGTGGAGCGGGGCTCGCCACGGCGGCCCCGAACAGCTGCCCCAGCGTCCCCGCGAGCTCCGCGGCGCTCGCATGCTTGAGCGAGTAAACGTAGGTGTGCAATCCAGCCTCCCCACCCGTCTTGACGTCGAGCTGGCGGAGGAGTTCGAGATAGCGCGCGACGCTCACGCCGCGGTCGGTGATCAGAACCGAATTCGAGCGCGGCACCACCTCGATCCGCGCGTTCCTGCTTGCCACCTCCCGCAGCAGTGACCGCGCCTCTTCCGCGCGGATGAACTCGAGCGGGACGATCTGCGTCACGAGGCCGAGCGGCGGCGGAGTAGGGAACTCTTTGCCGACGCGGACCGGTCCGGTGGCCGGCCGCTGTTCGTCCGGCATGACCTGGGCGACGGGACCGGCCTGTACCAGAATCAACCCTTGGCTTTCCAGGATGGCCTCGAGCACGGCACCGACCTCACTGGCCGGCACCGGTTCGGGCGTCTGGAACGTGATGCGGCGGCTCGGCACCCCGGTGAGCACAACGTTGACCCGCATGGTGGCCGCGAGGGAGCGAATCACGTCCCCCAGATCGGCATCCACATAGTTGATCTGAATGGGGGGACGCTGCTGCGCGGGCGACGGCAGGGTACCCGTGGCCAGCAAGAGCGCGAGTAGGACCGTGAGCCGCGTCACCGTTGCCTCCGGACACCGGGAGGAAGTCGCAATACGAGAGGTCTGCCACCGGAGTCGGGCGCCAGGGTGACGGTGGAGTCGTTGATCGCCATGAGCCGGTAGCTGCGGACCCGCTCCCCGACCCGATAGATCTCTGCGCCCCGGATGCGGGGATCGGCATCGATGAGCGCGATTGCGCCGTCCCCGGTCACCGTGATGCCGTAGAGCCGCAGTGGCGCTGGGGCGGGTGCCGTGGGCGGGGTTACGACACCGCGCGGCGTGAACCGGACCGCCGGTGGCGTGCGGCTCGCGCCGAACATGTTCGCCGTGACGACCTCTTCGCCGCTCGTGAGTGTCAGCGCCGGGGCGAGGGGTTGTGCGGTGGGGATCGGGGGCGCGCTCGGCACCGGTGCGGCGGCGGGTGCGAGGCGCAAGCCGATGCCCCCGAGCAAGCACAGGACGGCCGCACCCCAGAGCACGCGCACGGCGCTCATGAGCCGCCACCCGTGGCAGGCGACGGCCGGTACAATCCGTGCAAGCGTAGGCTCCAAATCAGCGTCTGGCGTCCGTCACGCCCGTCCGTCCCTGCGTTCACCGACAACTCGTCGATCACCAGGAGAACCGTGCTCCCCTGCAGGCGATACACGAACGCCCTGAGTCCGCCGATGTCGCTCTCGCCCTGCAGCTGCGCGGGGATGGCCAGCAGTCCGCCACGATCGCTGCGCGGCGATGCGGCGACATCCACCCGGTCGAGCTGTACGGTGGCTTCATCAGCGTAGCGCTGGAGCAGCGACTGCAGTCCGGAGGCGGCGAGCGCTGGCGTCGCGCCGCTGACAAGCCGCGCCACGTCGCCGCCCTGAGTGAGACGTTCGTCGCGCGCACGGCGCAGCAGATCGACCCCGTCTGCGAGCCCGGACAGGCGTGCCCATTGCTCCCGGTTTGCGGCGTAGACCCGCTCTCGGCCGGTCCAGCGCCGCACGAAGGGTAGCACGAACGCGGACAGCACCAGCAACGCGGTGGCCGCGATGGCCCCGGCGAGTACGAACCGCCGTTCGCGGGCGCTAAGGCGCCGGAGCGTATCGGAAAGCCAGCGCGAAGGTTTCATAGGTCCGAGATCCAAGCGTGAGGCGCGTGGTCGCGCCGAGGAAATGCACGTCACCGAACTCCGAATTGCTGCCGAGCTCGGCGAGCACGCGGGCGGCATTCGGTGCATAGCCGTCGATCTGCCAATCGTTGCCGGAGAACCGCAGCGCGCGGACGTAGGCGCCCGCCGGCAGGGCACGCGTCAGCGCGGCCAGTGCGCGGAGTGGGTCGGGCCGCTCACGCGCGATGGCGGCGATCGTTTGTCCCTCCTGCTCGAGTGACTGGATCTCCGTCTGCAGCGCAAGGGCGGCCGCGGCGCGCTCGCGCAGCGCAGGCAAGTCGTGTTCGAGTCTGCTGAGCGCGCGCGCGCGCCACGCGTCGGCGGAGCTTAGAGCGAACAGCACTGCCGCGGCGCACGCCGCGATGGCAATCCCGCGCTCGCGGCGCCGCCGCCGGGCGATGCGCGTCGTGAGTTCCGCCGGTGCCAGAGAGCTGTCCGCCGCGGTTCCTGCTTCCAGGCGGTCCAACGCCAGCGCGGCACCGAGCGCAGGCAGGAACGGGGCATCCACGGCGGCGACAGCAGGAAGGGGCTCGGGAACGACGCCGGCGAGCGCCGCACTCACGCTGCGCGCCCCGTCCTCACTCCACGGTGTGAGGAACACCCTGCCGGAAAACGCGGAGTCGTCACGCAGCGCCACGGCGGCGGCGCCGAGGCCTCCGAAGACGCGGCGTGCGCGCTCGAGGCGCGAGCCGCGCACAATCACGAGCCCCACACCCTCCTTGCCCTCGTCGCGCAACACGGCCGCGTCACGGACTCCGGCACGCGCGAGCACACGCGTGATGGTCGCCGGCACATGCTCCACTAGTTCGACCGGCGCCAGCTCCTCGAGAGCGACGAGGCAAGCCGCCACCGATTCCTCTCGCGTCGCGAAGACGAGATTGTCGTCACTGCGCGCGGCGATCAGGAGCTCGTGGCCCCGTGTCGCGAAGAAACGCTCCGGCTCGAGGGCGAGGATCCGCCGTTTCTCTGCAGCGGGAAGGGGCGGAACCTTCACCTGCTTGATGAACAGCAGCGGAAAATCGAGCGTGATCGCGATCCGTCCGCCGCTCTCACCGAAATGCGCCTGCAAGGCACTCATGAGGACGTGGGGATTGCCGCGGTCCCATTCCAGCTCGACCGCCTGCAGGGTCTCGCGCCGCCAGCCACCTCGGCTCAGCCGCACGGCACGCGCCGTACGCTCGCCGAGCTCGATGCCGATGCGGGGAGCGCCGATCACAGATCCCGCTCCCGCCACGAAATCAGGTAGAGGTGAGCGCCGGCGATTCCGTAAACGGCATCGATCTCGTGAGTGAGCGCGTGACCCTGAAGCCAACCGCGACTGACGATCAGCAACCGGGTCGGCACCGGCGTGAGCAGGCTGTAGACCGGCCCGAAGTCCTGCAGCGCCGCCGGTGAGGTAAAGGTCTCGCCTGCGCCGCGGCGCGCCACGATCTCGCGGGCGCGTTCCTCGCTCATCCCCGGGAGTGCCGCCAGCACCGGCGCTGCCGCAGAGTTCGGATTCACCAGCCCATCGCTCTCGACCGTCACATAGGGCGCAACGAGCGCGGCGAGCGAATCATCGACAGTCAAGACATGCGCGAGATCGTCGAGGCGGTCGAGCGGCGCGTTGCGCGGGATGTACGGCGACCCGAGGGCGATGTACGTCGCCTGCTCGGCGCCGCCGGGGCGCGTCACGTCATCGGCGTCTTTCCAGTCCTCCAGCGCGGCGACGATGGCCTCGGCGCGGGCAGCGCCGGCGAACTGAGCGAAGAATGCGCGCAGCACGTCGCCACTGCTACGGTTCAAGTCGATGCGGGCGTTGAGGTCTACCACCGCGATCCCGAAGCGGGCGTCACCCAGCGCGACGTCGCGCAGCGCGACGAAATGGCGATCGGGGTCGAGGGAGCTCGGCCGCTCGGCGGCCGACGGGCTGGCCGTCAGCAACCGTTCGAGGCGCTCGGTGGCGACGAGCATGCCGCTTTCCGCGGCGTAGCGCGCGGTCGCCCGCGCGCGCTGATTCAGCGCCAGGGTGAAGTCGCTGCGCGCAGCACCGGCGATGGCGGTGGCAACGACGCCCAGCACGACGAGCAGCCACAGGACGATCATCAGGGCGACGCCGCGCCTGCCGACCCGTCTCATTGGCCGCCTCCTAACGGCAGCATGACCAGCAATGGAGGAAGATCGGTGGGCGCGGCGGAATCTCCGGAATACCTGAGCGCAACAGCCCGCGGGAAGGTGGCGGGGAACGGCCACCGGCGAGTCCACGCGCCTCCGCCCGGCGCCTGCACGCTGATCTCCAGCGCCGTAACCCCGGGCAACACGCCCGCAATCCGCGCGTCCGTGCGCATGCCGAGAGGCGTAGCGATCGCTTCGAGCCCCGCCGGCGTCAGCGCGATCGTGACACGCCAGTCGGCATCGCTCGTCAGCGGTGGAAATCCCCCGCGCGAAACGAAGGTCAGGCGATCGGCGGGAGCACCGTTGCTGGCGCTGCCAAGGGTCACGATGAAGACTGGGTCGCCCGGGCGTGGCGCTGGCCGCGCGTTGCGCAGAGCATCCTCCAGCAGGGTTCGCATCCCGGTGTGTGCCTGCCACCTGCGCCGCTTGGCCACAAGCCGTGCCTCGACGTCGAACGCGGCTTGGACGGCGCCGTATACGAGCAGCGCGACAACCCCGGCCAGCATGAGCGCGACGAGCAGCTCGAGCAGCGTGAATCCGCGACTGGGGCGCTTCATCGTGCTCGCACCAATCGCTGGAGCACGTAGCGGCCCCTGCCGGCGGGGAACGTGACAACGACACTGACCTGCGTGAGCCCGTCATCCCAGGGCCGCAGCTCGATGCGACGCGTGAAACCGCCCGGGAGCTGTTCGGTCAGCCCAGGCGTGCGAGCGGCGGGGTCGAGCTTGAGGTGCTCCATTCCGTCCGTGGCGTGTGCAACGGCTTGCGACCAGGCGGACGCCTCGCTCGCACCGCGTACCGCGTTGCCGAACAGCTCGAGGAATCCCGCTCCCACGAGTCCCAGGATGACCAGAGCGACCAACACTTCGAGCAGGGTCATCCCACGGCGACTCATCGGGGGCCCTCACACGTCAGGGGATCGAGCCGCAACCGCTCGGCGGCGGTGGCGGTTTCGACATCGGGAGCACAGGTGCCGAGGGGCGAAAAAATCAGCGTGAAAGCGGCGGCCGGCAGCGGCGAGAGCACGCCCGCCGCAATCGCCGCCGGCTGTGTGGCGGCGAGGCCGTCCACGCGCCAGGCGCCCGACGGTTCGACGCGGAGCGCGACGGCCTCGGCCCGCCGGATCGCGGTGGCTCGCGCGCGAGCGATCAGCACGGCGAGCGCAGCGCGGTCGTCGCGCCGGGCTAATGCCGGCGCGACCACGCTCGCCGCCAGGGTGAGCAGGACGAGGACGACGATCACTTCGATAATCGTGTAGCCGCGCGACATAATCCCTTTCGCAAACAGGAGAGGGCTGCGAGGGCGCAGCCCTCTCCAACTAGCTCTGTGTGACACTCACAACGCCGCGATCACGGCGCCCTGCACTTCAATCGGGCGCATCATGTCATTCTCTTCGTGCTCGAGGATGTGGCAGTGATAGACGTACGACGGATTCGTCTGGCGCGGCGCCGGAACGATGGGGCCATCCGGCAGATCGAACTTGGCCTTGATCCGCACCACCTCGCCCGGCATCGCCCGAACCGTATCCTTCAGCCCGAGCTCGTTCGCGGGCGGCAGCACCGGAGCTCCCATCAGATACTGCGCCAGTGGGGGCTTTTGGCCCGTCGCGAGGAACGCCGCCAGGTATGCCTTGCTGTTGAACGCCTGGCGGTTGACGATCTCGAAAGACACGAGGTGGGTATGCATGGGATGCGCATCACCGGTCGTGTTGATGAACTCCCATACTTCCGTATCGCCCACCCGCGGGGTCTCGGTTGCGGCGTCCATGAACCCCTTGTTGTCGATCCGGGCCGCAATCGGAACGCCCGTGATCGGATCGACTACTTCGTTCAGCACGATCTGCCGCGTGACCACGGCCGCCGGAAGCGGGGTGATCGCCGGCAGCTTGAGACTCGCGGCCGGGGTCGTTCTGTCGGTACCGGCCAACGGCAGGTTCACGCGGAACTGCATGAGCGTCGGAATATCTCCACCCATGCCGCCCGGGAACGGAGCCTTGGCATTGTTCTTCAGCAGGATCGTGGTGCCGGCCGGCAGACCCGCGAAATCGACGATGATGTCCGCGCGCTCGCCCGGTCCGATCAAGAGCTTCGTGAGCGGCGCCGGCGCCGGAAGCAGTCCCTGATCCGTGCCGATCTGATGGAACGGCTTGGGCGCATTGTTGACATCGAACCAGACGTTATAGAACCGCGCGTTCGAGCCGTTGATGATCCGGAAGCGATAGCGTCGTGGCTCCACGTTGAGGAACGGATAGGCCTTGCCGTTGACGACCGGGATGGTCCCGAAGTACTCGGGGATCCACACCGGATGCGGGTAGGCGGGATTGATTGCCTGCACGCCGTTGTTCGGCAGGCTGTAGAAGAGCGAGCCGTCCGGGTTGAAGATGCGGTCCTGGAACACCAGCGGCACTTCATACGCTCCAGCCGGCAACCCGAGTGGATTATCGGCGGCGCCGGTGTCGATGTCGTCGCGCAGCAGGTAGTAGCCGGCCAGTCCGCAGAACGGGTTCAGCCGGGTGACGCCGACGGCATGATCGTGATACCAGAGGTTTGCCGCGCGCTGTTGATTGAGGTACGTGTAGGTGTTGGTGAGGTAATGTGAACCGGTGCGCCCCGCCTTATTGAACCACTGGAACGGCGTGCCATCGAACTGCGGCAGATTGAATCCACCGTGCAGATGCGTGACAGCCGGGATACCGCCGTCGAGCGACGCCCCCATCATGATCGTCGGATCGATCGGCACCGAGCCCGGATAGCGGTCGGGCAGGTTGTTTTGCCAGGTGACCGTGATCGGAACGCCGGTCCGCGCGACGAACGTCGGCCCGAGATAGCCCGCGCCGCCGTATCCAAAGGCGGTCGTGGGCAGCAGGTTCCGATGGAACTGGTGTACCCCCTCCGCCATCCCGATCGTAAACGCGCCGCCCGCGGTTGCATCGATTGCCGGCGGGATCGGGAGGGCATCGACGTAGCGTGTCAGCCCGGGAGCCGCCATGAGCTTCTGCCACGGCACCAGTGTGGACGCGCCGACCGCGCCCGTAACCTTTAGGAAATTCCTTCGAGTGAACATCCGTCACCTCCCGGCGTTGGCACGCCGCTGTGTGGTACGATCACGAGCTCGGCGAGAGGGCCGAGCCGGATCGCATCGATAGGGTTTATGGAGAAAGGACGACGAGACTTGCCGGGGAGGTCTGGATCGACGCAGCACATTCTTCTGGTAAAGACCGACGTATGCAGGGCGCGCATCCGGGCCTCAGATAGGTGACGTACCTCACGCTACATGTGCGTTGGAAAACCTCAGTGAAAGGGCTCTGAGCGTTTCTTCATTGCGACCTTGCCCGCAGGAAACGGGCTGGCGGGACCGCGAAGGACCGAGTGCGCTAAG
>JBLNGI010000038.1:0-21579 GCA_050264615.1 Gemmatimonadota bacterium
TGGCGACGTAAACATCTCCGTCGTCCCGGCGGGGGGGGGGCGGGACCCCCGTGCTCGTGCGACCGAACGCGGTCG
Organism: Gemmatimonadota bacterium; assembly: GCA_050264615.1. GTDB lineage: Bacteria > Gemmatimonadota > Gemmatimonadetes > Gemmatimonadales > GWC2-71-9 > 20CM-2-65-7. The sequence continues at coordinate 76 of JBLNGI010000038.1, forward strand.
ATGCACAGTGGGGCCCTGACGGCCAGCACATCGTGTTCACGGACGCGACCGATGGGTCAATCCGGACGCTCGACCTCAAGTCCGGAGCAGAACACCTCATCGTGCCGTTCGGCGTGAATCCGGCCTGGTCCAGAGACGGAAGACGTATCGCGTATTCCGACAACCACAACATCTTCTTCGTTCCAGTGAGTCCGGGCGGCGCTAGGGTGGGTGCATCCGTGCAATTGACCTTTGACGACGTCTTCTCCGTATTCAGCGCGCAAGCTTCTTGGGCCGCCGACGGCATGTCGCTTGTCTTCAGCAGCAATCGGGGCGACCTCGTCGATTGGGACATCTGGGTGGTTTCAGTCAACGGTGGTGAACCGGCCCGACTCGCCGGCATGGTCGGAACGGGGGATTTCGATCCTGCCTTCTATCAGAAGAAGCTCGTGGCCTTCCCCGCATTCACCCCGCCGGGGCCGTGATTCCGCGTAGACCAGGGTGATGCGGCGAGCCCCGTCAACCGGCTACGAATGTTGACCGGGCATTGTCGCTCTGCGCGATCAAGACCCCTAAGGGTTCAGGTTCAGAGCGTTTCGCAGCGTTTCACCGCCGGTCTCCTCAACCGGCGGCGCGCATCGGCGCTAAGAATGAGCCTGATAAGCGTGAGGTCGGTAGTTCAACTCTACCCAGGCCCCTGGTGTGAAAGTGAAGCCCCGTCAGCCGCTCACGCGACCGACGGGGCTTCGAGTGTCAGGATGGGCGTGCGAAGGTGATGACGGTCCGCGACCGATATCGCTGGCCCGGCCGGAGGATGGTGGACGGGAAATTCGCGTGGTTCGGCGAATCGGGAAAATGCTGGGTTTCCAGACACAGCCCGGTGCGATGTTCGTAGACGCGCCCGCCTTTTCCCTTGATGGTCCCGTCGAGAAAGTTGCCGGAGTAGAACTGCATGCCTGGCTCCGTCGTGCTGATGTCGATTCGCCGGCCACTGACGGGATCTTCCAGCCGGGCCGCATGCGTCCATGCTCCCGGGGTCGCCTGGTCAAGCACCCAGTTGTGATCGTAGCCCCGCCCAAAGCGGAGCTGCTCGCCCGCGTCACCAATCCGCGCCCCGATCGCGGTCGGCTGGCGAAAGTCGAACGGCGTGCCTGTGACCGGCACGAGTTGCCCGGTCGGAATCAATGTCGAATCGACCGGCGTAAACGCCGACGCATTGAGCGTCAGCAGATGATCAAGGATGCTGCCCTGGCCGTCACCGTGGAGATTCCAGTACGTGTGCTGCGAAGGATTGAACGGGGTTGGCTTCGTGGTTGACGCTTCATAATCGACGATCAACTCGTCGGTGTCGGTCAACGTGTAGGTAACCTGCACCGACACCGCTCCCGGGTATCCCTCCTCTCCATCCGGACTTTCGTACCGGAGCACCACACCTGACGTACTGTCGTTCTGGAGCGGCTCGGCGCTCCACAGGACCTTATCGAAGCCCCGTGTTCCTCCGTGCAGGCTGTTCGGCCCGTTGTTGCGGGCCAAGTGGTAGGTGACTCCATCCAGAGTGAATTGCCCCAGGGCGATGCGGTTGGCGTACCGTCCCACTACCGCGCCGAAGTATGGTGAGCCCGCGACGTATCCCGCGAGGCTGTCGAATCCAAGCACGATATCGGCGCGCTTTCCGGAGCGATCAGGGGTCTGGATCGATGTAATGATCGCGCCGTAGGTCATGGCGCGGACTTCAATGCCGTGCCGGTTTGTGAGCGTGAACAACTCCACACGACGGCCGTCCGGTAATGCGCCGAACGGGCCGCGGGAGACGCGGGACGTGTCGGCCGTGCACGCCGCCGAGACCACGAGCGCGGTGATCGTCAGGGCGGTGCGACGTAGCAGAGGATTCATGGTTATCTCAACACGAAAATGATCATGGGATCGACGGGATAGCGTCCAAAGCGAGCGCCGTAAATCGCCAGGCCTCCCGGAAGCGTGGCATCGACTTCCAGTCGCACGATGATCTCACCAGCCCGCGCCGCCGCGCTGAGGGCGTCGGCGGGCACGGCGATGCGCAGCAATTCTCCATACGAGCCGGCCTCGTACAGATGGCCATCATGCGGCTGTGCGAGCCAGCTCAGAATGCCGCGGGAATCTGCAGGATCATCGCCGAGCGCGCGGCGTCCGGCGACAACGCCGTTCACGCGCACGGTAAGGGCGCTCGGGAATGGGTGATCGCCCGTCATAGGGTAGCTGTTGGGATTGCGACTCGGATCGTGAAAGCCGCCGCCACGCATGTAATCGCCATTGTCGGAAGCCGTGGAGTCGCGATCCTTGCCGTTGAGCCGCTTGGCCGAGGCCTCGACGATGAACGTCGCGCTGTCGACCGCGCGCGGATCGAGTCCTGCGGGCCACGGAATGCGGTACTCAAAGTAGCCGCTGCCAGCCCCATTCAGTTTCCGGTCGCCGAGGACGGTCCAGCGCTTGAGAGTCCAGTGTGCGTCGCGTACCGCGGTCGCGGGCACGTGCGCGATCCGGACTCGGCGACCATCGGCCAGCCGCGCCGTGTCGGGCGTTGTGCCCTCGACGACGAAGGTGGTGAAGTTGCGGTGCAGCGTTGTGCCGTTCCCGTCCTCTAGGGCCACGGCCAGTACCACGACCGCCGGCTCGTTCGGCAGCGTCACGGACAGGGGGGCGAGCGCCTGCGACATCCAGGGCCGATAGGCGACGCGCGATATCGAGGAACCGTAGCGCTGCGCTTCGCCCAGCGAATTCCAGCCGTGCAGCTCGCTGCGAAGGGTCAGGCTATCGCCGTACGCCGTGCTGCCGGTCAGGAATGAAGCATACAGCGGCACCTCCACGCGCGCGCCCGGATGAACGCTGCGACCCAGCTCCGAATCTCCCACGGCGATGTAGAGCGGCGCGTGCAGGTCGTTCAGCGTCATCCCTTCCACGATCGAGCCGAACCCCGTTTCCTTGCGCGAGCGATCGAAGCGCCAATACCCGTTCCATTCATTGATCACATCGTGGTGCTCGGTATACAGCCAGCCCGCGAGCTTGGGATGACGACGAAAGGCGTTGATGGCGCGGTGATAATCCCAGCTCCAATCGACATCCCCGGTGCTGCCCTCGTAGCCCCAGACGTTTCCGAACTCGGAGTTGAGCATAGGCTGGCGCGCCTGACGCCACGGCGTTTCGAAGTTCCATTGCGAGCCGGGATAGGTGCTGTCGCTCATGCGCCGCACGTGTGACTCCCAGCGCCAGCCCGGCAGATACTCATGCCAGGAGTTGAGATCGGTCTCCGTGTGCCCTCGGCCGCAGCAGGGCGAGTTGTCCTCGACCAGTCGCGTGGAATCCAGCGATTTTGCCAGCGCGTAGTCGCGCGCGACGCGCGCCCGCGTCTCCGCCAGGTACCGCTCCGTATTTCCTTCTTTGGTTAGAAGCCCCCACGTCTCATTGAACAGCACCCAGCTGAAGATCGCGGGATGGTTGTAGTCGCGGTCGATCATGCCCCGCAGGGCGACGTCGTGTTCCCGGAATGCCGCAGAGTCGGGTGGTCCCCACCAATTCGGGATGTCGGCCATGATCAGCACGCCGAGGCGGTCGGCCCAGTAGAGCTTGCGCGGCGTTTCGATCTTTACGTGCTCACGCAGCCCGTTCAGGCCGATCTGACGCGCGCGCAGGATCTCATCGCGCAGAATGCTGTCGGTCGGGAATGTGTAGTACCCCGTTGGATGGTATGCCTGATCGAGGGCGAGCTGGAGGAATACCGGCGTCCCGTTGATTGCGACGTAGGGATACGTCGTGCCCGGCAGATCGACGACCGAGATCCTGCGCATCCCGAAGTAGGTGCTCACCCGATCTTCGATCAACCCACTGCCCCCGACGCCCACCGTGACTTCGTACAGGAACGGATCATCGAGCGACCAGCGATGCGCGTTCGGCAGCGGGATCTCGAGCTGCGCAGTCTTCGCGCCACGCGCGATGCGGGTCGTGTAGATCGGCTGGACATCCCCCGTGCCGAACGTGACGTTGAGTGCGAGCGCGCGCGAGGCGGGCTCGAGCAAGCGCGCGTCGACGCGCAAACCCTTCAGATCGCGCCACGGTGTGAAGTGTACGGCGGCAAGTGGCGCACTGCCCCGCGTCTCCAGGTAGACCGTCTGCCACAGCCCTCGTGCAGGACCGTAGCCTTGTTTGCCTTCGAGCTTGAATGGGTGCGGCGTGTCGTCGACGCGCAGCACCAGTCGGTGCGGGCCGCTCGGCAGCCCGCGCGGCAACTCGAGCGAGAACGGCGTATAGCCGCCCTGGTGCTCTCCCAGTTTCGTGCTGTCGAGCCAGGCGGTCGTCCGCCAGTCACTCGCGCCGATGACCAGGAAGACGCGTCGCCCCTTCCACGACGCAGGTACAGTGATTTGGCGCGCGTACCAGCCGATGTTGCCGCTGTCGGGCACGCCAGAAAGCGGCGCACCCCAGGAGAACGGCACGACGATCTCCCGGTTGCCCGGAAGCGAGCCGCCAGGCCAGCCGCGCCGCAGGCCCTCGTCGCCCGGATCGAAGGCGAATCGCCAGTTGCCGTTGAGATTCAGCCATTCGGCGCGTTGGAAATCGGGGCGGGGGTGTTCGGGAAGCGGGATCTGGGCGGCGGTAAGCAACAGCAGGAGCAACGATTGCATGCCGCTAGACTACAGGACCTCGGCGGCGGCGCAACCCGAAGCACCCGGCATTGTGTCGTCATCGCATCGATTCCCAACCAGGAACGCCACACGTCGCAACGCGCTGACTAGTGCCGCGCCCTTGCCTTTTCTGGCATGGCGCTTGCGGCAAAAATCTCGCTTGTTCGCCTCGCCCAGTCGTGCCCGAAGGAGCCCTAATTCGTGCATGGGTTTGTCGGAGCAAGGTCACGCCCGTCGGCAGTCGTAACCCCTCCGTCTCGAGCCGTCCTGGCTCCGGCGTCTCAGCGCGCGGCACGGCCTTGTGTCCGTGGCAAGTTCCTCTTCGTCGGTGACGAGAAGCTCTACATCCGCGGTGTGACGTACGGGGCGTTCCAGCCCGACAAGAACGGCGCCGAGTATCACGATCTCGCACAAATCGAGCGCGACTTCGCGCTCATGGCGCGCCACGGCTTCAACACGGTCCGGATTCCGCATACGACGCCGCCGCGCGCGCTGCTCGATATCGCGGAGCGCTACGGGCTCTGGGTTATGGTCGGCCTGTCCGCCGAGCAGTACGTCGGGTACCTGCTCGATGGCGACTCGCGTCCGGGTGCGCCCGACATCGAGACGCTGATCCGAAGCAAGGTACGCCAATTAGCCGGTCACGCAGCGCTGCTGTGCTACGCGTTGGGCAACGAGATCCCCGCCTCCCTGGCGCGCTTCGTGGGGCCCGCGCGGATCACCCGCTACCTCGAGCGGCTCTGCCGCGCCGTGAAGGAGGAGGACCCCGAGGGGCTCGTCACGTACGTCAACTACCCGACGACCGAGTATCTGCGGCTGCCGTGCCTGGATTTCGTGTCCTTCAACGTCTACCTCGAGTCGCAGGATCGTTTCGAGGCATATCTCGCACGCCTCCAAAACATCGTTGGTGATCGGCCGCTCGTGATGAGCGAGCTGGGCCTGGACAGCCTGCGGAACGGGGAGGAAGCCCAGGCGCACTCGCTCGGCTGGCAGGTGCGCACCGCGTTCGGTGCCGGGTGCGCCGGCGTGGTCGTCTTCGCGTGGACGGACGACTGGTACCGCCACGGGCACGACGTGGAAGACTGGGAGTTCGGGCTGACGCGGGCGGATCGGACACCGAAGCCGGCGCTTGCAACGGTGGCGGAAGCGTTCGCGAATCTTCCCTTCCCGGCGGGACTGCCCTGGCCGCGCGTTTCGGTCGTCGTGTGCTCGTACAACGGCTCGCGCACGATCCGGGACACGCTCGAAGGGCTGGCTCGGCTCCGCTACCCGGACTACGAGGTGATCGTCGTCGACGACGGCTCGCGCGACGCCACCGCCGCGATCGCACAGGAGTACGACTGCGTGCTGATCCGAACGCCGAACCGCGGCCTCTCGCGCGCCCGCAACGCGGGGCTTGCCAGGGCGACGGGCGAGATCATCGCCTACATCGACGACGACGCCTACCCCGATCCCGACTGGCTGACCTATCTCGCGGCGACGTTCCTCAGCACGCCGCACGCCGGCGTCGGTGGCCCGAACCTCGCGCCGCCCGGCGACGGGCCGATCGCCGAATGCGTCGCGCGGGCACCGGGCGGTCCGGTGCATGTGTTGCTGACCGATTCCGTAGCGGAGCACATCCCCGGATGCAACATGGCGTTCCGCAAGGCCTGGCTCGACGTCATCGGTGGATTCGACCCGCAGTTCCGCACTGCGGGGGACGACGTCGACGTGTGCTGGCGACTCCAGGCGCGGGGCTGGACGCTCGGCTTCCATCCCGCCGCAGTGGTTTGGCATCACCGGCGCAACTCGCTGCGGACGTATTGGCGCCAGCAGATCGGGTACGGACGCGCTGAAGCGATGCTGGAGCGGAAGTGGCCCGAGAAATACAACGGGCCGGGACACGTGCGGTGGGGCGGCCGGATCTACGGGCCTGGCCTGGCCCGTCTGCTCGGGTGGCGCCGGTCGCGCGTGTACCACGGTGTGTGGGGCGGGGCGCCGTTTCAGTCGCTGTACGAGCCCGCACCCGGTTTGCTGGCGAGTCTGCCGCAGATGCCGGAGTGGCACTTGTTGACCGCGACGCTGGCGGCGCTCACGCTGCTGAACCTCGTTTATCCCCACGTGCCGGTGGCCTTGCCGCTGCTTGGGATCGCGCTGGTACTCCCAGTCGCGCAAGCGAGTGCGACTGCGGCTCGCCTCGCGTTCCCCGAGGCAGGAAGCACCCTCGCTCTAACCTTGCGGCGCCTCCTGACGGCCGTGTTACACGTCGTTCAGCCCCTCGCGCGTCTGCGCGGGCGGCTGAAACACGGTTTGACGCCGTGGCGCCGCCGAGCCACCCTCGGGCTGGCGCCGCTGTGGCCCGTGACGGCGAGCGTGTGGAGCGAGCATTGGGAGCCTCAGGAGCGCCGGCTGCAGGCGTTGGACGCCTCTCTTCGCGCCGACAACGCGTGTGTGCTGACCGGTGGCGACCATGACACCTGGGACCTCGAGATCCGCGGAGGGATCCTCGGCGCGGCGCGCGTCGTGATGGGTAGCGAGGATCATGCCGGTGCCAAGCAGTTACTACGTCTGCGCTGGTGGCCCGTGGTCCCCGCGCGCGGGCCGCTCGTCGCGCTGACGCTCGCTGCCCTGGCCGTGGCCAGCGCGTACGGCCACGTGTGGGGTGTCGCGGTGCCGCTCGCTGTCGGGGCGGTGCTACCTCTGCTCAACGCCATCCAGCAAGCGATGGCAGCAATGGCGACGATCCGGTACGCGGTCGAGCGGCTGCGCAGCGAGCGTTGGTCCTGATGGGCGATCTCAATCTGTACCGCCGGCTGCTGGCGCAGGCGCGGTTCTCCTGGCAGACGATCGCGGTGCTGCTCTTCGTCGGTCTCCTCGCGAGCCCGCTTGCCCTCCTGACGCCGTTGCCGCTCAAAATCGCCGTGGACAGCGTGCTGGGCTCGCGTCCCCTGCCACCCTTCTTGCACGCGCTACTGCCGACCGGCGCTTGGCGGTCCTCGTCGGCGCTGATGGCCGTGGTCGCCGCCCTCGCAATCCTGATCGCCCTGGCGAATCAGGTACAGGCCGCCGCGCAAAAGTACTTGACTGCCCTCGCCGGCGAGCGGCTGCAGCTCGACTTCCGCGCGCGGCTCTTCCGGCACCTCGAGCGGCTGTCGCTCACGTACCACGACAAGATCGGCACGTCCGACTCGGTTTACCGAATTCAGCAGGACGCCCCTGCCATCCGGGCGATCATCATCGACGGATTCATTCCACTGCTGAGCTCGGCGGCGACGATCGTCGGCATGATCTACGTGACCTGGCGTCTCGACTGGCAGCTTGCGCTTGTCGCGATGGTCGTGGCGCCGCCACTGCTCCTGATCGCCCGGGCATACCGGCCGCGGCTCCGCAGTCTCTCGCGCGAAGTCCGACGCCTCGAAAGCGTCGCTATGGGAGTGGTGCACGAGGTGCTCGGCGCGCTCCGCGTTGTGAAGGTGTTCGGGCAGGAGGAGCGCGAGGCGGACCGGTTCGTGCGGCGATCACGTGACGGGATGCGGGGGCGTGTGGGCCTGGCGCTGGCGGAGGGTCGCCTGGCCATTACTCTGGGTCTGCTCGTTGGGATTGGCACGACGCTCGTGTTGTTCCTGGGAGTCTCACACGTCCAGGCGGGGATTTTGTCGCTGGGCAGTCTCCTGCTGGTGATGGGCTACATCGGCAAGCTGTACGATCCCATCAAGACGATCGGCCGCAAGGTCGCTACGCTCCAGGGACATCTTGCGAGCGCCGAACGGGTGTTTGCCATATTGGACGAGCCGTCCGACGTCACCGAGCGCCCAGACGCGCGAGCGTTGACGCGGGCCCGGGGCGACATCGTGTTCGAGAACGTGTCCTTCCTGTACGCGCCCGACCGGCCTGCCCTGCACGAGGTCTCGTTCACGATTCCCGCCGGCGCGAGCGTGGGGATCGCAGGCACCACCGGCGCGGGCAAAAGCACGCTCATCAGCCTCCTGACGCGTCTCTACGACCCGACCGAGGGGCGCATTCTGCTGGACGGCGAAGACCTGCGAGCGTACGCCCGTGACGATCTGCGGCGTCAGTTCGCCGTCGTCCTCCAGGACACGGTGCTGTTCTCGGCGAGTGTCGCAGAGAACATCGCGTACGCGCTCCCGGTCGCGAGTCGGGAACAGATCGTCGCGGCCGCCCAGGCCGCCCACGCGCACGAGTTCATCGTGCGCCTGCCCCGCGGCTACGACACAGAGGTCGGGGACCGCGGTGTGCAGCTGTCGGGGGGGCAGCGCCAACGGCTCGCGCTGGCCCGCGCCTTCCTTAAGGACAGCCCCATCCTGATTCTGGACGAGCCCACGAGCGGTGTGGACGCGCACACGGAGGCAGCGATTGTGGACGCGATGGCGCGGCTGCGGGAGGGCCGCACCGTGATCACGATCAGCCACCGTCCCAGCGCCGTGGCCCGGTGCAGCGCGTTGCTCACCGTGGAGCACGGACGCGTTGTGGCAGACACGAGTCGCGTGCCCGTGGCGCTGCCCCGTGCGGTCGCACCCCGAGGCGGCGGCCTCGCGTCCACCCGCCGGCAAGACATCTTGCTCGCCCACCCCGCCGTTCAGGCGTGGAGCCGGCTCAACCCCGAGCGCGTCATCCCCGATCAAATCACCCCCGCGGATTTCAAGGCGAGCAAGTCGCGCGCCAACCTGAACGTGTACCGGCTCGCGGGCGTGGGGTTGGGCGGGACCGACGTGATCGCGAAGCGCTGCAAAGCCGACTACGGCCACATTGAGCGCACCGTGTACGAGCGCATTCTGCCGCACGTGAGTCTGCCGAGCCCCCACTTCTATGGAGCAGTGCCGGGTGGCCCGGGCGACCAGGACGGAGACGTGGGCTGGCTGTTCATGAGCGAACTCCGTGGGGAGAAGTACGACTCCCAGCGCCCCGATCATTGCGTCGCGGCCGCGCGGTGGCTCGGGGTGCTGCAAACGGAAGCGCGCGCTGTGGTTGAGCACGCAGGTCTCCCGGATGCGGGCTCGGCCCGGTACCGCGCCCAGATGCACGCGACCAGAGATGCGATCCGACGCGCCGGGGACAATCCGGCGTTCACGGCTGACGGCCTGGCGTTCCTGGACGGGCTACTCGCCCAGTTTGACGAGCTGGACGAACACTGGGACCGGTTGGACCAGGCCTGCACCGGTCTCCCGGCGACCCTGGTCCACGGCGACTTCAACGGCAAAAACGTGCGCGTGCAGCAAACGCCCGAAGGTCCGCAGATCGCGGTCTTCGACTGGGAGTACGCGGGCCGGGGAGTCCCGTGCGTTGACCTCGCCCCCGCGCCTCGGATTGCCGCGACACCGGATCTCGTCACTTACTGGTCGATCGTGCGCCCGCGGTGGCCGGGGTGCCGCCAGGCGGACGTCGAGCGCCTCGCGACCTGCGGGGTGGTGTTCCGTGTCCTGGCGGCGTTCGAGTGGGAGTCGGATCACCTCGTGCACCCATGGGGGAACGCGTTCGTGTCGATCTTCGAGGTGTACCATGCCGTGCTCGTGGACGCGCTGCGCCGGATGGGGTGGGCGGTCCCGCGCCGGTCGCTCGCCGTTGCTCAGGGCACGACATGAGCAGTGCACGGGTGAGGCCGTGCGTGTGAAGTGCCTGATTGTGACGGGAGACGACTTCGGAGCGAGCCCGGGAATCAACCGCGGGATCCTCGAGGCGCACCTCAAGGGGATCCTGACGAGCACGAGCGTGCTCGTGCACCGTGCCACGAGCTTCGCGGCAACCACGGTCGCGCGCAGTTGCCCGGGCTTGAGTCTCGGGCTCCACTTGGAGCTGGACGCGGTCGCGCTGGCGCGGATTCCCGAGCATCTCGACTCCCAGCTGAAGCGGTTCGTCGAGCTGGTCGGGGCACCGCCGACGCACGTCGATTCGCACCACGACGTGCATCGCGAGCCGCGGGTCGCGCCGCAGGTGCGCGCCTGGGCCGAGCAGCAGGGTCTGCCGCTTCGGGGGTTCTCCCGCGCTCGCCATCTTTCCCGGTTCTACGGCCAGTGGGGCGGCCGCAGTCATCCCGAGCAGATCAGCGTCGCCAGTCTGCTGGCGCTCGTGGACGCCGAGGCGAGCGATGGGATCTTCGAGCTCAGCTGTCACCCCGGTTACGTCGAGCCCGAGTTCGAGACGAGCTACGCGGCCGAGCGTGCGATCGAGGTCGGCACCCTATGCAGCGCCGCGGTGCGGGAAGGCCTCCGCGCGCGCGAGATCAACCTGATCGGCTTCCGCGACATGCCCGCGTTAGCGTCGAGCGTAACATGAGCACCGTCGTCCTCTCCGTCTACGATGTCGCCAACTTCCCCGGCAGTGGCGCGCAGTTCTGGGTGTACATGCAGTACGCCCAGGGACTGCGTCAGCTCGGCTGTGACGTCTACTGGCTGGAGCAACTCCGGCCCTCGAGCGATGCCGATGAGGAGGCCCGGCTGCGCGCGATCCTGCTCGAGCGCATGAAACGGTTCGGGCTCGAGAGGAAGACGCTGCTCTACGCCGCCAATCCGGCGGCCGTCGACGGCGTCCGCTTCATCGCGTGCACCGAGCGGCACGCGCGGGCGGTGCTGCGCCGGGCCGACCTGGTGCTGAACTTCCACTACGCCATCGACCCGCGGCTGCTCGGCTGGGCCCGACGCACAGCGCTCGTGGACATCGACCCCGGGCTGCTGCAGCTGTGGATGTCCACGCGCCAACTGGCCGTCCCCCGCCATGACCACTACTTCACCACCGGCGAGACCGTCGGGACACCCGAGGCGCGCTTCCCGGCGTGCGGCTTGTCGTGGACGCGCATCCGCCCGCCCGTCTGCCTCGACCTTTGGCCGGTCGTGTACACTCCCGACGCCGAGTCGTTCACGACGGTGTCCAGCTGGTCCTCGGCCAGCTGGCTGAAGGTGAAGGAGAATGGTCACACCACGCTGCGCGACAATACCGAGCGCGGCGCATTTCTGGAGTACGTGGAGCTGCCGCGACAAGTCGCGCGACCGCTCGAGCTGGCGTTGCACCTCCTCGACCGCGACCCGGCGGGCCAGGCGCGGCGCCGACAGGCTGCGCAGGACGGGGCGGACCGGGCGCACCTCGAGCGCCACGGCTGGCGCGTCCGTGATTCGCGCGAAGTCGCCGGCAGTCCGGATGCGTACCGCGCTTACGTCCAGGCCTCGCGTGGGGAGTTTAGTTGTGCTAGGCCGTCGAGCGTGGAGTTTCGGAACGCATGGGTGAGTGAACGCTCGGTGTGCTATCTCGCGACCGGCAAACCCATCGTGGTTCAGGACACCGGCCCCAGCACCTACCTGCCGGAAGGCGAAGGAATTTTCCGGTTCAGCTCCCTCCCTCAGGCGGCCGCGGCGTTGGACGCGATCGAGTCCGATTACCAGCGCCACTGCGACGCCGCGCGCTCCCTGGCCGAGACCTATTTCGACGCGCGGCGTGTGATCGAGCGCGCTTTGAACGCCGCGCTCGGTCGCGCGCGCGTCCCAGCCACCGCATGAGTCTCACCGTGTGTATCGCCCCGGCGAACACCGTCGCGTATCCGAATGGCGGCGGCCACCTCTGGGTCTACCTCCAGTGGGCGCTGGCGCTGCGTGCCTGTGGCTGCCGAGTGATCTGGCTGGAAGGAATCGATCTCGACGACAGCGACGACTCGGAAGCTGCACGCACCCGCCGGCGGGGCGGCTCCCCGCGCGACTGCGTCGCGGCGCTGCGGACGCGCCTCGCCACATTCGGCCTGGCCGACCAGTTGGCGCTCTATGCAATCAACGAACCGGCCGCGGCAATCCCGGCCGAGCTGGCGCACGGCTCCATGAGCTTGGACGCGGCAGCCGAGGCGGATCTCCTTCTCAATCTGTGGCACTCCACACCAGCGGCTGTCGTCCGACGCTTCCGCCGCTCTGCGTTCATCGATACCGACCCGGGACTGCTCCAGGTCTGGATGACCATCGGCGACGTCCAGGTAGCGCCCCACGACATCCACTTCACGATCGGCGAAACGGTGGGCCGCCCGGACGCTCTGTTCCCCGACTGCGGCCGGCGGTGGCTGTACACGCCTCCACCCGTCTTTCTGCCCGAGTGGCCGGCACAGTCGCCTAACGGTCCGAGCGCCTACACCACCGTGGCCCACTGGTGGGGCGGCACGTTCGAGTTCAACGGCACCGTTTTTTCGGACGAGAAGCGCGTCGCGTTCATGGAATTCGCGGACCTGCCCGCGCACACGTGTGCCTCGCTCGAGGTTGCCGTCTGCCTCGGGACATCGGATGCGGAATGCCGGAGGCTCCTGGAGCCCAAAGGCTGGCGCGTGCGCGAAGCGTGGGACGTCAGCGCCACGCCGGAACAGTACCGGGCATATGTACAACGCTCGCGCGGAGAGTTCAGCTGCGCCAAGCCCTCGACCATGGCGCTGCAGACCGCGTGGATCAGCGATCGATCGCTGTGCTACCTCGCGAGCGGCAAACCCGTCATCGTGCAGCACACCGGCCCCAGCCGGATCCTGCCGGACGGCGCTGGTTTCTTTCGATTCCGCACGCTCCGCGAGGCGGCGGACGCACTCGCCACGGCAGAAGCCGATTATGAGTGGCACGGTCGCGAGGCTCGGGCGCTCGTCGCCGAGTACTTCGACGCTCAGCAGGTGGTTTCACGCGTCCTCGAACGCGCGCTCGACGGAGGGAGAGGGCCCCCGCAGTGACCGCGGTGCGCAACGCACTCGACCTGCAGGCGAGCCTCGGCCCGGGCGCCTCGGAGCTCGGGGAGCTGCTGAACGAGCTTTTGAGCCCGGACGGCGGGGAGCCCGAGCGGATCGCGGCGCTGCGACCGCTCAAGCCGCCGCGGGTGTATCGCCTCGGGCTGGCGCGAGGCGGGGCGCCGTGGCGCTCCGTCGTCGTGAAGCGCCTCGACTCCGCGGTCGCCCAACGCTCGCGGCTCGCTGCCGAGCGCTGGCTCCCGGCGCTCGGCCTGGCCGACGGGTGCGCCCGTTTGCTCGGTGTGGCTGCGGAAGCGCGCGGCGACGTCGTGTGGCATGTCTACGAGGACCTGGGTGACGAGACCATTGCGGCGCGCTCTGATCCGGACCGCGTGGCGGCCGCAGTCGATCTCGTCGCCCGTCTCCACACGCGGGCCGCCGGGCACGCGGTCCTCCCCGACGTGCGGCGCTACTGCGCCGATCTCGGAATTGGGTACTTCGCGGCCAACCTCCGCGACGCGATACGGGCGCTCGAGGCGCTTCACGATTCCAGGACCGACGCGTCGGGGCCGCATGCCGGTCTTGTGGGGCGGCTGCTGACACGCTTGCGCGGCCTCCTCGCCGATCTGGACCGGCGCGCAGCGGTCTTCGCGGGAGCGGGTGGTCCCGACACGCTGCTGCACGGCGATCTCTGGACCACCAACGCCTTCGTCGTCTCCACGCCCGCCGGGCCCCGTGCCTGTTTGGTCGATTGGGACCGGCTAGGGGTCGGGCCGTTCGCGTACGATTTGTCCACGCTACTGTTCCGCTTCCCGTTGGTGGAGCGGACCGCGGTCATCGACGCGTACCGGCGCGCGGTCGCGCGCGCGGGTTGGTCTTTGCCGGCGACGGCGGACCTCGCCCTGATGTGTGAAACCGCCGAGTTGGCCCGCTACGCGAACCGCGTGATCTGGCCCGCCCTGGCGCTGGTGGATGAGCAGGCCGCTTGGGGGTTCACCGAACTGGCCGAGGTCGAGCGTTGGTTCGAGGCTCAACGCTCATGCTGACAGCCATCCTTCCGATGCTGCTGCAGCAAGTGTCTTCGCTGGGTCCCTCGCACAGGTCTCCCAGCGTGGCGTTCGTCGCGCCGACGGTAACGACCACGCGCGTGGCCTTAGGTCCTATCTCGCTCGACGGACGGCTCGACGAGCCCGATTGGAAGCTGGTGCGGCCGGTCACCGACCTGCGGCAGGTGGATCCGGATGAGGGAGCCGTCGTCTCTGAGTCCACCGAGGTCCGGATCGTATACGACGGCGACGCCTTGTACGTAGGCGCGCGATTGTTCGACCGTGAGCCGGGCAAGATCATCCGCCGCCTCGCGCGTCGCGACGCGTCGACGCATAGCGACGAATTCACTGTGTACATCGACGGTTATCACGACCACTCGACGGCTGTCCGCTTCTCGGTGAACCCGGCCGGCGTGAAGGGTGACCAGCTCGAAGGGGCGGACGGAGAGTTCTCAGACAAGTCCTGGGATCCCGTGTGGGAAGCAGCGACGACCGTCGACTCACTCGGCTGGACCGCCGAGATCCGCATCCCATTCACGCAACTACGGTTCTCATCTGCGCTCGAGCAGGTATGGGGCGTGCGGTTTGAGCGCGAAATCCGGCGCAAGAACGAAGTGGCGCTCTTTCCGTTCGTTCCGAAAACCGAGCGGGGGCTCGCTTCCCGATTTGGCCACCTCGAGGGGCTGGCGCGACTCGGGACGCCACGCCACCTCGAGGTGCTGCCGTACGCACTCGCGCGCGGCCAGTACCATAAGCCCGAGGACGCGACCGATCCGTTCAACCCCCCGTCCTCGTACTACGCGGGTGGAGGGTTGGACCTGAAGTACCGGCTGCGTTCGAATCTGACGTTCGACGCAACCGTCAACCCGGATTTCGGGCAAGTCGAGGCCGACCCGGCGGACGTCAATCTCACGGCGTACGAAACGTTCTTCGAGGAGAAGCGCCCCTTCTTTGTGGAAGGCTCGAACATCTTCACGTTCGGCGGGAGCGGCGGTGGTGGCTCGACCTTTAGCGACGCGCCGCTGTTCTACTACTCACGCCGCATTGGGCGCGAGCCGGCGGGCGAGCCATGGTCGTCAGGCGATTTCGATGAGATGCCCAAAAGCACCACGATTCTGGGCGCGGGCAAACTGAGCGGTCGCACAAACAATGGCTGGTCGGTGGGTGCCGTGGACGCCGTTACGGCGCGCGAGTTCGCCACCGTCGCCGACCTCTCGACGGGTGCGCGCTATCGCGACCAGGTCGAGCCGCTGACGAACTACTTCGCCGGCCGCGTGAAGCACGACTTCGGAGGGGGGAACACGACGATCGGGTTGCTCGCGACGTCTGTTCACCGCCAGATCGACGTCCCGGCGCTGTCCTTCCTGGCGGCCTCCGCCTACGCGGGGGGCGTAGACTTCTTTCACCGCTGGGGCCGGAATACGTACGCCGTGGCGGCGAGCGTGGGGGGCGCCTATCTGCGTGGCGACACGACGGCCGTGCAGGACGCGCAGTTGTCCTCGAACCGCTACTATCAACGTCCCGACGCGCGCAGCTTCACGTACCGATCTGACCGCACGTCGCTCAGCGGGCTCACCGGCGAGCTGTACGTGAGCAAGATCGGCGGCCCATGGCGCTGGAGTGTCGCCGGGGCCACGGCGAGCCCCGGGTTCGAGGTGAACGACCTCGGTTTCCAGCAACGGGTCGACCGCGTGTTGACCGCCGCCACCGTGAGCCGCCGGTGGACCAAAGTCGCTCGTCCGTTCCGGCAGGCCATTACCGGGCTCAGGTTCGCGCCGAGCTGGAACTACGACGGCGACGCGATCGACCGAACCGTCCGCCTTTCGGAATGGCTGCAGTTTGGCAACTTCTGGACGTCCAACCTGACCCTGTCGTACCGGCCGCAGGTCGTAGATGACCGGCTCACGCGCGGCGGCCCGCTCGCGCTGCGGCCCGTGGGCTGGACGGCGAGCGCTGACCTCTCCACGGACACGCGATCGGAGCTGAGTGGGTACGTCTTCGCCTCCTATTCGGAGACGGAAGGGTTGGCGACGTTGAACATTCTTCCGCAGCTCACGCTGCGGCCCAGCGCCGCGGTGATGTTCAGCGGTACAATCGGGTACCTCAACGGCCGCTCTCCGGCACAATACGTGAGACGAGTTCGCGACAGCACGGCCGCGGCCACGCTGGGCACCCGGTATGTCTTCGCCGAGTTGCACCAGCGGTACGTCTACACGACGATACGCGCCAACGTAACGTTTTCCCCGGTGCTGAGTTTCCAGCTCTACGCCCAGCCGTACGCCTTTGCGGGCGATTACAGTGGCTTCAAGGAGTTGGCGGCGCGCAAGACGTTCGACTTCAACCGGTACGGCCGTGACAACGGCTCCACCGTCACGCCCGGCGACCCCGCGGTGTGCGGCGAAGATGGGCCGGCGCTCTGCGCCGGTGTCGATCCAGACGGACCGGGCGGCCCAGCCAAGCAGTTCGCTCTCTACAACCCCGATTTCAGGACTCGCTCGCTGAAGACGAACGCCGTCCTGCGCTGGGAGTATCGGCCAGGCTCAACGCTCTTCCTGGTGTGGACGCATAGCCGCTCCGGTTATGTGCCGTACGATGCCAGCGTCTACCTCGGGGACGACCTCTCGCGCGCAGCGTTCTACGACCGGCCGACGAACGTCCTGCTGATCAAGTTCAACTATTGGCTGAGCCTGTAACGCCTGCGGCTACCTCGCGGCAATCTCTTTCAATAATCCGAATCGACGTTGCGCGCCTCCAGCGGAGCCAGTAAATCTGTCTCCGGCTTCCCCATGCGTACCCGTAGCCGATGATCCGGCTCACCCACGTCTCCGGTAGCCTCGCGGGGACGACCACGAGCACCGAGAAACACTGGTTGCGCGTGGGCACGAGCGCCGACTGCGACCTGCACTACGACGCGGCCCGCGAGCCCCGGGTGGCGCGCTATCACGCCGTCATCGTCCTCAAGGACGGCGCCTACGACGTCCTCGATCTGGATGCGCCCGGCGGGCTTCTGCTCGATGGCGAACCTGTGAAGAGCGCCGCGCTCCGATCTGGGGACACGCTCCGCTTCGGAGCGCCCGACGGACCGGAGGCGCGAGTCGAGGTGACGATCGACGCCTCGTACGACCCGCACCAGGACGCCGCGGAGATCAACAAGGCCCTCCAGGCCGCGACCCGCGAGTCGGGTACGGGCCGGATCCTGGCCCTGGCGGCCGAGCGCATCGCCGAGGAGCGCGCGAAGGCCGGCGGCACGCGATCGCGCAGGACGATGGAGCACGTCGCCCATGCCGTTCGCGCCGTGTCCGACGTGACGCAGCGCCGCACGAGGCGGCGTTGGGTCCGCGTCCTGGCGATCGTCGCCGGCATCGCCACGCTGATTATCGGCGTCATGGGGACGGTGATCACCGTGCAGCAGCGCAGGATCACGCAGCTGCTCGCCACGAAAGGCGAGTTCGACCAGCAGATCGCGCGAATTCTCGAAGCGATGCGGCAAGAGCAGGACACGGCCCGGTTGGCGCATCTCGAGCGGCTGCTGATCGACGCCACGGCCCAGGCCGAGCAAACCCTCGCCGCGCTCGGCCGGGCCAGCCGGGCGAAGGCTGACGAGGTGGCCAACGCAGGCGATGACCTGGATCGGCAAATTCGCCGCATCCTGCGACAGTTCAACGCCGAGACCTACGCCGTGCCGCCGATTTTCAAAGAGCGTCTCCAACATCACATCGACCGGCTCGTCCGCGACGACTCGGTGACCAGGGCCACGTATCAGCGGAAACTGCGGTACTGGCCGATCATCCAGCGGGAGCTCACCGCGCTCGAGCTACCCGAGGTCATGGGATACGTGGCGTGGCAGGAATCCAACTTCACTCCCACCGCCACGAGCCGAGCCGGCGCGCGCGGGATGTGGCAGATGGCGGCCCCCACGGCACGCGCGTACGGCCTGCGCGTGGATGAGGAGGTCGACGAGCGGATCAACGTGCGGAAGCAAACCCGCGTGGCCGCTCGCCACATGGCCAACCTGCTCGCCGAGTTTGGGGAAGACGCCTTCATGCTGGCGATGGCGAGCTACAACCGCGGGGAGAACGGCGTGCGCCAGGTGTTACGCCAGATCGCGCAGACGCCAGGAGGGTTCAAGAAGGAAAAACGGGACTTCTGGCACTTATACCGGCTGCGACTGCTGCCGCCGGAGACGATGGAGTACGTTCCCAAGGTCCTGGCCGCCGCCATCGTCTGCGGCTCTCCCGAGCGCTACGGGCTGCCGCCGCAGGCGCCGGCACCCGGCGCGTCCGACAGCGCACGTTAGCCCGTCCGACCACGGAGGCGTACGTGTCCAGCTCACCGAAGGCGTCCATGAAGCCCCTCGTTTCGCCCGGTGGCTGGAGCGCCGAGCCCCGACCGGCGCTGGCCGAGATCGACGTCTTCGGCGTCACCGATCCCGGGCGCGTCCGCGGCGAGAATCAAGACCAGTTTCTGATCGCGAGCCTCCACAAGCTGCTCCGCGTACACCAGTCGAGCATCCCGCCCGACGACCTGACGCCGCTCGTCACGGAGTCGCGTGGGTTCGTCTTTGTGGTGGCGGACGGCGTCGGCGGGCGACCCGACGGTGCACAGGCGAGCGGCACCGTGGTCCGCGCCATCGCTCACTATGTGACGCATCTGACCGACCTCTATCGCCGTCTCGATCCGGAGCGGGAAGGCGAGTTCCTCGGAGAGCTCGAGCGCGCCGTATTGAAGACGCATGACCTCCTGCTGGAAGAGGGGCGACGCGAATACGGTGGCAAAGGTGGTGCGACGACGCTCACGATGGTGTTCGCACTGTGGCCGCGCGCCTACCTCGTGCACCTCGGCGATTCGAGTTGCTTCCGGCTGCGGGACGGGGATCTGCAACGGCTGACGCGCGACCAGACCGTGGCAGAGGACCTGGTGCGGGCGGGGGCGCTCAGACCGTCCGAGGGGCGGCAATCTCCCCTCAGCAACGTGCTCGCGAGCGCGTTGGGAGGACCGGAAGCGACGCCGCAGACGCTCGCAACCGACGCGCGGCGGGAGGACGTCCTGCTGCTGTGTACCGACGGCCTGACCAAGCATGTGACGGAGGACGAGATCGAAGATCGACTCCGCACGCTGCAATCGTCGGAGCAAGTGTGTCGCGATCTCGTCCGGCTCGCCAACGAACGAGGCGGCACGGATAATGTGACGGTGTTGGTCGGTCGGGTCCGTCCGTCGTCGCGCTGACTACGCCCTTTCGGAGGTTTCATGCGGAGTGTGGTCGTCGTCGCCGCCGCGCTGTTCACGCTGTCCGCTACGATTCAGGCCCAGCAAAACTTCGACACCGTCCAGGTGCGATCCCAAAAGGTTGCCGAGGGCGTGTACATGCTCACCGGCGCGGGTGGGAATATCGGGCTGTCGATCGGAGCCGACGCCGTGTTCGTGGTGGACGATCAGTATGCGCCGCTGACGCCCAAGATCCTCGCCGCGATCGCGCAGCTCACCGACAAGCCGGTGCGGTTCGTGGTGAACACCCATTGGCACTGGGACCATACCGGTGGGAACGAAGCGATGGGGAAAACCGGGGCGTTGCTCGTGGCACACGACAACGTGCGGCGCCGCATGTCGTCCGAGCAGGTCGTCGAATTCTTCCAGCGGACCATTCCGGCCTCACCGGCGGGCGCGTTGCCGGTCATCACGTTCAGCGACACGGTGACGTTCCACATCAACGGGGACGACGTCGTGGCGTTCCACGTCGCGAACGCGCACACCGACGGCGATGCGTTCATCTTTTGGCGCAAGGCGGACGTCGTGCACGCGGGCGATGTCTTCTTCAATGGACGCTTTCCGTTCATCGACTTCAGCAGCGGCGGCAGCATCGACGGCCTGATCGCGGCGATCGACATCCTGCTGACGCTCGGCGATGACAACGTCCAGATCATCCCCGGGCACGGCGGACTCGGCGACCGGGCGGCGGTGCGGGAATACGGGAAAATGCTGAAGACAGTCCGCGATCGTGTGCGCCAGCAGAAAGCGGCGGGCCGCTCGCTCGCCCAAACGTTGGCCACGCACCCCACGGCGGAATTCGACGCGCGCTGGGGGACCGGCTCCATCAAGCCGGATCAGTTCGTGACGATGGTCTACGAGAGCGTGAGCACCACGCGGCGGTGAAAACAGTCAACACGTTACGGCGTGTACTCCCTGTACGGCCTGCGGAACGTGCTGTCCCAGCTCGCCAGCGCGGGCTTCGCGTTCATGGCGCTGTCGGCCAAGCCGAGATGCGCGAACAACGGCAGGTTTGAGCCGGGCGCCGGGTTGGCGCTCAGGTCGAAGTCGTAGAACGTCAGCTGAAACAGGCCGCGCGCCTTGGCGCTGTCGACGAGTTGAGCCTGCCGGGCCAGGTACCGCGCCTGGTCCGCCAAGGAGGACACCACACCGCCGACCGAGATCGAGGGCCACCCTCCTTCTACCACCAGCACTGGCAGCGTCGTCCCCTGAACGATCCGGCTGTAGTAATCGAGGGGCACCGCCTCCGGATCGGCGAACCCACCGAGATAGGGGTAGCTCGACAACCCGACGGCGTCCGCGAAGGGAAAGTCCGTGAGGTCCTGCGCGATCCCTTGATATGGGCCCGAGGGCCGGCCCCACGCCACCTCCACTTGCACGCTCACGAACAACTGGCTCGGGAGACTCGCGGCGCTGATTTGCGTCGCGACGGCATTCGTCATCGTGACGAGGGCCTGATAGACGGAGTCCGGCGCCAGCGCGCGAATGAGGTTGGTCTCGGCACCAAGCCCGAGATACGCCGGCTGGATTCTCGCGGCGACGGCGTAGGTCCATTCGCGATACAGCCGCTGCACCAGGGTGTCGGTGATGCTGCGGCCGGCCGCCACGAGCTCGGGCGCTTCGGCCGCGCGATTCAGCCCGTCCGTGGCATCCACGGTGAACACGATGTCGAGCCCCCTGGCGCGGTAGTACTGCGCGAGCGGCAGCTCGACGATCCGCACTGCGGAATCGGGGACAACGCCGCCGAGCATCGCGGCCCACGGCGGCGAGACGTGCATGATCGCCGCATCCGCGTGCGGTACCCAGTTGTTGATCGCGGCGATCACGTAGGCAGTCGTGCTGTCGAACCGCGGCGGGATGGCTGAGAAGCCCATCAGATACGTCCGCGGCG
>JBLNGI010000039.1:0-6278 GCA_050264615.1 Gemmatimonadota bacterium
TCCGACAGGCTCGCGAGCCGGATTCGCGGGATGATCCAGCGCGGCCATTACGGCGTCGGTGATCGCCTGCCCTCGATCATGGAGATGGCGAAGCGGTTCGGCGTCGGCCATCCGACCGTTCGCGAAGGGCTGAAGAAGCTCGAGACGATCGGCGTCGTGGAGATCCGTCACGGCTCCGGCGTGTACGTGAGCCGGAGCGATGAGGTCCTGGTGCTCGCCAGCCCGGATTACCCGGGAACGGTGACCAAGAAGTTGCTCCTGGATCTCATTCGGACCCGCATGGCATTAGAGGCGCAATCCGTCGCCGATGCCGTGGAGAAGGCGACCGCCCAACATCTGCGAGAGATGCGGCGCCTGCTCACCGCCGCGGGGAAGAACCTCGCTGACGACGGCGTCCTGCACACCGTGAACATGTCGTTCCACCGGCAGGTCGCGCTGGCCTCAGGCAACGCCGTGCTCGTCCAGCTGCTCGACGTGCTGCGAGACCTGTTTGCCGCCGAGCAGCGTCTGATCCTCAAGATCTTCGGTTCGCGGAAGCGCGACCACGAAGGCCACCTCGCGATCCTCGAGGCCCTGGAGCGTCGCGACGCCGCGTTAGGTGTGAAGCGGATGCGGGCACATCTCAAGGGCGTCGAGGACGCGATCCTGCGCTGGAAGCCGGAACATCATCCCGTCCGATGAGCGATTCGATCTCACGCCGTGACTGGCTCACGACCATGGGCGTGGCCGGTGCGGGTGCCTTCATGCCGCCGCTCCCATCGCCCCCGCCCGCCCCGGCGAGCACTCCCATCCTGCCCCTGACCTCGACAAGTGAGGTGTTCATCCCTTCGCGCGGCCGGGCGTTTATGAAGTTCAGCTTCGACTTTCCGGAACCGTCCGTCGAATTCGGGGAGGGGCTGCGCTTTGGGTTTGTGGTGTTCACGCGCGAAAACACCTACGCGCTCGACGCCGGCGCGATGAGCGCCGACGCGACGGGGGGGGGCGACACACTCGCCGTCAGCGCGACGAGACTCGTCTGGGCCGGGGGCCAACAGAGCGTTCCGGGGCGCGTGAACGCGCGGCTGCGTCGGGAGGGAGATGCAGTCTTCTGCGATGTCACGGCGGAAATGGGTCAACCGATCAAGGCCGTCACGGTCGTCGTGAGAGGGATTCCACGCGGCAAGCTTTCAACCGGCGGCGATCCGTTCGATCCGAAGGATGACGAAGTGTTGTGGGGCTATCCGTTCGGCGCCGGCGATCTGTGGGGCGACAATACGGCATGGGGTCTAGGCACCCCGCTCACCGCGGTGCAGACCAGCGATGGAAGTTCCATCGCGCTTTCTTCGCTCGACGATCATGTGCGCGCCAAGCGGTTCTACTTCCAGCCGGGCGAACAGGGCTACAAGGTCGAGTTGGTGCACGAAGTTGAAGGATGGATGGATCGGAAGACGGTTCAAGTGCCCACGTGGCGCATCGGACGGGCAGCGTCGCTCGAGGCGGCGGTTGCGCCGCACTACGCGCACCTCGAGCGCGCGTACCATTTCCCGCGCTGGGAGACCCGTACCGACGTCCCCGACTGGCTGCGCCGGATCCAGCTCGTTGTCACGCTGCACGGCATGCATTTCACCGGCTACATGTTCAACGACTACGCACGCATGCTCGAGATCCTGCGTTGGATCTCCACGCAGATGTCCGCGGATCGTGTGCTTGCCTTCATCTCGGCGTGGGACGGGCGCTACTACTGGGACTATCCCACCTATCAGGCCGCGCCGCGGATGGGCGGCGAAGCCGGGTTCAAGCGATTGATCCAGGAAGGACAACGGCTCGGATTCAAGATGATGCCGATGTTCGGCGCGAACGCCTCGAACCGGAAGCTGCCGAATTTCGCCAGCTTCGCCGATGCGGCGACCGAACGCGTCGACGGCGATCCATTCAACCTGAGCTGGGTCGATTGGGACAACGATCGCCATCAGGAAGGCTTCGGCGTGTACATGAACCTCGGCGTCGCGTCCTGGCGCCGCTGGCTAACGGACCGCATTGCCGACACGATCGACCGCTACGGCGTCGACGCCTATTTCCTCGACATCATCGGCGGCTGGATGAACAACACGAAAGCCGACATGCACGAGGGCGCGCGCGCCATGATTTCGGATTTGCGCACACGGTACCCGCGCGTGCTGTGTTGCGGTGAGTTTCTCTACGACGCCCTGCTCGAGTTCATTCCTTTATATCACGCCTCGTACTCCACGCACTACGTCCCGTACGCGCGCTTCTTCTCGCATCTGTCGCACCCGGCGCCGGGGCGCGGCTCCTCGGGCGTGCATGAGTCAGGATTCGGCAAATGGGATCCAGCGACGCTGTCGCTCTCCAAACGTCCCGGACTCATACCTACCCTGAACATCGTGGACGACACGTTTACGAAGTACCGGGATCAGATGGCCGCCGTCATCGCCCAGGCGAAAGCCTAGCGCGGCGCGTCGCCGCGAATCATCCGCAGCCCGAACACCGTGGCGATCTGGCTCGCCGGCTTGGCCTGGAAGCGGACCGTCACTTTGCGCTTGCCACGGACGACGTCACCGGGAACGGGATACTCGACGTCAACGAAGCGGTGCGGGTCGTTGAGCCGCAGTTGCTGGTCGCCCACGCGCCGGCCATCCACCTGAATCTCGAAGTCCGCGGGCGTGCCGCGGCGGTCCCCCGAGTAGTAAGTGGCGATCACCGTCATGGGATGCGCGGGGTCCACGGGCACATCGTAGGAGAACCACGTCGTGCCGCGCCGCCCCGGCCGTCCCAGGATGCGCTGCGGGACCACGCCCTCCCCCGCCTGATAGTTGAACTGCCGCTCGAACACGACCTCGCCAGGCTGGAGCCACGCGACCGTGGCGGCTTCGAGCTTTCGCAGCCGCTCCGCCTCGGCCGCATACTCAGCCTTCTTCGCCTCCCACTCGGCCGGCGTGAACAGATCCCAGTACGTCGAGTACGCCCGCCGGTGTAGGCGGAAGAACGGGTGGAATTCGACGTCGTGCGGGCGAGCCGCCGCGTCGGGCTGGCGCCCCACGTTGTCGCTACGGAATCGGCCGGGAGCCCCTGACACAGCTTTGAGCCATGTCGCCACGGGTTGCTCCGCGGCGACGAACACTGGCGCATTGGGCAGAGGCGTGCGGGCCGGGCGTGCTTCGTCGTTCGGATCCTGCTCCCGCTCGGGTTCGGGTCCCAGGTCACCCGCGAGCACGAGCGGCCCCCACAAGAGCGACGCGCGGCGCGGATTGTCGGGCAGCGGCTCCAGGCGCAGCGACTTGGGAAGCGCGACCTCGACGACGTCGCCGGTCTTCCAGACGCGCTTCAGCTCCACGTACGAGCTTACGTTCGGCTCGGCATCCCGGTATTGGCTGCGGCGGCGCGGGTCGTTGGCGGGTGGCTCTCCACCTGTCACGGCGACCGCTTGCCCGTCGACCTTCACCTGGAATCCCGCGCCTGCCCAATACGGGCGGCGCAGCGCCAGCGTGAACTCCCGCGGCGCGCGGACGTTGACGGTGAGCTTCGCTGTCTCGCCCTCGGGGAAGTCGGTTTCCACGGTCAATCGGACGCCGGCCGCGGCCCACTCCGCGGTGGAGGGCGCATACAGATTCAACCACAGCCGATCCCCGGCCTCGTAGTAAATCCCGTCGCCATGGAGGGCGTGACGCTCCATGCCGGTGCCCACGTCGCAGGTGAAGTCGCGAAACATGTCCTGGTATTCGTGCAGCACGCCTTGCCGCGCGCCACCCACCGGCACCATGTAGCACACGCGCCCGTCCTCGGGATCGATGGAGGCGAGCATGTGGTTGAACAGCGCGCGCTCGTAGTAATCGGCGTAGTGCGGATCGGGCATCACGGAAAACAGTCGCCCGGTCAGCTTCAGCATGTTGTACGTGTTGCAGGTCTCGCACGTCCGGCCGTCGACCCAGTCGTTCAGCTGGTCCGGCGGTCCGAAGTACTCGTCCTTGCCATGGCCGCCGCTCGAGTAGCTGTGATGCTGGACCACCTGGTCCCAGAAGAAGCTGGCGGCGAGCAGGTCTTCCGGCCTGCCGGTGTACGTGAACCGCGCCGCCGAGCCGATGAGCTTCGGTACCTGCGTGTTGCCGTGCGTACCGGCGAGGTCGTCCTCGTGGCGCCGCAGCGGATCGATGAAGGCGCGATGCTCGAACTTGTACGACAGCGCCAGCCAGCGCGCGTCGCCCGTATCCGCATAGAGATCGGCGAGCACCTCGTTCATGCCGCCGAACTCGGTGTTCATCATGCGCTGGAGCTGCGCGTCGTTCAGCCCTGAGAGAATCCGCTCGGCCCACGCTGCGAATTTGACCTCGACCTCGAGGGCGGTCCGGTTCCCGGTGTGGCGATAGGCATCGCGCAGGCCGGCGTAGGTCTTGTGCAGAGTATACCAGGGCGACCATTCGCCGTTCAGGTCGAAGGCCGCCGAGCGGATCTCGCCGCGCGCCAGGTCGCCGAATGCTTTCCGCCCGCCGGCCAGGGCGCTCAGGTACCCGTCGCCGTGCGCGTCCTGTACCGTCTTCAGCTCGCGGACGATGTAGTCCGTGCGCGCTTTGAAGCGCGCGTCGCCGCTGGCGGCGTACATCAGGCTCGCGCCGGAGAGATAATGACCCGCAATGTGGCCGGTGAGGGTGCGGCCATCTCCGTACCAACCGCCGTAGGGCTCTGCCTTCGGCTCGAGGCCCGCCCGTTTGCGGTAGTACGCGAGCATCCGGTCCGGTTCGAGCTGGAGCAGATAGCGCGCCGACAGTTGCTGGGCGTGCGCCAGCGGGCCCCCCGTGAGCCGCACCGCACTTAGCGGCAACGGCCTGGCACGCACCACGTCAGGCGGGGGGGACGGCAATTCGGAAACCGCGTGTCCCGCCGCGAAACTCTCCGCCACAAGCACTTCCGGGCGGCTGAGCAACCGGAGCGCGCCGGCGCCGAGCCCGAGCCTGAGGACATCGCGGCGGGACAGCGTCATCGGCTCCACTTTACCGAGCCTGCTCGGAAGCGCTCATAGAGGGGCTCGTAGGCTCGGTGCGTCGCTGAGTTCGGTGACGTCAGAGGTTGACGGGTCAGTGTGCGCCGCACGGCGGCCTGCAGATCCGGAAACGCCCCTGCGCCTACCGCCGCGAGCAACGCCGCCCCATACGCCCCGCCCTCTTCACGATTCACGGTCGTCACCGGCACGCCGAAGATGTCGGCCTGCAATTGCCGAATGAACGCGCTCTTGGCGCCGCCGCCCGTCAGGAGCAGCGTGGCGGGCATCAGGTCGAGCTCTTTCAGGATGGTCACGGAGTCCCGCAGGGCGAAACACACGCCTTCGAGCACGGCGCGGGTCAGGTGGCCGCGCGAGTGCGCCAGACTCAGTCCGACGAATGCCGCGCGCAGCGCGGCATCGCGATGCGGCGTCCGCTCTCCCTGGAGGTACGGCAGGAACGTCACCCCTTCAGCGCCCGGTGCGATTGGCGCCGCTTCGGCAACGAGCAGGTCATCGCGCTGCTCCTGCGGCAGCTCGCGCGCGCACTGATCGCGATACCAGGCGAACGCGCCCCCGGCGGACAGCACGACGCCCATCACATACCACACGCCAGGCGCCACGTGGCAGAAGGTATGGGCTCGCAGCCGGGGATCCACGCGCGGCTCGGCCGTGGGAGCGAGCACCGTCCCGGAAGTCCCCCAGCTCGACACGGCTTCCCCGGGCGTGATCGCGCCCACACCGGCGGCGCCGCACGCGTTGTCCGCTCCGCCTCCCACGACAGGCGTGCCGGCGAGAAGGCCCGTCAGCTTCGCGGCTGTCTCGCTGACTCGCCCCAGCACCTCCGCCGATCCGCCGACATCGGGGAGCAGTGAAGCCGCCAGCCCTGCCGCGTCCAGCATCTCTCGACTCCAGCGGAGCCGCGCGGGATCGAACATCAGCGTACCGGACGCGTCGGATGGCTCGGTGGCCATGGTGCCCGTAAGCCGCAGCCGCACGAAATCCTTGGCGAGCAGCACCGTGGCCAGACGCGCGAACGCCGCGGGCTCATGGTTTCGCAGCCACAACACCTTGGGGAGTGTGAAGCCTTCGAGGGCGGCGTTGCACACCCACGCACGCAGTTTGGCCTCGCCACCCGCGCGCGTTTCGATCTCGCGACATTCGGCCGTCGTCCTGCCGTCGCACCACAGCAACGCCGGCCGAATCACCGCGCCGCTGTTGTCGAGAAAGACCGACGAATGCATTTGCCCCGATATGCCGACCGCGTCCACGCGCGCTTTGGGCCGCCGGCCCAGCATGGCGCGGATCG
>JBLNGI010000040.1:0-21058 GCA_050264615.1 Gemmatimonadota bacterium
GAAACCACATGGCGCCGCCCCCGCTGAGCCGCCAGTCGATGGCGAACGAGGCGAGGGCGAGCGGCCGATACATCCGTCCGCCCAGGTCCGCCGGCCAGTACGGCATCACGAACGACCGCCAGACACCGTCGAGCGAGTGCACCAGCTCGTTTGCGCGAATGATCACGAGGTCATCGATGGCGAAGCGATTCCAGAGCGCACCGATATGCACGACGACGGCAACCGCGGCTACGATCGCACAGATCCGCTTATTGTCCACGACGCACCTCGAATAACCAGCGGCCTCCGGGCCAGCGATACACCGCCGTGAGCCACCCCGGATAAGCCTCGATCAGGCCGCGCAGCTCACCTGCCGATGGAGATGACGCGCTGGCGAGAACGACGTGCGTGACGCTCATGCGCTCCAGATAGTCACGATGCTCGGCGGGCGTCGGCCGGACGACTTCCCGCCCGCGGGAGCGCTCGAGGTAGAACGGTACCGCGCGCCGGCGCGTGTACAGCCAGACCAGCGCTTCGTCGTCCACCGCGACGACCGCGTCGGCTGGAAGCTCCGCGATCACGGGCAACAGCTCGGTGAAATTGGCTGAGATGGCCCGCGCCTGCGTTTCCCACCAGCGGCCGCTCAGCCCGCGGATTTCGTACTGCGTGAACCCGATGACGAGCAACGCGCCGAGCAGCCCGACCGGAACCCGGAGCCGTGGTCTGCGCCACAGCGCGACCGCGCCCATCGCCCAAGCCAGGCCGAGCCACGGCAGGACCGCCCAGAGAAAGCGGTCCGCCGGGTACGGCCAAACGGCCAGAATGAGGAGATAGAAAACGAGCGTGAAACCGATCGCCGAGCGGCGCGAGAGCAGCACCAGGCCGTAGAGTCCGACGCCGAGCGCCGCGGTCGCCGCAATGACGAAGAGCCATCGGATCGGAATCCAGCCGAGCGTGATGGCCTCGAGCGGCCGCGAGAGGTCGCGGGCGCTGACGCCCAGGGCCGAGAAACCAGTTTGCCGCAGGACCTCGCCGTAACTGCCGTACGTGGTCGCGAGCCAGGGGTCGATGGCGCGCGCGTGCGTTCCCACCCACAGCGCCCACGCGGTGCCGGCGACGACCACGGGGATCATGGCGGTGAGGAGCGCCTTGCGGGGGGGGGGCACACGGGTGAACAGAAAGCAGGCGATGCCGGCGGCGGCGGCGATGCCGATCGACCGCGTGAGCAGGGCCAGCGCGGCGGCACCACCCACGATCCATGGCCGCGCTCCACGATCGGCCGCGACAACGGCGCAGGCCAGCAGCACGCTGAACAACGGCTCGGCGAACAGCACCGACTGGGTCGCCAGCGTGGGGATGGCGATCGCCGCAGCCGCGACGATCGCCGGCGCGGACCAGCGCGGCGCGAGCGGATCGATCAGCCCCGTTCGAGTCGCGTGCCATGCGATCAGACCGGCGCCACCCGCGGAGAGGAGGAGGTTGATCACTTTTCCCATGAATCCCGCGGCCGTGACGCTGAATAGTCCGAAGAGCGGCGTCAGGACAAGCGGATACAGCGGCGGGTAATGGACGGCGGCGGGCGAGGTGGGAAGGTGAGGATGCACGTACCCGATACCGCCCGCGAGCGCGCTCGCCAATCCCGCGTAGAGGCCGTCGTCGTAGAACACGCCAACGAGGGCATTGTTGAGCGCGAACGCTCCGACGGCGAGCGCGATGCTCCCCGCGACGAGACCGCCTTTTACTTCGGCGGCAATCGCCAATCGCCTGGCCCTCGTGGCGGCAACAGGTTGTAGCGCAGGATGTGGAACAGCGCCGCGAAACCGTCCCGCCAGGTGATCTTCTTGCCCTCCGCGTAGGTCCGGCCGCTGTAGGAGATCGGTATCTCCCAGATCCGCGCCCGGGCCTGCGCCAGCCGCGCCGTGATCTCGACCTCGAAACCGAAGCGGTTTGATGACAGCGGCAGCCGTTTCAGGAGATCCGTACGGATCAGCTTATAGCAGGTCTCGAGGTCGGTGAGATTCAGGTTGGTGAACATGTTGGACAGCAGCGTCAGGACGCGGTTGCCCACGAAGTGCCAGAAGTAGAGCACGCGGCGCGGACCGCCCTGGAAGCGCGACCCGTAGACCGCGTCCGCCTGCCGTGCCCGGATCGGCAGCAGCAGCGCAGGGAGGTCCTGCGGATCGTACTCGAGGTCGGCGTCCTGCACGACGACCGCGTCGCCGGTGGCCACCGCAATCCCGGAGCGAATCGCGGCGCCCTTGCCGCGATTCCTCTCGTGATGGATCACGCGGTCCACGAGCCCCTTGTCGGCCAGCCCCTCGAGGATCTTGCGGGTGCCGTCGGTGGACGCGTCGTTGACGACGATGATTTCGAGACGCAGCGACACTTCCCGGATGCGGCGCAGCGCGATCTCGACCGTCGCGGCTTCGTTGTAGGCCGGGACAATCACCGAAAGCAGCAGGTTGGGTGAGCGGCGCTCTGCACGCGTCACGCCGCTTCTCCGATCGCGATCAGCGACTGGCCGATGCGCCAGGGCAGCAAGCGCTCCAGCCGAAAGACGGGGACCAGCGCGTCGAACAGCCGCAGTGGCCCGGCCGGAATGATCTCGCGGTGCAGCAGCTTTCCCGAGACCCACCAACCCGGAATGCCCGCCATGTTGAAATACTCGAGCCGCCGCAGCGTGAAGCCGTTACGCTCGAGCTTGACCCGCAGATCCCCCCTCGTGTAGCGGCGCACATGACCGAGCGCGCGATCGAGCGATCCGTACAGCGCCCGCAGCGCCGGCACCAGCAGGACGAGGCGGCCGCCCGTATCGAGCAGGCGACGCATGGCGGCGAGTGAGCCGACGTCGTCCGCGACGTGCTCGAGTACGTTGAGACATACGATGGTGTCGAAGCGACGATCGGCAATAGGCCCTTCAGGCGTGGGCAGGTACAGGCGCATCACCTCGACATTGGGTAGATGTCGGAACCGCGCGCGCAGCCGCTCGAGATACTCCGCCGACGTGTCGCTCAGGACGACGTTGGAGCGATCGACGAGAAACTGCGACAGGTTACCGATGCCGGACCCGACCTCGAGCACGCGGTCGCCCACCCACGGGCGGACGCGCTCGAACATCCAGCGGTTGAACCGCGGCGCGTCGGCGAGGCATTCCAGCGTGGCCGCCCCGGTTGGATCTCCCTGTGCCGGCCGACTCAGACGCTACCCGCTGCGTCCTGCCCGCCACTCGGTGCGTTGCCGCCACCCGTGCTGGTGTCGTACCGGCTCAACTTGCGGTACAGGGTGGAGGGGTCGATCCCCAGCACTTCAGCGGCGCGCGTCTTGTTGCCGCCCTCGGCCTGCAACACCCAGGTGATGTACGCCTGCTCGATGACGTCGAGCGGCGGGTTCGCGTGCGTCCGCTCGGCCACCAGCGGCTCCGCTTTGCGCTCGCTGATCTTGTCGGGAATCGCGGACCGGGGGATCACGTCCCCCTTGGTGAGCGTCACCGCCCGTTCGAGCGCGTTCTCGAGCTCGCGGACGTTGCCCGGCCAGTCGTAGACCATGATCACTGCTTCCGCCTCGCCGGAGAGCGATTTGGGCGCTTCACCGCGCTCGGCGGCGATGTGCGCCAGGAATTCCTTGACGAAAATCGGGATGTCGTCGCGCCGATCGCGCAACGGCGGCAGGTGGATGTTGATCACGTTCAACCGATAGTAGAGATCGGTGCGGAACCGGCCGCGCTTGATGTCGTCTTCCAGATCGCGGTTGGTGGCGGCCACGACCCGGACATCGACGGGAATCGCCTCGGTGCCGCCGACGGGAATCGCCTCCCGCTCCTGGAGCACGCGCAGCAGCTTGACCTGCGTCGCGGGCGACATCTCGCCGATCTCGTCCAGGAAGAACGTCCCGCCGCGCGCCGCGGCAAACAGGCCCTGTTTGTCGCGCACCGCGCCGGTGAACGATCCTTTGACGTGCCCGAACAGCTCCGACTCCAGCAGGCTCTCAGGCAGCGCACCGCAGTTGATCGACAGGAACTGCCCTTCCGCGCGGGCTGACAGCTCGTGCAGGTAGCGGGCGATCACTTCCTTCCCGGTTCCGGACTCGCCCTGGATCAGCACCGTGCTTTCGGTCGGGGCGACCTGCTCGGCCAGGCGCAGCACCTCGCTGAACACGCGCGACTTGCCGAGCGGCTTGACCTTGACCGATTGCGCCTGCCGGCGGATCTCCTGCTTGAGCTGCTTGTTCTCCGACTTGAGACGGCGCGTTTCGGCCGCGCGCCGGCAGAGCGCGACGATCTCGTCGTTGGAAAAGGGCTTCTGAACGTAATGGAACGCCCCCTGGTTCACGGCCTGGATCGCGCTCTGCAGTGATGCCTGCGCGGTCATGAGCACGACGGGCGTTTCAGGGTCCTGCTCCTTGACGGCGGTTAGGATTTCGATGCCCGTGACGCCGGGCATCTTGAGGTCGGTCAGGACGATATCCGGCGCCGAGTTCTTCAGCTGCTCCAGGCCGGCCTTGCCGCCCTGCGCCGTCGACACCTCGAACCCTTCGTTCTTGAGCAGGATCCGCAGGGTATCGAGAATCCCCTGCTCGTCGTCGATGACGAGGATCGAGGGCGCATTTGGGGGCGGACTCATGCGGCCTCCTCCTTCCGGCGGGCGGCCGGGAAGTAAATCGTGAACGTCGTCCCTCCCCCTGCTTTCGTGTCCACGAGTACCAGACCGCGGTGCGCCTCGACAGCTCGCTGCACAATCGCCAGCCCGAGGCCGGTGCCGCCCACACGGCCGGTGGCAAAGGGCTCGAACAGGCGCTGTTGCACTTCGTCCGGAATGCCGGGGCCATTATCACTCACGCGCAGGGCCACCGGATTATCGATCCCGGCCACGCCGGGCAGCTCATCGGGCGTGGCCCGCCCCGTGCGTACCACGACGGCGGCCTTGGATCCGGCAGCCTGCACGGCGTTGAGCACGAGGTTCGACACGACGCGGTGCACGAGGTCTTCGTCGCCTTCCATGGGAGTCGAGGTTCCCTCGAGCGTGATCTTCACGCCCCGGCCACACTCGGGATGCTGGCGCACCAGGCGAATCGCCGCTGCGGCGACGGCGTGGAGATCCATCGACCGGCATTCGGTCACCCGAACGCGCGAGAAGTCGAGGAACTCCGAGAGCAGTCGCGACAGGCGATCACTTTCGCGCACGATCAGATTGGCGAGGAACTTCTCGTCCGGATTGGCGCGCGAGGAGCGGCCCAGCTGTTCGACGGAGCTCCGGATGGACGCGAGCGGGTTCTTGATCTCATGGGCCAGGCTCGACGACAACTCCGCGACGGCCTCGAGTCGCTCCGCGCGCAGGTGCAGCTCCTCGAGCCGCTTGGAGTCGGAGATGTCCGTGAAGATCGCCGAGACGCGCGGCCGAGCGCCCACGGGGCCGTCGAGCGTCGTCGTGGTGACGCCGATCGGAAAGGTGCGGTCGGGCCGGTGCACCGTGGCCTCGACGCGCATCAGACGCACGCCGCGCCGCGCGGTGGAGGTGACGGCCGCCCAGAACTCGGGCGCGAGGCGGGCGAACTCGGGCATCACGGAGCGGCCGAGCCACTCGCGCGCCTTGAACCCCAGCAACTCCTCCGAAGCGGGATTGGCGTAGAGGAGCTTCCCGTCTGCGTCCACGGTGATCACGCCCGTGCGGATATTGCGCAGCACGTCATCCGCCTCGAGCTGCACCTGCCGCACTTCCGCCGCCAGCGCCTCCCGCTCGGCGCCCATGACGTTGACCCGGCTTGCGACGTACACCGTGATCATGGCAACGAGGACGAAGACGCCCAACTGGATCCAGACACCAGCGGAGACGCCGGGGGTATGCGCCCAAAACACGTCGGCGAAATAGACCAACCCGGCAAATAGCGTGACGAGACCGGCATTGGCCGGTTGCATCAAGAGCGCGGCGACGGCTATAAGGATGACGTACAGGCTCGCCAGATCGCTCTCGGCACCACCCGTCATGTGCACGACGACAGTGATCAGGATGACGTCGAACAGCGCCTGGAGATAAAGGAACGTCGGCCCCGGCCGCTTGCGCCGGAAATGGGTGTGCCAGTACGAAGCGAGGGTGACGGCGGCCGCGGTTACCAGCATCAACGACGTGACCAGGATGTCCAGCGGGGCGGCGACCTGTAGCTTGAGGGCGGTGGTGACGTAAATGGCGATCGCCAGGCACATCCGCCCGACATAAACCAGGCGGAGGAGCTGGAGTGCGGTCGGCATGCCCGCCCGGTGGGATTTCACGTTCAGCCAGCGCATGGGGGGTCAGTATTGGGATCGGTATCGCAAAATGCAAGAGCGGGGCTCACGCAAACCATTATGGAGCCAGGCTCCTCCGGAGGCAGGTGTCGTCCCGGACGACGCGATAGACCTCCGCGAACGAAAGCGCACGCTGCAGGACCGTCGGACAGGCACGAGAGATCGTCTCGATGTCCCGCAGCACGGGACCGCGTATCCCGAGCGCGATGACGGTGACGCTGTCCTCGAGAATGCGCGCCGCGAGGTATCGACCCGGGTGCTGGAACACGGATGGCCCGTACCCGGCCTCGGCTGGGGATGCCGGCGCGGTCACCCGCCCCGAGTACAGTCGGGTGCCCGCGGGAAAATCCACGAGCATGCGGTCCTGCGGTGTCGTGTTCGTGCGCGCCCATTCGCTGACGGTGGCGATGTGCCGGCTGTTCCTGGCGAGCGTCAGGAAGATCGAGGCGTCGCGTGGCGGGGGCTGCCAGCCCTCGACGAAGGCGGCCGCCGCGATGGATCGGAGCTCCACCTGCCGGAGCCCGACGATGAGGACCGCGAGGGCGAGACCGAGCGGCGCCGCGATGCGCCAGCGCTCGGGCAGACGCTTGGCGCCATCTTCGATTACCACGGCGCCAAGGAGACCGATGAAAGGGATCACGGGGAGCATCAGCCTGTCCTGCGCAAATGGCCAAGCCAGGACCACCGCGAGCGAGGCCCCCACCGTCAGTGCAATGGCGGGCGCCCGACGCCAAGACCGCAGGGCTCCGATCGCGCCGGTCCCGACCGCTGCAAGCACCAGCGCGTAACCCACCACAACAGGTCCGGCAAGGGCGCCACTGAACTCCGAGAAGTAGCGGCGGCTGTTGTTCCAGAAGGCGTTGACGAGGTAGGCCGGCAGCTGCACCGGCCCGAACGGGATGAGGCTCCAATACGACACCTCGTCCGGCGATGAGGAGAGCGGTCCCACGGCCACCATCCGCCCGTGCACTACGCCCCACGCGATCAATGGGACTATGGCGGCGGCGGCGCAGACGGCCACAACGCGCCACGGGACCCGGCGCAGCGCAAGTGCCGCGAGACAGGCGGGGACCATGGGCAGGCCGGCGGATCGAAATAGTGTCGTGAGGGCGAGGACGAGACCGAGCGCGAGCGCGCCAGGCGGGCGCGTGACGGTGGCCGCGAGCGCCACCGCGACGGCCCATCCCAGCAGGAAGTAGGGCTCGGCGAGCGGGATGGCGTAGTACTGGATCGCGTGATCGAGCAGGAACGGACCGATGGCGGCGACGGCGAGTGGTCCCGGAGACAGCGCCAGATCGCGGCGACCGATCCACCAGATGACGGTGGCGGCCGCTCCGCATGCGAGAGGGTTCAGGATGGCGACGGTCGCGCGCACCGCGGCCAGCGTGCCCCCCAAAGCCCAGGGGATCGCGAGCAAGGCCGGGAGACCAGGCGGGTATTTCACGGCGACGGGTGAGCCGACCAGGTAGGTGAGGCGGTAGCCCGTGCCGTCCGCGATGGACTTGCCGAGCATCACGTACGCGCCGTCGTCATTGTACGCCCCGACCAAGAAGAGGGCTGACCCACGCAGCAGCACGTACGCCGCGACGACGGCGACGGCGACGCCCAGACACTCCCGCAACAGGCGCTTAGGTAAGATCGTCGCCCCGGTTCTTGATCTCGCCTGTCATGCTGTCGATCTGCGCCTTGTGCCGGTGGTAGAACTCGGCGTTGGCGCGCGACATCGCGCGGCAGCTGCCGGGAGCTGTTCTGCTTTCAGGCCGTCCGGCCGTCAGATCGTCCGCCGTCCGTCATTGCACCGCGTTCACCATATCGAA
The DNA here is from genome assembly GCA_050264615.1 of Gemmatimonadota bacterium. GTDB lineage: Bacteria > Gemmatimonadota > Gemmatimonadetes > Gemmatimonadales > GWC2-71-9 > 20CM-2-65-7. Next base: position 8,074 of record JBLNGI010000040.1, read on the forward strand.
GATCGGCAGATACATCGCGACCACCATGCCGCCGACGATCACGCCCAGCACCACGATCATGATCGGCTCAAGCAGCGACAGCAGCGCGCTGACCGCCGCGTCGACCTCGTCGTCGTAGAAGTCGGCGATCTTGGTGAGCATCTCGTCCAGGCCACCGGTCTGCTCGCCGACGGCGATCATCGAGATCACCATGGGCGGGAAGACCTTCGACTTCTGGAGCGGCGCCGCGATTGTTTCACCGCCCGCGATCGACGCGCGTGATTCCATCACGGCGTTGTGGATCACCATGTTGCCGGCGGTGCGGGCGGTGATCTCGAGTCCGTCGAGAATGGATACGCCCGAGGAGATCAGCGTGCCGAGGGTGCGCGTGAAGCGCGACACGGCCGATTTGCGCAGCAGATCGCCGAGCACGGGCAGGCTGAGCAGCAACTTGTCGATCTGAAGTTTCCCGGCCGTGGTCTTGTAGTAGCGGTTCACCGAGAAGACCCCGAAGATGCCGATGCCGATGAAGGCCCACCAGAAGTTCGTGAGGATGTTGCTGGCGCCGATCACGATGCGGGTCGGCAGCGGCAGGTCGAGGTTGACCGATGCGAACATGCTCTGGAAGGTCGGGATGACGAAGATGAGCAGCACGGCGATCGCGATGCCGGCGACGGCAAAAATCACCGCCGGGTAGATCATCGCGCCCTTCACTTTGCGGACGATGGCGTCGTTCTTCTCGCGGAATTGCGCGAGTCGGAGCAGAATCGTGTCGAGAATACCGCCCGCTTCGCCCGCGGCCACCATGTTGACATACAAATCGTCGAACGCTTTGGGGTGCTTGCGCAGCGCGTCGGCCAGCGTGTGGCCGCTCTCGACGTCGTACACGACCTGGCGCGTCACGTCCGCCAGAATCTTGTTTTCGGTCTGCTGCGACAGGATGTCGAGGGCCTGCACCAGCGGCAGCCCCGAGTTGATCATCGTGGCGAACTGGCGGGTGAAGACGACGACGTCGCGTGTCTTGACGCCCCCCTTGAACAGATCGCCGAGCCCACCGCCCTTCCCCTTGGCTTCTCGGACCTGCACCACCACCATGCGGTTCTTGCGCAGGTGCGCGATGACGTCATCGCGCGACGCCAGGTCGATCTTTTCTTTGAAGATATCGCCCGTGAGGTTGCGCGCCGTGTATTCGAAGACCGGCATTCCTACCTCCGGACCGGGACCTTAGGTTGGCCAGCCTGCGCCGCCTGCGCCGGAGTGGGAATCTCCTTGTCGTCCGGGGGCGCCTCGCCAATCGAGCGCAGGAAATCGTTCGGCTTGGACGTCACGCGCAGGCACTCGTCCTTCGTCACTTCCCGCGCCATGTAGAGCTGGTACAGGGCGTCGTTCAGCGTTTGCATGCCGTACTTCTTTCCGGCCTGCATCGACGACTCGATCTGGTGCACCTTGTCGTCGCGGATCAGGGCCCGAATCGCGGGCGTGCAGATCATGATCTCGGCCGCCATCACGCGGCCGCGGCCCTTGGCCCGCTGCAGCAGCGTCTGGGTCAACACGCCCTCGAGCACGAACGCGAGCTGCGCGCGCACCTGCGACTGCTGGTGCGAGGGAAAGACGTCGATGATACGGTTGATCGATTCCGCGGCGGAGTTGGTGTGCAGCGTGGCGAACGCCAGGTGCCCCGTCTCCGCGATCGTCAGCGCCGCCTGGATCGTCTCCAGGTCGCGCATTTCGCCGATCAGCACGACGTCGGGGTCCTGCCGCAACGCGTACTTGAGCGCCGCCTGGAAGCTGTTGGTGTCGGTCCCTACCTCGCGCTGATTCACGATGCACGCCTGGTGGCGGTGGATGAACTCGATCGGATCCTCCACCGTGATGATGTGGCCTTTCAGCTCCTTGTTGATCTTGTCGATCATGGCGGCCAGGGTCGTGCTCTTGCCCGAGCCCGTCGGTCCGGTGACGAGCACCAGCCCGCGCGGCCTGTCGGCAAGCTGCGCCACGACGGCGGGCAGCCCGAGCTCCTGGAACGTCTTCACGCTGAACGGGATCTGCCGGATCACCACGGAGACGCAGCCGCGCTGCTTGAACACGTTGCCGCGGAACCGCGCCAGGTTCTGGATGCCGAAGGAGAAGTCGAGCTCGTTCTCGGTCTCGAACCGTTTCTTCTGGTTCTCCGTGAGCACCGAGTATGCCAGCGACAGGGTGTCCTTGGGCGTCAGCACCTCGTCGCTCGACGCGTTGGTGATGTCGCCGTCGACGCGCACCTTGGGCCGCTCGCCGGCCACGAGGTGCAGGTCGGACGCATCTTTCTCGATCATCTCCTCGAGCAGCGCTCGGAGGTTGACTGGCATAACGCCCTTCTCCTTATCCGGCCGCGGTTTCCTTCACGACTTCCTCGAGCGTGGTGATGCCCTTTTTCACCTTCAACATGCCGTCCATGCGCAGCGTGAGCATGCCTTCCTTCACGGCCGTGTCGCGCAACTCCTCGGTCGACGCGCCCTTCAGAATCTCGCGGCGCAGCGGGCTCGTCAGGTTCATCACCTCGTACAGTCCCTGACGCCCCCGGTATCCGGTGCCGGCGCAGGTATCGCACCCGGCGCCCTTGAAGAACGGCCCTTCCTTCTTATCGATAGCGAAGGCGTGCATCTCCTCGGGCGTGTACTCGTGCTGCTGCTTGCATTCCTTGCAGATGCGCCGCACCAGCCGCTGCGCCACGATCAGGTTGACCGCGCTCGCGACGTTGAACGGCTCGATGCCCATGTCGACCATCCGCGTAATGGTCGACGGCGCGTCGTTCGTGTGCAGCGTCGAGAGCACGAGGTGCCCCGTGAGCGCCGCCTTGATCGCGATCGAGCCGGTCTCGAGGTCGCGGATCTCGCCGACCATGATGATGTTCGGGTCCTGGCGCAGGAACGCCTTCAGCGCCGCGGCGAACGTCATTCCGACTTCGTTGCGCACCAGCACCTGATTGATGCCGAGCAGGTTGTACTCGACCGGATCCTCGGCCGTCATGATGTTGACGTCGATCTGGTTGATCCGGGACAGCGCCGAGTATAGCGTCGTCGTCTTCCCGGACCCTGTGGGCCCGGTCACCAGCACCATGCCATAGGGATTCTCGATCGCCCTGAGCAGATTCGCCTCGGACTGCGGTTCAAATCCGAAGGTCTTCAGGTCGAGCGTCAGGTTGCCCTTGTCGAGAATTCGCAGCACGATTTTTTCGCCGAACAGCACCGGCAGCGTCGAGACGCGGAAGTCGATGACGCGCGCGCCCATCTTGAGCTTGATGCGGCCGTCCTGCGGGACGCGCCGCTCGGCGATGTTGAGCTGCGCCATGATCTTCACGCGCGAGGTCAGCGCCGCGCGCATTTTCACCGGCGGCTTCATCACTTCCTGGAGCGCGCCGTCGACGCGATAGCGCACGCGCATCTCGTGCTCGAACGGCTCGATGTGAATGTCGGAGGCGCCGCGCTTCACCGCATCGGTGAGCAGCCCGTTGATCAGCTTCACGACCGGGGCATCGTCGGCCAGGTCCTGCGCCTTGACGTCCTCGTCCTCCTGATCCTCCACCACTTCCAGGTCTTCGGCCGCCTCCACCGATTTGAGCAGCGTCTGGAGCTGCGCGTCGGACTGCTGGTAGTAGCGGTCGATCGCGTTGCGCAGCGTGTACTCGCCCGCGATCACCGGAAACACGTCGCAGCGGGTGATGAACTTGATGTCTTCGATCGCCGCCACGTTGTTCGGGTCGGCGATGGCGACCGTGAGGGTCCGCCCCTCCCGTTTCAGGGGAAGGACGGTGTGCCTGGTCGCGATGTCGGGGGGGAGCAGCTTCAGGATCTTGGGGTCGACCTCGAAGCGCGACAAGTCCACCGCCGGCATGCGGTACTGCCGGGCCAGCATCTTGCTGACCTCGGTTTCTTCGATAAAGCCAAGCTTGACCAGGGTATAGCCCAGGCGCATCCCGGAGTTTTTCTGCTCCAAGAGGGCCTTCCTGAGCTGTTCGTGCGTGATCAGACCCTCGCGGACGAGGATCTCACCGAGCTTGTCTTGGGTAAGGGCGACGCTCGCCGTATGCAACTCGTTGAATTTGAGGGGACTAACATGTGAGTCGGCCCCAGCCAAATCAAGGTTTTGGGGCCGGAATGCCTGAAAAAGACACAAACGGTTGGATTGCTTTGAGTAGCGCGGGTCCCACACCCGAAACGCTATCGAGGCGGGCGAGACTGCCAAATGGACCGTGCTCACTGCGCCACGCAACGATCCGCTGCGCCAGCGTCGGCCCGACTCGAGGCAACCGCGTGATCTCGCTCACGTCGGCTCGATCCAGATCGATGTGCTCACCCGGCATCAGGGGGCGGGCGAGTTGCACCGCGCGACGCGCGGTTTCCCGAAGGGCATTCGGGGGCGCCGGCGATGTCGATTGGAGCTGGACATCTCCTGGAGGCGAGGAGGGCGAGGGCGCGAGGAAAAAGCGGACGCCCGCACCGGCCACGGCGAGACACGCAAGCACCAGCGCGGCACGACGATCGTCCATGCCGCCAAGATGCGGGGTGGGTGGGTTACTGTCGTATCAAAGCAACGGCCACGTTACCAACAATCTGCAAACTCTCAGCGCTGACCTTGTCGAGTGTGTCCTCAGTCGTGTGGTGATAGGGGAAATCGAAGTCGATGACATCGATGGCTCGGATCCCTGCTTGTTGCAGTGGGACGTGATCGTCGGTGAGGGCCTGAGTGACGCGCTTGACGAACACATTGCCATAGCCGAGCCGATCTGCGGTCTGCCAGACGCGCTGCACGACTTCGGGCGCATTCTGCGCGGAGTACCCTTCTTCGAGAAACTGCAGATCCTTGTCACCCACCATGTCGAACAGCACCGCGAACAGCGTCGTGTAGCCGGGCGGCAAATGCTTGGCAAAGTAGCGCGCGCCGATCAGCGTCTCGGTGGAGTCCGCGAAATCGCCGTAGTCCTCGCCATCCACAAACAACAAATCCACCCCGATGGTCGGCGGTTTGGCCTTCAGGGCATCTGCGACGCCGAGGAGCACCGCGACGCCGGACGCGCCATCGTTGGCGCCCGGCACGGGCAGCCGCTGCTGGCCGAGGTTAGCGCTCTTGTCGGCGAACGGCCGGGTATCCCAATGCGCCACGTACAGGAGTCGATCGGTGGCCTGGGGACGGAAACGCGCGAAGAAGTTGCGTAACTGGAGCGTCCGCCCTTTCGACGTGCGATGGCGAATCTCCTGAACGACGACGGTGTCGGCCCGCGCGCGCAGCTCGCGCAGCAGCCAGTCCCCCGTCTTCTGATGGCCGGAGGTGTTTGGGATGCGCGGGCCAAACGCCAACTGTTGCTCGACGTACTTCAGCGCGGTCGGACCACTGAACTCGACTTGCCTCGACGCGGCCGATCCCCCTCCCGCCCGTGCCTGGCATCCGAGGGCGAGCACGAGCGCAACGCACGACGCACGACCTACCCCGAACGATTTCATCGCAGCTGCCCCACGCTCGCCGCTATTTGCACGAAGGCGGTGACGCCGAATTGAGAGACCTTCCGATTCGACTGCCGCTCTTCGTTGAGGACGTAGGCCATTTGTAATCCCGCGCTCATGTTGCTGGGGAGATCGGTGTCCATCGTAAGCTGAGCCTGCGTTTGCCTGCTGTCCACGTACGGTACGCAGTTGTCCGTCCCCGTGCGGCGTAAGCAGGTCGTGTTCTTGGCAAGGGAATACGCTGCCGTCGTCCGGATAAGCGAGCGCCAGCTCCCTTTCTGAAACGGCGGCCGGAACGAGAAGCCCAGTGTTGCGTTGTGCGTATTGCGCTCGGTGCGGAACGTGTTACCCGCGTTCACGCGATCGGTCGAGCTGCGCGACACATCCAGGCTCGTAAAGACCCCGCCGATCCAGCCGAGGGAGGCCGAGGGCGTGAGCACGCGCTCGTTCGTGGTCGTGAGCGTGACCCCCGAGGGGGCTCCGAAGCTCGGTTGCTCGACGACCGACTCGGATTCGCGGTAGCCGGCGCGCGCGCTGATCGTGGTGAGCAGGCGACCCAGATTCCGGCGCGAGGGGGTGATGGCCCAGGTGAGCGCACCGCTCGGCCACTCGCGCACGCTGGTGCGCAGCGGGACCTGCGAGTCGGACCGCAGCGACCACCCGACGCCGTTCGTGCGGCGATACGACGCGTTGGCCCGCAGCCCGAGCGGCAACACCGCGGCGCCGCTCGTCGCGAGCGTCGCGCTCTGCGTGGCCGACGCGGCGAGGAGGCCGTCCACTTCCCGGAACTCGTCGAGACCGCCGAAGGCGAATTGATAGCTGAGCGGCGGCGCATCCGCCGCGCGGCTGAATATCGAGCCTTGCTGTGTGCTGTAGGACAGATCGACGCCGGTGATGCGAGCCAGGAGTCGCGCCAGGCCCGCGGAGTCCCCCAACACGCCGCGCGCCGGTCGCCCGATGTCGAATTGCGCGCCCGCCTCGATGCGGCGCTGATTGCCGTAGGCGACGGGCACGTGGAACGCGCCCGCGGTGTCGCCGACCTCGCGCACCGGATCGCGGGCGTTCGCGTCGCGCGTCATCGAGAACGCGGTGCCGATCGACAGCCGTGGCCGGATCGCGACCAGCCGCGGCGTGATCGACAGGTTCGTGCTCAGGAGCCGCTGGGTTTCGATCCCGATGTCGGCGCCGAACAGCGTGGCGCTCTCCTGGCGGATCACCTGCCCCATCGTGGTCGAGTCGCCGTAATCGCGCAGGTCACGCGTGGACGTGGCGTCCAGTCCCAGCTGCACGCCGGTGACGGGCGCGAGCTGCACCCCACCCGAATTCAACCAGTAGCGCGTCTGCGAAAGGGCGGGATGCGCCGTATCGCCCGGCAACTCGATCGGCACGAGGAAGGTGAACCGCTCCGCGTCACTGCCCGTCCAGCCCGAGCGGAACCGGATGCGGGACGGATTGAGCCGGAGGCCGATGCCGCCGAGGCGCACCACCGAGGGGTTGGGCGCGAAGTCATAGCCGAAATTGACCGCGTAGGTCGACGCCGTCGCGCGCGACAGCGTCGAACGTGTGTCCCCCGTGGTGTACGAGCCCGAGACCGACACCGGGTCCACGAGCCACCTTCCCGGACCACGGCTCGAGCGCCGCACGCGCCGGGCGGCGAACGCGTAGCTCGAGGCGCTCGAGCGTGGCGTGCGCAACCCCTGCAGCGCGTCAGCCCGAATGTCCGTCTGGTCCAGGTAGAACGGATCGCTGGAGCTCAGGATCCGCTGGAATGAAACCGGCATCGACAGGCCCCAGCGGTCCGGCAGGAACCGGTCGAGCCGCAGGGTGCCGCTGACGTTGGCCGCGCTGTTCGTCACATAGGAAGGGTCATCGGTGAGCTGACGGAACTGGCCGTCGCGGCGCGACAAGCTGATCGCGAGATCGCCCACGTCCGCCGCGGCGATCGCCACATCGACGGCGCCCGCGGCACCGGTTTCGCGCACCACGTCGCCCAGCCGGATGTCGTCGACCCACAGCTCCGCCTGATCGACGAACACACCCGTCTGCACGCGCCACATCCCGGCCGCGATTTCCTGCACGCGCGCGAGGTTCGGGGGCGAGGAGCCCGGATCGCGGATGTGCACGATGTACGGGCCGTCGCACATGGTGTATGCCCCATCGTGCGGCACCAGCGTGGAATCGGGGCAGCCGGCGTAGACCTGTGCGGTATCGCCCGCGAGCCACGCCTGCTCGATCTGCGCGCGCAGGACCAGCCAGCGCTCGAACTGCACGATCACCTCGGGCTCCCAGGAGACGGTGCGCGCCGGCGTGTGATACATGTAGAAGTTGTCCTGGTCCTTCCCCGCCTTGATGAAGAACTCCAGGTCGCCGTCCTCCCACCCCGCGCCGCGGCCGCGCGCCCACACCCGCAGCGTCTGGTACTTCAGAAAATTCTTGTCCCCTTCGGTCGTGAAGCGCAGGTACGCCTCGGCCCGCTGCCCCGGTTCCAGGCCCCGCGCCAGGAGACGCAGCGAGCGCTCGTTGATTTCCGACGACGAGAGCTGGAACGTCGCATCGCGGCGACCCGCCGCATCGAACACGCCGGGCGGGGGCACGTAGCCCAGGTCGCGATTCTCCGTGCTCACGACCGACGCTATGACTTCGCCGGTCCCCGTGCCGCGCTCGCCGCCGATGCCGCGCAGGGGCGTATCGGCGCGCTTGACCCACGAGCTGCCGATCAGCCGGACGCGCGACAGCGCGAAGTACACCTGGGGATCGGGCTGGCCCGTCCCACCCGACGGCGCGACGACCGTCAGGCGCAGCGACTGCACCTGGCGCACTTGCGGCGTGCCGATCTGGAGCGTGTCGGTGCGGAACGGAATGCGGTACAGTCGCCACTTCGCGCCGGCGAAGCCCCCGCCCTCGCGCACGAAGTAACGCTCGTCGCCGACCGGGAAGACGTACCGCACAAAGCTCTCGGCAGCGCGCACCCCGGTGACGCTGTCGAGCGCGAAGTCGCCGTCCTGATCTTCCGTATCGATGGCGTTGTTGTGGCGCCCGCAGCGCGACCGGATGTCGCCGAACGCGTACGGAACCAGCTGGCCGTTCTCCGTCGCGGAGCACAGCGGCAGGGTGGGAATGAAGGTGCTCGTTCCCGAATTGAAGATGCTGTCGGTCACGCGATCGGACAGAATGCCCTGGTCGTCGAGCGACGCGCTCCAGGTCTGCGTCACGGGATCGCGCTCGGTATCCAGCCGGCCCGAGCCCGCGCGCCGGGATCCGAAGTACGTCGTGTCCCCTCCGGCGCTGACGGTGAACGACGTGGGGACGAGCGCGAAGGCGTCCTCGAACACGCCCCCGAAGTCGAACAGCACGGTCGTGCCGTGGGCGCGGGCGACGCGTGCCGGGTCCTCCCAGACCCAGAACTCGAGAAACTCGACGCGCGACAGATCCACGCCGGTCGCCGAGACCGTCTGGGTGATCGAACGCCAGCGCGGACCGTCCTGGTGCGGGCGCACCCAGTTGGGCAATCCGAACGACGGCGAGCCCGGCGTGTTGTTGGCGAGGCCGAGCACCGTGTCCGGCTTCAGCATCAGCCACAACACCGGCTCGGCGGCCTGCGACTGGCCCACCACGCGCAGCGAAGGATCGATTTCCGTCGCCAGAAACTGGATCGGGACATACTGTCCATCGCGCAAGTTGTACGGCAGGCTCTGCCAGGTGAGGAACGCGGCCTGGCTGGTGTCGAACCCGCTCGTGAATCCAAGCCCCTCGACGCCGCGCGCCGAGGTCGGGATGCTGCCCCAGTGCCAGGTGTTATCGGCGAGTGGGATCGAGCGCGCCACGCCGCCCTCGAACTCCTCGAGATACGCCTGGCCGAACTTGTTGGGAGACGGCTTGGAGACCGCAAGCTCGGCATTCACGCTCAGCGCCGACGGCGCACTGGTGCGGACGCCCGGCAGCCAATCCATCAGGCGCGTGATCCACTCCGGCTGGAACCGCAGCTGCGTCGAGATGCCGCCCACGAAGCCCGAGGACGGTTCGAATCCGAGCGGCGGCCGCGTGAAGCTGCTTTGCTCGTTCTGGAAGATCCCCATCAGGTTGACCTGACCCTTGGCGCCCAGGTCGTAGCGCGCCGAGAGGCCGTAGGTCGTGGTGGGCGCCAGGGAAAAGGCGGCGCGCTCCTCGAACTGCGCCCGGACCTGGGCGGTCCCCTGGAACAGCGCGTCCGGGTTCTTGAACTGGACCTGCCCGGTCGTGTAATCGATCGTGTAGTCGATGTCGCGCTGGAGCAGCGTGTTGCGCACGTAGATGTGCTCGCTGCCCTCCCGGATCTGGAAGCTGTTGAGCGACAGGAGCGAGCGATCCGCGGACGCGGTCGCCTCGACGTGCATGAGCAACGCGAACACCGACGGCGGCCCCTGTGAGCTGAGATAGGCGCGCGGGGTGCGGTACAGCGAGTCGTTGCGCTCGACGGCGACGAGCTTCGTGCTGTCGCCGAACGGCGCCAGGTGCGGGAACACGACGAACAGGTCGCGGACGGGATCACCCTCGTTCGGATCGCGGGTCCGCGGGAACAGCCGATTGTACTGATCGAACCGCGTCGGATCGTTGGCGAGCGCGACGCCGAGCCGCTCGAGGTACGTGTCGCCGGCGGCGGACTGCTCGCGTTGATTCACGGTGATCGCCAGCTCCACGCTGGCGCGCTCGATTTCGCGCCCGCCCACCCGGTACGCGCTGCGGATCTCGAAGCGGAATGACGGCGAGGTCACGTTCACGGCGGGCTTGGGATCGTACACCAGGCGCAGCGTGTCCACGATCGTCGTGTCGGGACTCGCGTCGACCGGAAACGTACCGATCGTGTCCGCCTGGCTCGCGGTGATGTAGGAAACCGCGAGATAATCGGACTGATCCAGCCGGTTGGCGAGCGCGAACCAGGTGCCGCTGGGGTCGACGTAGTAGTCCTTGCCCTCCTGCAGGATCTCCCACTCGAACGGCCCCTCGCGCTGCGCCGTGCAGTCCACCGCGCTCGCGCCCGGACCGCATGCGACGGCGCGCACGCCGCCGACGTTTTGATTGCCTTGCGCGCCGGGCGCGATCGCGCGCCGCCGGAACACGCGCAGGGCGCCCACCGTCAGCGAATCGGGCCGCACCGTCTGATCGAGCTGCAGGATGTCGATGGCGGGATAGCCGGGCAGCGCGGCGGGATCGACGACGAAGAAAAACCGGCCCGGTTCGTAGTCGAGATCGCGCGCTTCCCGGTCGATCGGCTGGCGGGTCACGTCGCCCACCGAATAGAATCGGTCTTTGACCACATTGCCCTTCTGCTGCGCCAGGATGCCGCGAAATTCCACCGGGCCGACCTGGGCGATGCCCTGCACGCCGAAATTGTTCGCCGGCACGGCGGCGGTGATGAAGCGCGAGGGCGGCGCCTGGAACGTGACGTTTCCGGCTTCGACCCGCCGCAGGATCTCGTCCTCGAGCCCCTCGTACCAGACGTGGAGATTGTTGTTGGCGTCGAACTCGCGCTCGCTGTCGAAGTCGACGTCGAGGTGCAGGCGCTGGCCCACGACACCCGCGGTGCGGATCGAGTACTGCGGATTGGGCGTGATCGTCGGGAATCCGCCCGAGCAGCCCGAGAGCGCGAGCAGCCGTTCCTGCGATGTGCAGCTCAGATTCCGGAACTGATCGGCCTTGAGCTCGAAGCGGAGATTGAGCTGCATGCCGATGTCGGCGTAGCCGAGCACGCCACGATTCGGCTGGGCTCCTTCGAATGTGGAGGGGGCCGGCGGAGCGGGCGTGGCGGGACGCTGGGCTGCCACCACGGGCGCCAGCTCGGCCCACAGCGGCCGCCGGCGCGCTTGCACGGCCTGCGCCCACGCCCGCGCCACCAGCGCCGGCGGCACGCGCGTGCCGAGCCGACCGCCCGGCAGCAGCGCTGCATTCCGCGGCGGAACGAGCGGCGGTACGCCGAACGTGTACGCAGGAGCCTGCGCATGTACCCGGGGTACGACGAGCGTGACGACGAGTCCGACTAACTGGGCGAGACGCCGCATCCCTTGTAGAGACTTGGGGTTCCGAATATAATGGCGCGACCAACCGTGCGCATCCTCAGCCGTTACATCCTGCGGCAACACGTCCCTCCGCTCGGCTACGCGCTCGCGGCGCTCACGTTCGCGATGCTCGTCAATCAGATCGCGAAACAGTTCGGGAACTTCGTCGGCAAGGGGCTGCCGTGGACGGTGATCTTCGAGGTGTTCGCGCTCTCGATTCCCTTCATCGTCGCGATGACGCTGCCGATGGCGGTGCTGGTCGCGGTGCTGTACACGTTCAGCCACCTCGCCGCCGACAACGAGGTCACGGCGATGCGCGCGGGCGGGATCAGCATCGGCCAGCTGCTGCGCCCCGTGATCGCGGGGTCGCTGCTCATGGCGCTGATCTCGCTGGTCTGGAATGACCAGGTCCTGCCGCGCTCCAATCACGAGCTGCGGACGCTCCTCGTCGACATCCAACGGAAGAAGCCGACTTTTCAGTTGAAAGAACAGGTGATCAACGAGGTCGTGCCGGGCCAGTTCTTCCTGCGCGCCGCCCGCATCGACCCTGCCGCCAACACCCTGGATGAGGTGACGATTTACGACCTGGAGGACCCCGAGCGGCGCCGGATCATCAGCGCCGATTCCGGTCGCATGGCTTATACCCCCGGCGGCACCGATTTGTACCTGACGCTGCGCGACGGCGAGGTGCACGAAGTGAAGCGCGCGGCGCCGGACCAGTTCAATCGCACCTTTTACGTCGTCAACCGGATCAAGGTAGCCGGTGTCGGGAACACATTCGAGCAGACCGAGAACGACGACTATCGCGGCGACCGCGAGATGACAATCTGCGCCATGCAGGCGGTCGTCGTGCGCGCCCGGCAGGACATGGAGCGGGTGCAGCAGGAGGCGCAGAACGCGGTGCGGGCCGAGCTGCGGCGCAGCGTGAAGTTGGCGCCCCTGCCCCCGTTCGCCGCCGATTCGACGGGCTCCCCGCGCCTGAGCGCGTATTGCCGCCTGGCCGCCGCCGTCAAACGGCTGGTGCTCCCGGACAGCGCGCACGCCGCGCAGGCGCCGGTGCGGACCCAACCGCCGCGCACCGCAACCAATGTCCCCTTCGCCTCCCAGCAGACCGCGACGGCGGTGGTCTCTGCGTACCAGCAGCGGCTCCGGGCCGCGCGGCAGCGCGCCGCCATCTACCAGGTCGAGATCCAGAAGAAGCTCGCGATCTCGGCGGCGTGCGTGATCTTCGCGCTGCTCGGCGTGCCGCTCGCGGTGCGGTTTCCGCGCGGCGGGGTCGGCCTGGTCATCGGTACGAGTCTGGCGGTGTTCTCGGTCTACTATGTCGGGCTGATCGGCGGCGAGGAGCTGGGGGACCGGCTGATCGTGCCGCCGTTCTTCGCGATGTGGACGCCCAACCTGATCTTCCTCGCGGTCGCGTTCCCGCTCATGTGGGCGGTGCGGCGCGCCAGCAGCACGACACACGGCGGCGACTGGGATGAGGTGAAGGAGTGG
>JBLNGI010000041.1:0-15096 GCA_050264615.1 Gemmatimonadota bacterium
ACGTCCTTGCTCAAGAGCCCTGCAGGGCGCGAAGAATCCTTTGCGCCTCGGGTAAGTCCTCCGCGCGCACGCTGACTATCACCGGCACCAGACGTAGGTTCGGATTCCCAGTTACTCGAACATGGGCCTGTATGCCTTGCTCTTCTAGCCTGGCACCGAGGGTTCGGATAAGCGACGAATCCGTCGTCTTGAGTAGTGTGATCACGCCGAGTAAAAACGCGCTGTCTAACGAGGATTAGACATACCGGTCTAACATATATACACCGCTCCTCCCGTGCAGGATAACAACGTCTTGTGAGCACGCGGGACCACGTTAGGCTGGTCAGTCTAATTTTGTTATTTGAGCGAAGCCGACAGGTAAAGAAACGGGGGTCGCGTGAACGACCCCCGTTTGAGTTCTTGCGGTCCGGTTACGGCACCCGAATGCGCACCACGTCGCCCAACCAACCGTCCGGTGTCCGCCGCAGCACCGACAGCGTCGCGATGTCACCCTTCTTGAGCGACGCGATCGCCGTCCGGAACTCCGACACCGTGCGCGTGGCCGCGCCATTCACCTTCAGGATGATGTCCGGGTATCCCGAGCTGGCATCGGCCAGTTTCTGATAGGCCGGCCCATCCGGCGAGACCTGGGTCACCACCAGGGCGCCGCCCGAGCGCAGCACCGGCCGCAGCTCGGTATCCCGGATGTCCTCCTGGGTCAGCGGCTGCACCGAGATCCCCAACGGACCCACCGCTGACGCAGACTCGTCCCGGCGTTGGGAATCAACGTTGCTGGCTATCTCGTCATCGTCCGCTCCCGGTGGCGCGGCGAGCCGGACCGGAATCGCCTGCTGCTGGCCCCTGCTGCGGACGATCGTGACCCGCACGACGTCGCCCGGCTTCTTGAACCCGACCCGCTGCTGCAGCTGCGGCACCGACGTCACGGCCTGCCCATCGACCGACACGATCACGTCGCCCTGCTGAATGCCGGCGCGCCGCGCGGGCGAGTCGTCGGACGTGAAGTCGCGAACCACCACGCCCCGGATCGCGCTCAACCCCACGGCCTCGGCGTCTTCCTGCGTCGCGTCCTTGATGCTGACCCCCATCACCGCGCGCTCCACATGCCCGGTGGCGATCAGCTGCGTCATCACGGTGCGGGCGAGATTGATCGGGATGGCAAACCCGTACCCGGCATAAAACCCGGTCTCACTGGCGATGGCCGAGTTGATGCCGATAACCTCGCCACGCACGTTGACCAGCGGCCCACCCGAATTGCCCGGGTTGATGGCCGCGTCCGTCTGAATGAAATCCTGAATCGCATAGCGGCTCTGATTGAGCCCCGCGAGCAGCCGCCCCTTGGCGCTGATGATGCCCGCCGTCACCGTGAACGTGAACGCCTCGCCCAGCGGATTGCCGATCGCGAGCACCCAATTGCCGATATCGCTCGAATCGGCATCGCCCAGGCGCACCGTGGGCAGCGACGTCGCCTGAATCTTGATCACGGCGACGTCGGTCGCCGGATCGGTGCCGATGGTGGTCGCGGCGAATTCGCGGTTGTCGTACAGGCGCACCGTCACCCGATCCGCGCCCTGCACGACGTGATTGTTGGTGAGGATGTAGCCGTCCTGCGAGACGATGAATCCCGACCCCGACCCCTGCTCGACCTGGGGGCGACGCGGGCCCTGGAAGAAATCCTCGAATCCGGGCGGCAAGCGCCGGCTGGTGGTGCGCTCACGGCGCTCCGATCGAATGTACACGACGGCCGGCTTGACGTGCTCCGCGACCGACGCGAACGCGTCGCCCAGGTCGACCGCGGCCTTGGCCTGAGGAACCGCCCGCCGCGTGTCCTGCAACACGGCCCGAACCGCCGCTTCACCGCGCGTCGGCAAGCGGAACGCCGCCGCGAACGCCAGACCGAGCGCGAATGCCATGGCCACCAGGGTCCCGAACTTCAACCAGTCCCGCGTCTTCACCGACATCGTGCCCCCTTATTAAGACTTTTTCGATTTATCGTCGTCCATGATCTCATAGTCTGCGTCGACGACCTTCTCATCTTTCTTTGCGCCATCGCCGCCCTGCGCCGCCCCTTCGCCCCCTGGCGCCGCCCCTCCTGCTTCGGTCCCAGTACCGCGAGCCGCATACAGCGAAGCCCCTGCCGCTGAATATGCCTGCTGGAGCTCGTCCAGTGCTTTGCTGATTTCGTCAGCATTTCCGCTGCGCAGCGCCGCCTGGGCCTGCTGGATCGCATTGTCGAGCCGCGACTTGAGCCCGGCCTCCAGCTTATCGACCCACTCTTTGGACTCCTTGGTCACCTGGTACACCATGTTGTCGAGCCGGTTACGCTGCTCGATCACATCGCGGCGCTTCTTGTCCTCGGCCGCATGCGCCTCGGCCTCCTTCACCATCTTGTCGATGTCCTTGTCGCCAAGACCCGACGACGCCTCGATCCGGATCTTCTGCTCCTTGCCTGTCGCCTTGTCCTTGGCGGACACATGCAGGATCCCGTTCGCGTCGATGTCGAACCCGACCTCGACCTGCGGAATGCCGCGTGGAGCCGGCGGAATCCCCGTCAGCTGGAACTTGCCGATGGTGCGGTTGTCCTGCGCCATCTGCCGCTCACCCTGCAGCACGTGAATCTCCACCGTGGTCTGATTGTCCTCGGCGGTCGAAAACGTCTCCGACTTCTTGGTCGGGATCGTCGTGTTGCGCGGGATGAGGACGGTCGTCACACCACCCAGCGTCTCGATGCCGAGCGACAGCGGCGTCACGTCGAGCAACAGCACGTCCTTCACTTCGCCCGCGAGCACGCCGCCCTGAATCGCGGCGCCGATCGCGACGACTTCGTCCGGGTTCACGCCATTGTGCGGCTCTTTCCCGAAGAAGCTCTTCACGATCTCCTGAACCTTCGGCATGCGCGTCTGGCCGCCGACCAGGATCACCTCGTTGACGTCGCCCGGCTTGAGGCCGGCATCGGTCAGCGCCTGCTGCATCGGCGGAATCGTGCGCTTCACGAGATCGTCGACCAGCTGCTCGAGCTTGGCGCGCGTGAGCGTAAGGTTGAGATGCTTGGGGCCGGACTGATCGGCCGTGATGAACGGCAGGTTGATGTCCGTCTGCATCACGGACGACAGTTCCATCTTCGCCTTCTCGGCGGCTTCCTTGAGCCGCTGCAGCGCCATCGGATCCTTGGAGAGGTCGATTCCTTGTTCGCGCTTGAACTCGGCGACGAGCCAGTCGATCACGCGCGCGTCGAAGTCGTCGCCACCCAGGTGCGTGTCGCCGTTCGTGCTCTTCACCTCGAAGACGCCCTCGGCGAGCTCGAGGATCGAGATGTCGTAGGTACCGCCGCCGAGGTCGTACACGGCGACTTTCTCTTCCTTCTTCTTCTCGAGCCCGTACGCCAGCGCGGACGCGGTGGGCTCGTTGATGATGCGCACCACGTCGAGCCCGGCGATCTTGCCGGCGTCCTTGGTGGCCTGCCGCTGCGAGTCGTTGAAGTAGGCGGGGACCGTCACGACCGCCTTCTCGACCTTGTGGCCGAGGTAGTCTTCAGCGGTCTGACGCATCTTCTGGAGGATCATCGCGGAGATTTCGGGCGGCGAGTACTGCTTGCCGCTGACCTCGACCACGGCGAGGCCGTTCTGACCTCGGACGACTTTATAGGGCACGCGCTTGATCTCTTCGGGGACTTCTTCGAAGCGCCGTCCCATGAATCGCTTGATCGAGAAGATCGTGTTCTGCGGGTTGGTGACTGCCTGCCGCTTGGCGACTTGCCCCACGAGCCGCTCACCGTCCTTGGTGAACGCGACGACCGACGGCGTGGTGCGGCCACCCTCGGCGTTGGGGATGACCACGGGATCGCCACCTTCCATGACCGCCACAACGGAGTTGGTGGTCCCGAGGTCAATACCGATGATCTTCTCAGCCATACTTTCAGCTCCTGGTAGGGAATTGATGCCGACCGGATGTTCGGCGTCGCAAAGGGCAAGCATCGTGCCCGGTTTAGCTGTCAATACGGCAGGAGCTGGGAGTTGGGAGCTAGGATCTGGGGCTTCCCACCCCTAACTCCCAACTCCAAACTCCTACATCCCAAATGTTTCCCTACAAAGACGAAAACCCTACCGAACACCCGGCAGTCATCACGGTCGCACTCATCCTCGCCAACGTCCTTGCATTCCTTCTTGTACAGGGCGGCGGGGGCGAGGGCCAGCTCGCCCGCTCAGTCTGTGACTACGGCCTAATCCCGGGGGAGATTCTGCGTGCTGCCAAGCCCGGCAGCGGGGTCGAGCTCGCGCCGGGGTTCGTCTGCCTGGTCGACGCCGTACCCAAGTACTGGACGGTGCTCACCTCGATGTTCATGCACGGCGGGTGGTTCCACCTCATCGGCAACATGCTGTTTCTCTGGGTGTTCGGAAACAACATCGAAGACGCGATGGGGCACGTGAAGTTTCTGTTCTTCTATCTGATCTGCGGCGCGGCCGCGGCGGCGGCGCAGACGTTTGTGAGTCCGCACTCCATCGTCCCTATGGTCGGGGCATCGGGTGCGATCAGCGGGGTCTTGGGCGCGTACCTTCTTCTATATCCGCGCGTCCGCGTCCACACGCTCATCATTCTGCCCATCTACATCACGACGGTCGCGCTCCCTGCCTGGGTCATGCTGGGCTACTGGATCCTGCTGCAAGTGTTGAGCGGGCTCGCCGGGCTGACCGAGGTCGAGAAGGGTGGGGTGGCGTTCTTTGCGCACGTGGGCGGCTTTGTCGCGGGACTGCTGCTGGTGAAGGTGTTCGCGTCCGAGGACGTACTGCGGCGCCGGCCGACGCCGCCGCAGTCGTATTATCGGAGCTAGGAGTTGGGAGATTGGAGCTGGAGCCCCAACTCCCAACTCCCAGATCCCAACTCCTATCCCTCCGCGTGATGCTTGATGGACTTCCCCTCAACCAGGAAGACCACATCCTCGGCGATGTTCGTGGCGAGATCCGCGACGCGCTCGAGATTGCGGCTCACGAGGAATAGCTCCATCGCCGTGCCGATGATGTGCGGATCCTCCATCATGTGCGTCAGCAGGATCCGGAACATCGACTGGTGCAGTGCGTCGACGCTGTCGTCGCGGCGGCAGATGGCGCGCCCCGCCAGCGCGTCCCCACGCACGAACGCGTCGAGCGCGTCGGCGAGCATCGTCCGGGCCTGACGCGCCATCTCGAGCAGCTCGGGTTCGGGGATGATCGGCCGCGCCTCGAGCAGCCGTTCGGCCGATTGCGCGATGTTCACCGCGTGATCGCCCACCCGCTCCAGGTCGTTGGCGATCTTCATCGCGGCGGTGAGGAAGCGCAGATCGCGGGCCATCGGCTGTTGCGTCGCGAGCAGCCGGATCACGCGGTCCTCCACGTCGAGCTCGAGCTGATCGATCTCGGTATCGCCCGCGATGACGTCGTGCGCCTTGGCGCCGTCCCGCTGGAGGACCGCGTCGACGGCCGCGGCGAGCGCCGCCTGCGCGTCGCCAGACATGTTGAGGAGCGCGACTTTGAGCTCGGAGAGCTCGTCGTGGAAATGCCGATGACCTGCCGGTTGCGCGTTCATGATCATCCAAACCTTCCGGTAATGTACGCTTCGGTCCGTTCGTCGCTGGGCCGTGTGAACACCTGCTGGGTCGTCCCGAACTCCACGAGCTGGCCCACGTAGAAGAAGCCGGTGAAATCGGACACCCGTGCCGCCTGCTGCATGTTGTGCGTGACGATCACGATCGTATAGCTCTTTTTCAGCTCGACCAGCAGCTCCTCGATCCGCTGCGTCGCGATCGGGTCGAGCGCGGAACAGGGCTCGTCCATCAACAGCACCTCGGGCTCGTTGGCGAGCGCGCGCGCGATGCACAGGCGCTGCTGCTGTCCGCCCGACAGCGCCGTGCCCGGCTCGCGCAGCCGGTCTTTCACTTCCTCCCACAGCGCGGCCTGGCGGAGCGCGCGCTCGACCCGATCGGGCAGCTCGCTCGCGCGCGCGAGCGCGTTCAGCCGCGGCCCGTACGCCACGTTGTCGTAGACCGATTTGGGGAACGGGTTGGGACGCTGAAACACCATCCCGATTTTCTGCCGCAACGCCACGACGTCGGTCCCCGGAGCGAAGACGGACTTGCCGTCGAGCAGGAGGTCGCCCGTGTGGCGAGCGCCGGGCGTGAGATCGTGCATGCGGTTGATCGAGCGCAGGAACGTCGTCTTGCCGCACCCCGACGGGCCGATCAGCGCGGTGACTGCGTTGCTCGGAACCGCGATCGAGATGTCGTGGAGAGCGTGGTTCGACCCATACCAGAAGTTGTAGGCCTTGGACTCCAGGACGGCCGGACGGCCGGACGGCCTGACGGCCAGGAGAGGCGTCGCTGCAGGTCCGGCCGTCCGGCCGTCTGGCCGTCTGGCCGTCGTATCCGTCCCGCTCATCCGAACCGTCCGGTGATATACGCTTCCGTCTGCTCCTGCTTGGGCTTCGTGAAGATCTCTTCGGTGCGTCCCACCTCGATCAACCGCCCCAGGTACATGAAGGCCGTGTAGTCCGAGACCCGCGCGGCTTGCTGCATGTTGTGGGTCACGATCACGATGGTATACAGCCGCTTGAGCGCGTGGCACAGCTCTTCGATGCGCTGCGTGCCGGCGGGGTCGAGCGACGCGGTGGGTTCGTCGAGCAGGATGATCTCGGGCTGGGGTGCCACGGCGCGCGCGATGCAGAGGCGCTGCTGCTGTCCGCCCGACAAGGCAAGCGCGCTCGTGTGCAGCCGGTCCTTCACCTCGTCCCACAGCGCCGCTTGCTGCAGCGCCCGGTTGACGGCGTCGTCCATTTCCCGGCGGGGCCGCTTGCCGTTGACCTTGAGCCCGGCCGCGACGTTGTCGTAGATCGACATCGTCGGAAACGGCGTCGGCCGCTGAAACACCATGCCGATGCGACGCCGCAGCTCCACCGGGTTCACATCCGGCGCGTAGACGTTGAGATTGTCGAGCAGGACCTCGCCGACCACGCTGGCGCCGGGCGTCAGCTCGTGCATCCGGTTGAGGCAACGGAGCAGGGTGCTCTTGCCGCAGCCCGACGGCCCGATGATCGCGGTGACGGTGTGCGCCGGGAAGAGCAACGACACGTCGTGCACCGCCCGGTGCCCGCCGAACAGCGCCGTGAGGCGCACCGCTTCGAGCCGCAGCCGCGTATTATCGGGCGCTGCCATAGCGTTCCCGCGTCACCCAGCGTGCGGCCAGTGAAATGATCAGGACGAGTCCCATCAGCACGAGCGCCGACGCCCACGCCAGCCGGTGCCATTCGTCGAACGGGCCGGTCGCGTACACGTAGATCTGCAGCGACAGCGTCTGCATCGGCTGCCCGATCGAGACCGAAAAATTGAGGTTGCCCAGCGCGGTGAACAGCAGCGGCGCCGTCTCCCCGGCGATGCGCGCGATGCCGACGAGGCAGCCCGTCACGATGCCGCTCAGCGCGGTGCGTGCCACGATGCGCAGCGAGGTGCGCCAGCGCGGATAGCCGAGCGCGAGCGCCGCCTCGCGCAGCGAATGGGGCACCAGGCGCACCATTTCTTCCGTCGTGCGGGCGAGCATCGGAACCATCAGAATCGCGAGCGTCACGCTGCCGGCCAGGGCGGAAAAACGTCCCATCGGCTTCACGAGGAACGTCCAGCCCACGATGCCGATCACGATCGAGGGCGTGCCGTTCAGCACGTCGGCGATGAACCGCACCAGGAATCCGAGTCGCCCCGATCCGTACTCGGCGAGGTACATCCCGGCGCCGACGCCGATCGGCACGCCGATCAGCGCGCCGAGCCCGACGATGACGCCGGTCCCGACGATCGCATTCGCGACGCCGCCCCCCGTCTGCCCCGCGGGCACGGGACTCTTGGTGAAGAACGCCCAATCGATCGCGGACGCGCCCTTCAGGAGCAGGTTGCCGAGGATCAGGACGAGCGCGAACACGGCGGTGAACGACAGGAGGATGACGAGAATCGTCATGATCCTGCTCGTCAGGTGCCGGCCGAACGCGCGGCTCACAGCGCCTTGCTCCCGACCGCGGCGCCGCGGGCCACGCGCCAGATGAGGATCCGGGCGATGGCGTTCACGACGACGGTGACGACGAAGAGAATCAGGCCTACTTCAAACAGGGCGGCGAGGTACATGTCGGTGGTGGCTTCGCTGAATTCGTTGGCGATCGCCGCCGCCATCGTGTACGCGGGCTGAAACAGGGAGATCCCGATGTCGTGGCGGTTTCCGATCACCATCGTCACCGCCATCGTCTCCCCCAGCGCGCGCCCCAGGCCGAGAATGATCGCGCCGATCAAGCCGGCGCGGCCGTAGGGCAGCACCGCCGACCGCACCGCTTCCCAGCGCGTCGCGCCCATCGCGAGCGCCGCCTCGCGCTGGCTCGCCGGCACCGCGAGCAGCACCTCACGCGACACCGCGGCGATATAGGGCACGATCATGATCGCCAGGATGATCCCGCCGGCGAGCAGTGAATTCCCGTAGAACACGCCTTTGAAGAACGGCGTCCAGCCGAGCACCGCCTTGAGCGGCGGCACCACGTGCGCGCGCAGAAACGGAATCAGCACGAAGATGCCCCACGTGCCGTACACCACGCTGGGGATCGCCGCGAGCAGCTCGACCAGGAACGCCACGGGCTGGCGCAGCCAGCGCGGCGAGAACTCCGTGAGGAAGATCGCGACGCTGAGCGCCAGCGGCACCGCGATCAGCAGCGCCAGGAATGACGACGCGAGCGTGCCGAAGATCATCGGCGCGGCCCCGTATACCTCTGCCACTGGATCCCACGTCGACGTCACCAGGAACGACGGCCCGAATTTCTTGAGCGCCGGCAACGATTCGACGAACAGCACCCCGAAGAGGACGAGAATGAGTGCGGGAAGCGTGAGCGCGATCCCGGTGAGAATGCGGCGATAGATGCGATCGCTGCGGTCCGTCCCCCGCAGCGATGGCCAGCGATTTTCGGAGCCTGGTCTCCCGAGGGGAATACCTTCGATTGGGAGATTGGGGAGAGAAGTCATAGGCCGCCGGAAACCTACCGGCGGCCTGTGGAGTGTCCGTCACGGCGATGTAACGGATATGTCACTGCGAACGGCTACTCGGTGGCTGGACCCTTCCAGACGGTCCGGCCGCCGGCGGTAATGCTCTTCAACCGGGTCTGGATCCAGGGGCGCAGCTCCTTGGGGAGCGGCGCGTACCCGACCTCGGGTGCCTTGGCCTGCCCGTCGGTTTCCGCCCACCACACGAACTGCACCAGCGCGCGGGCCTTGGCGGAGTCGTCGTACGTCTTGTGGATCAGCAGCCAGGTGAAGCTCGCCGCCGGATACGCCTGGGCGCCCGCCGAGTTGGTGATCGACACGCGGAAGTCGGTGTTCGGGCCCATGTCCTTCATCGCGCCTGCGGCCGCCGCCGTCACGCTCTCGAGCGAGGCGACCACGAAATTGCCCGACTGATTGCGCAAGGTCGCGAACGCCATCTTGTTGATCAGCGCATACCCCAGCTCGACGTACCCGATCGCGCCCGGCGTCTGCCGTACCGTCGCCGCCACGCCTTCATTGCCGCGGCCGCCCAGGCCCACCGGCCAGTTGACGGACGGGCCCTTGCCGACTTTCTGCGACCACTCCGGGCTGACCTTCGAGAGGTAATCGGTCCACACGAACGACGTGCCCGAGCCGTCGGAGCGGTGCACGACGATGATGTCCTGATTCGGCAGCGTGACGCCGGAATTGACACTCGCGATCCGCGCGTCATTCCACTTCGTGATCTTGCCGAGGAAGATGTCGGCGAGCACGTCGGGCGTGAGCCGCACGGCCTGCGCAACGTCCGGCAGGTTGTACGCGGCCACCACCGCACCCAGCACGGTCGGGATGTGCAACACGTTCCCGCCGATCGCGGCGATCGCCGAGTCGGTCATCGGCGCGTCGGTGCCGCCGAAGTCGACCGTGCCGTCGGAGAACTGCCGGATGCCGCCGCCCGAGCCGATCGACTGGTAATTGAGCTTCACATCGGGATGCGTCTGGTTGTACGCCAGCATCCAGTTCTGATAGATGATGTTCGGGAACGTCGCCCCGGCGCCGTTCAGCGTGACCTGCGCCGTGGCGATTCCTGGAACTGTGGCGAGCAAGAGCAGCAATCGCTTCATAAGTAGCCTCGTGTTAGAACGTGAACTGCATCTGGAGCAGGGCGCGGTTGCGAACGGCGTCCTGCGCGGGCGTGGAGCCGCCTTCGAACGACAGCAGGTCCACGTCGGCCAGGAGCCGAAGGTTCGACTGCGCCTGGTACGAGACGCCCGTGATCACGCGTGTCTGCTTGTTGTCGGGTGTATTGGTATCGGGATCGAGGATGTCCACTCGGCCGATCGCTCCCACTTTGCTGCGGGCGAAGCGGTAGACCCCGAACGCGCTGAGGATGCTGCCGGTGATTGCGCCATCCTTGGTCGAGACGAATTCGGCAGCGAGCGTGAGTTGCTGCGTCTTGTAGGAACCAAGCGCGAGGTAGCGGTTCCGGTCCGCGCCACCCGTGGCCTTGCCGATGCCGGCGTAGCCCGTGACCCGCAGGCCTCCGACGCGGCTCGGTTCGTTCGTCTTCGACAGGCGGACGGAAACCCGCGCACCGACATCCTTGTGGTTGTCGCCGGTGCCGCCCGAATAGCCTTCGCCGTTGAAGAACAGGAACTGCGCGTTGACCCCTTCGTTGTTCCACCGGCCGTCCACACCAGCGCCGAAGTCGGCCGAGCTCATGTAGCCGTTGCGGTCCACTGCGATCGGGCCCTGCATGCGATAATCCCAGAGCGTCTCTTCAAAATCGATGTAGGGGGTTTGGACCAGCCCGAACTTGTAAGTGAGCTTGCTGTTGGTCGGCGTCCACGCGAGGAACGCGTACTTCAGCCGGATCTGCTGGTTGCCGGCTCCGGTCGGGGCGATGTCGGTCGTGAGCCGCGTGCTGATGCCGCCGCCGAAGCGGCCGAGGACGTTGAGATACGCCCGCTGAATCGAGAACTGATTCTGATTGCCGGCGCCGAGACTGTCCTTCAGCTGATACAGATACTGCCCATAAACGACGCCACCAACGGTGACCTGCGGTGCCTGCGGATTCTGCGACTGCGCGGCCGCGGGGAGCGCGGCCAGGCTCAGCGCACACAGCGTTGCCAAGAGTCTTGCGTGCACGGTTACTCCTCAAGACGTGGATGGTTAGTGAGGTCTTTCACTCGCAGAAAACTTGACGGGGGAGCATCACTTCGTTGACTCAGCGATGTCACGATTTGGTAACGGGCCGACAGATAGCGGGGCCGTGCGGGCCCCCGCTACCTGGGCACCCGGACAGTCGGCCGTGCAATCCGCTGCCGGGCACGTACACCGAGCTGTCGTGAGGTTTGCCGGGCACGGGCGAAGGATGTCCGCGCGCCGTCAATCGTGCGTGACGCCGCGGTTACGACCCTGTAACGAACGGGAAGAACAGGAGGATGGTCGTGCCGCGTCCAAGCTCGCTTTGAGCCTCTACCCGGCCACCGTGCGCCTCGACGAGGTGCTTCACGATCGACAGGCCGAGGCCGGTGCCCCCCTCCTGTCGGGAGCGGCCGGGATCGACGCGGTAAAAGCGCTCGAAGATCCGCGGCAGATGGTCGGCCGGAATGCCTGTGCCGGTATCGGTGACGCGGATGAGTGTGTCGCTCCCGGCACGCTCGGTCGCGACCCGAATGCGGCCACCGGTTGGGGTGTGGCGCAGGGCGTTGTCGAACAGGTTCGTAAAAATCTGGCGTAAGGCGTCGGCGTCGCCCTGGATCGTGTCTGAATTCGTCGTCTCGAGCTGAATGCGCCGCTCGCGAGCGCGGTCTTCGAACGGCGCCCAGGCTTCCAACGCTGCGGCCTCGACGCCCAGCGGTTTCGGCTCGGGCGCCCACGCACCAGACTCGATCCGCGACAGATCGAGCAAATCGTCCACGAGCCGTTGCATGCGGCGCGCATTCTCCACGATGGTCTGCGCGAATTGCCTGGCCTGCTGCTCCGGGGCCTCTGCCACGAGCGTCTCGGCGTATCCGGCGATTGCGGTGAGCGGGGTCTTGAGCTCGTGCGAGACGTTCGCGACGAAATCCCGGCGGACGGTTTCGAGGCGGCGCACGTCGGTGACATCGCTGAGCACGAGCAGGATCCCGCCGTCTTCCAGCGGCCGGGCCGAGAGGACGACGGTGCGCTCGCCGAGCCCGAGCTCGCGTTCTTCGACCACGGCCCCGCTCAGCACTTCGCGCATCAGCGCGCGATGGGGCCGGTCGTGAAACAGCTCCGCGAGGGGCGGCAACGGTTCGCCTTCGTCATAGCCCAGGAGCTGGCGCGCGGCGGCGTTGGTCGACACGACGACACCGCGGCGATCGGCGGCGAGCACGCCGTCCGACAGCGCTTCGACGAGTGTGTGCGACTCCTCACGTTTGCGCCGCAGGTCCTCGAACCGGTGCTCCAATTCGTGGTGCATCGCGCGCAATGCATCCACGTGGTTCGCGAGCTCAGGTACCTGTACGTCCGGGAACATCGCCGCGCGGCCGGCGGCGATGTCGCGCGCGGCGTCGGCGATCCGCAGCAGCGGCCGGGCCATGAGCCGCGCGATCAGCCACGCCACGAGACCGGCCGCGATCAGCATGACGAGTCCCGCGGCGGCGACCGCGCGCTGCACGGCATGAACCTGCGCGTCCACGCTCGCGAGCGACGTCGAAACGCGTACGACGGCCAGGCCGTTCGGACCGCCCCGAACCGCCACGTACATCTGGGGCTCGTTGGTCGACGCGCTGAGCCGCTCGTTCCGGCCCACGCCGCCGGCGGAGTCGAGCGCGGCGCGCACCTCGGGCCGGTCGCGATGATTCTGCAGCTGGGCGAGGGACGCGCGGTCGAACTCCGTGTCGCCACGGACGTGTCCCGCGGGGTCGATCAGCGTGACGCGGCGGCCGAGCCGCGCGCCCGCGACGCCCGCGAACTCGGGCCAGCGGCTCGAGTCGGGCGGGGTGACTTCCGTCAGCAGGCGCGCCTCGCGCTCCAGCTCGCGTGCGATTTCCTGTTTCAGGTGACGACGCAGCACGACATCGGTCGCGACGATCGAGCCGATGACCGCGGCAGCCACGAGCAGCGCGATGCTCGCGAACAGCCGCGTGGAGAGCTTCATGAGCGGCGGCGCGCGGCCGGCTTGGCGGACTTGGCGGGTGGGGCCGGGGGCTCGCGGAAGCGATAGCCCACGGCGCGCACGGTCTCGATCCAGTCTCCCGCGTCGCCGAGCTTGGTGCGGAGCCGCTGCACGTGCATGTCCACGGTGCGCGTCTGGATGTCCGGCTGGGCCTGCCACACCGACTCGAGCAGCTGCGAGCGCGACTGCACGCGGTCGCGCCGCTCGATCAGTCGCTCGAGCAGCTTGAACTCGGTCGCCGTCAGCTCGATTTCTTTTCCGTCGGTCGTCACGCGATGCGCCGTGCGGTCGAGGACGATCGGTCCGCCGACGAGACGACCGCCGGCGGCGACGGGCGGGGCGGCGAGCCGCCGCAGGATCGCGCCGACGCGCAGCACCAGCTCTTTGGGGGAAAACGGTTTGGAGAGATAGTCGTCGGCGCCCAGCGAGAGACCCTTGATCCGGTCGGGCTCCTCTTTGCGCGCGGTCAACAGCAGCACGCCCACATCGCGCGTCTCGTCGAGCCGCCGCAGCTCCGCGAGCACCTCGAATCCCGAGTGACCCGGCAGCATCAGGTCGAGCACGACCATGTCGGGGCGCTCTTCGCGCGCCGAGCGCAACGCATCCGTACCGGTACCCGCAGTCGTGACGCGATAACCTTCCTTCGCGAGATGGTAGGCGACGAGCGCGGTGATGTCGGGCTCGTCGTCGACGACGAGAATGCGGCGGGGTTGGGTCGTCTCAGGTGACATTCATGACCGTGGCGTCAAGCTATCCGCGACCCTGGCACTCGCAAATGTGTCGCTCGTGCTGAAAGACATGTGGTTACATGAATGTAGCGGGTTCGTGACAAATCACCCGCCCACGCCGTAGCTTTCAGCCCACTATGCGGCTCCTCTGCTCGTTGCTCCTCGCGCTCCAGAGTCCTCCCGATACCGCGCACGTCGTCATTGTCGCGACGACGGATGTCCACGGCCGCGTGCTCGGCTGGGACTACGTCCGCGACCAGGCCGCGCCCGGCGGGCTCGCGCGCGCCGCGACCGCGCTCGAAACGCTGCGCGCGCGCTATCCCGGAATGGTCGTGCTGGTCGACGCGGGCGACCTGCTCCAGGGCAACCCCTTCGCGACCTACTACGGCCGCGTCGATCAGCGCCAGCCGAACCCGATCGTCGACGCGCTGAACGCGCTGCAGTACGACGTCGTGACCCCAGGCAACCACGACTTCGATTTCGGAGTCGACTTCCTGCGCCGCGCCGCGGCCCAGGCCACGTATCGCTACGTGTCCGGCAACGTGCACGACTCCGCGGGGGCACCGCTGTTCCCGCAGACGGTCACCCTGCAGCGCGGGCCGGTCAAAGTGGGCGTCACCGGCTTCACCACCCCCGGCGTGATGGTGTGGGATCGTGCGCAGCTCGCCGGCACAGCGACCGTGCGGCGCATCGGCGCGGCGGCGCCGGCGGCATGGGCGCAGCTCGCGGGGGCCGATCTGAGGATCGTCCTCACGCATAGCGGCTTCGGCGCCTCGAGCTACGACACCACCGGTGTCGGCGCCGAAAACGATGCCGCGGCGCTCGCCGCCCTGAATCCCAAGCCCGACATCGTGATCGTGGGTCACACGCACCGCGAAGTTCGCGACACGGTGGTCAACGGTGTGCACTTCGTGCAGCCGAAGAACTGGGTGCAGAGTCTCGCCGTGATTCACGTCTGGCTGCAAAAAGACGCCGCTGCGGGCGGCCGCTATCGCGTCACCCGGGTCCAGTCCGACCTGATCCCGCTGGCGAACGTCGCCGAGCAGCAGCGGTTCGCGCGGCGGTTCGACGCGGTGCAGCAGGCGGCGCGCCTCTGGTTGGGGACGCCGATCGGCAGGGCAGGGCCGGGGTTCGATGGGCGCCTCTCCCGCGCGCAGGACACGCCGTTGCTCGATTTCATCAACGAAGTGCAGCGCCGCCAGAGCGGCGCGCAG
>JBLNGI010000042.1:0-9042 GCA_050264615.1 Gemmatimonadota bacterium
CCGGCCGACTGGCCGACCGTCAGCATCGCGCTGCCCGCCTACAACGAAGCCGAAACCATCGCCGGTACGCTCGAGCACGTGCTCGCGATCGATTATCCCGCCGACCGGCGGCAGATCCTGGTCGTTTCAGATGCTTCGACTGATGGGACCGACGACGTCGTTGCCCGGTTCGCGTCGCAGGGTGTCGAGCTGTTGCGCCTGCCGCAGCGGCGCGGGAAGACTGCGGCCGAAAACGCCGCCAGGTTGTGTCTGCGCGGCGACATCATCGTCAACACCGACGCATCCGTGCGCATCGACGCGGCCGCGGTGAAGCACCTCGTGCAGGCATTCGCGGACCCGTCGGTGGGAGTCGCGTCCGGTCGTGACGTCAGCGTGTCCAACATCGACGAGCGCACCAATCCCGGCGAGCACGCCTACGTGGGCTACGACATGTGGGTGCGCGACCTCGAAACCGCGCTGTCGGGGATCGTCGGCGCCTCGGGCTGCCTGTACGCCATTCGTCACGAGCTGCACATGGCGACCATGCCCGATGGCCTGAGCCGCGACTTCGGCTCGGCCCTGGTCGCGCGGGAGGCGGGCTACCGCGCGGTCTCCGTGCCGGCGGCGATTTGCTATGTCCCGCGCAGCACATCCGTGCGGCGCGAGTATCGGCGCAAGGTCCGCACGATGGCGCGTGGGCTGCGCACGCTCTGGTTCAAGCGCGCGCTGCTGAACCCGCTGCCCGCCGGGAAGCGCCTCTTTGCCTGGATGCTCTGGAGCCACAAGCTGTGCCGTTGGCTCGCGCCCTGGGCGCTACTGCTTGCGGCAATCGCGCTCGTCGCGCTCGCCGCGCGTCATTGGTGGGCCCGGGCGGCGCTCGTGGCGGGAGGAGCGGCGCTGCTTGCCGCCGCGATCGGATGGATGTGGCCGGACGCTCGCGCGGTACCCCGCCTGATCGCGCTTCCCACATACGCCGTGAGCAGCAACATCGCCGCGCTGCAGGCATGGCTCAGGGCGCTGGGCGGGGACGGCACCGCGCTCTGGGAGCCCACCCGGCGCGGCCAGCCCAAGCCGAGGGATGTCGCAGGGGCACCCCAACTGTAGTACCCGCGCACACGCAGGCGCCAACTGTGGTAGCGCTGCAACGGTGCGACGCCGGTCGCGATTCGGATGCTGACGCGATACACGCCTCAAGGCGGGTACAGGTCTTGCCCCGTTGCTCTGCCATGACCCACCGAAACTTGCCGATGATTCACCCTGAGGCGGCGGTGGCGCCTGCGAGCGCCGCAGCCGCAGAGGTATTCCAGCGCAACGGCCATTTCCCGGCGCCGCAATCGGAGTCTGGTCCCGACTGGCGACGCGTTGCCAGCGCGGTGCTCCGCTTCAAGTGGTTGATCGTAATCTGCGTCGCGCTCGGTTTGGGTGGCGCGTTCGTGGCGAGCCGGCAGCTGCGCCCCGTGTACAAGGCGCAGGTGAACGTGTGGGTGGACGTACCCGACCGTCGCGGTGGCGACCGCGGCATGGAAGCCCGCGGCCCGATCCGGCAGGGCGCGCTGCTCGAGGCCGACGACTGGGTGGAGCTGCTGCGGTCCTACATCGTGCTGGATCAGGTCGTGCGCGATCAGCGGCTGTACCTCGAGACGAAACGCCTCAGCGACCGGCCGAGCTTCGCCACCTTCAACGTCACCGAGGCGTTCCGCCCGGGCCAATACGCGTTCAAGGTCAGCCCATCGGGGCGCGATTACACGCTCGCGACGCACGACGGCACGGAGCTGGAGCACGGTAGCGTCGGTGACTCGGTGGGACGCCGCCTGGGATTCCGCTGGGCGCCGACCGCCGAGACGTTGCCGCGCGGCCGCACGCTCGAGTTCGCGTTGGTGGCGCCGCGCGATGCCGCCTCCCGGCTCGGCGAGCAGCTCGACATCCGGATGGATCTGAACGGCAACTTCCTCGCCGTCGAGCTGCGCGGCACGAGTCCGGTCCTCATCGCGAACATTCTGAATGCGGTCACCGAGCGCTACGTGGCCGTCGCCGCGCAGCTCAAGCGCGAAAAGCTCACCGAGCTGACCAGGATCCTGGAAGACCAGCTGAACACCGCGCAGCGCAATCTGGACGATGCCGAAACCGCGCTGCAGCGATTCCGGACCCGCACGATCACGCTGCCGTCGGATCAGCAGGTCGGCGGGAGCGGGGGAGAGGGAGGAGGCGGGGGGGCTGAGACCCGCGACCCGGCGCGCGCGGGCTTCTTCGCCATGCAGGCCGACCGTGACCAGCTGCGCCGCGATCGCGAGGCGATCGAGCGGTTCGTCGCGGAGCAGCCGGAGGCGCTGGCGTCGATCGCGTCGGTGCAACAGTCGCCGGAACTGGCGAATGCCCTCAAGGAGCTGAGCGACAAGCAGGCACAGCTGCGCGCGTATCGCTATCACTATTCGGACGAGTATCCGCCGGTCCAGCGCTTGATGCGCCAAATCGGCGAGCTCCAGCAGCAAACGATTCCCACGCTCGCCAAGAGCCTCGCGGCGCAGCTCGCGGCTCGCGAGTCGGAGCTGTCGCGGCAGGCCAACACCGCCTCGGCGGATCTGCGGGGCATTCCGGCCCGGACCATCGAAGACGTGCGCTTGCGGCGCAATGCGCAGCTCAAAGAGCAGACCTACACGGCGCTGCAGGAGCGCTTCGATCAGGCCCGCCTGGCCGCCGAAGCCACCGTTCCCGACGTCCGCGTGCTCGATCCGGCGGTCGTGCCCCAGCGCCCGATCAAGAACACCGCGCCGCGGCTGCTCATGATGGGTCTGATTGCGGGTTTCGCCATCGGGATGATCGGCGCGGTCGTGCTCGACCGCATGGATGTCAAGGTGCGCTACCCCGAGCAGGTCTCGCGGGATCTCGGCCTGCCGATCCTCGGCGTGGTGCCCCACCTCCGCAACAAGGAGCCGGCCGAAGTGGTCGAGGCCATGCGCGGCGTGCGCCTCAACGTGATCCACGAGTATGGTCCCGCGCAGCCGCTGCTCGTGACGATCACGAGCCCGGGACCGGGCGACGGGAAGTCGTTCCTGTCGGCGAACCTGGCGCTGACATTTGCCGAGGGCGGGCATCGCACGCTCCTGATCGACGGCGATGCGCGGCGCGGGCAGCAGCACCGCCGCTTCAAGACCAACCGGCAGCCCGGTCTGGTCGATCTCCTGATGGGGAAGGCGACGACCGAGCAGATCCTGCAAGCGACCGCGTATCCGCGGCTGCACCTGATCGGCTGCGGCACACGCACACAACGCGCGCCCGAGGTGCTGGGATCGCCGCCGATGGGAAAGCTGATCGAGCAGCTGCGACCCGAGTTCGATGTCATCATCATCGACAGCCCGCCCCTCACCGCGGGCGTCGATCCGTTCGTCCTCGCCACGCTCACGGGCGCGTTGCTCGTCGTGCTGCGCACCGGCCACTCGAACCGCGAGATCGCTGGAGCAAAACTCGAAGTGCTCGATCGCCTCCCGATTCGCCTGCTCGGCGCGGTGTTGAACGACGTCCCGAAGGGCGCGGCCTACGGCTACTACGCGTATTACTCGTACTACTTGCCCGGCTATGAGTCGGCGGAGGAGCGGGACAGCCGTGAGACGGCTGGTCCGCTGGTCATATGATGCGATCCCACGCACTCTGGTTATCGATCGCGGCGGCGCTGCTGCTGGCGCCGCCGGCCATGGCTCAGACAACGGCGGGGCCGGGACGGTCCACCCCGTTCCAGGTGGGTGATCGCATCCTGCTGCACGTGGAAGGAGACTCGACGCTGTCCGACACGTTCACCGTCGTGACCGGGCCGGCGCTGCGGCTTCCCGAGATCGGGGAGATCTCGCTGGCCGGTGTGCCGCGCGCGGACATCGACGCCTATCTCGCCCGTGCGCTGGGTCGCTATCTCAAGGATCAGTCGGTGCAAGCACGCGCCCTGATCAGGATTTCGCTCATGGGCGAAGTCGAGAGGCCGGGATTCTACGCCGTGCCGATCGATCTCGTGCTCCCGGATGCGTTGATGCTCGCGGGTGGGGCGACGCAGGACGCGCGCATCGATCGACTCAAGGTCGTGCGCGGCAACGCGACGCTGATGAGTGAAAGCGCGCTCCAGGAGGCGATCGCGCGCGGCGCCACGCTCGACGCGCTGGGCATGCGTGCCGGGGATCGCATCCAGGTTCCGAAGGGACAGGGCGATCCCGAATCGAAGTGGCGCATCGCCGGCATCATCGTCACCGGTCTCGCGACCGCAATCGGCGTCGTCGCGCTGAGCCGGTGACGTCAGGCACGCGTGACGCGCCGCACAATCCGCCGAATCGTCTCCCCATGCCGATCGCAGCCACGTACGTGGAGGGAGGGACACCCTCGTCAGACCGAGGCGACATACTGGCCGAGCGCAGTCTGGACCCGCATTATGTGGCTTCGCAAGCCTGGAGCATGGAATGCCGGTTCGGTTGGTGCTGGCGGATGATCATCTAGTCCTCCGGCAGGCTTTGAAGGCCCTCCTGGAGAAACGGGGCCTCGACGTTGTGGCGGACGAGGGGGACGGGCGCGCCGCGGTGGACGCCGTGCGGCGTCTCGCGCCCGACGTCGCCGTCCTCGACGTGGCCATGCCCGTGCTCAACGGCGTGGATGCCGCCCGCGAAATCGCCCGCATCGCTCCCACCTGTGCCGTCATCCTGCTGTCCGGGGTCGATGATGCCCGGTTCGTACGGGAGGCCCTGCAGGTGGGGGTGCGGGGGTTCGTGCAGAAGAGCCAGGGGTCGGACGACCTGGTACACGCTATAGAGGAAGTGCGGGCGGGCCGCCTGTACGTCAGCCCCGGCGCCTCTCAGGCAATCGTAGACGCTTGCGCGACGGCCGACAACGGGGGGAAATCACACCTGACGCCGCGGGAACGCCAGGTGCTCCAGCTCGTGGGCGAGGGAAAGTCGACCAAGCAGATCGCCGAAGCGCTGCGGATCAGCGTGAAAACGGCCGAGTTTCATCGCGGGCGCTTGATGAAAAAGCTCAACGTGCACGACACCGCCAACCTCGTGCGCTACGCGATTCGGGAGGGATTCATCAAGCCGTAGGACATCCCCCTTCCCCCCGGCTGAACCCTGCTGCTGCCCTGGGGGTACCACTCGCGTGACCCCCTCCCAACCGCGGGCAACCCCGATTCCGTTGCCACGACGGAGCTCACGACCTGCCACGGCGCATCCGTTCAGCGCGGACGCGCGCTGCATTTCCTGCAAAGTGCTCAAAGGTGCGATTCGCGCGGTGCTCTCACGCTGGGGCAAACGCCCGCGCTCCACGGGGCCCGACGAAGTGTCCGAGCTGCTCGGCGTGCTCGCCGAGGCCATTCATCAGGCGTGGTTCTCCACCACTGTCGCGGCGGGAAATCCCACGGTCGATCCGCGCATTCACTCCGCCCTGGGCCGGCGCCTGCTCGAGCTGCTGCGCGGCGAAGTGGTCGAGGGGTGGCGCGACGTGGGCGTGCCCGACACGGAGCTGCTGCCGCTGCTCATCGCGATCGAGCGCGTGCGCGTCACGATCCAGCCCAACTGGGCGCAGACGTTCGCGCAGCAGCTGTCGGGCGCCGACGGGCTCGCGCTGCTCATGGACGTGGCGCACGACCTGCGCTCGCCGCTCACCTCGATCCTCGTGCTCGCCGAGACGCTGCAGCGCGGTCAGAGCGGCGCGGTGAACGACGTGCAGCGCCGCCAGCTCGGCCTGATCTACACGGCGGCGCTCGGCCTCTCGTCGGTGGCGAGCGATATCATCGAGTTCACGCAGGGCGGCGATCAGCTCATCGAGTCGGAGGCGACGGCCTTCTCGGTC
This sequence comes from Gemmatimonadota bacterium, assembly GCA_050264615.1. Classification (GTDB taxonomy): domain Bacteria; phylum Gemmatimonadota; class Gemmatimonadetes; order Gemmatimonadales; family GWC2-71-9; genus 20CM-2-65-7. Next base: position 5,797 of record JBLNGI010000042.1, read on the forward strand.
ACCGCGATGCTCGAGGCGGTGCGCGACATCGTGCGGCCGATCGCCGAGGAGAAGCACCTCAAGATCCGGTTGCTCGCGCCCACGCGCGATCAGCGCATCGGCCATCCGGTCGCGCTGAGCCGCATGCTCCTCAATCTCACGACCAACGCGCTCAAGTTCACCGATGAGGGCTACGTCGAAATCGTCGCCCAGGAGCTCAATCGCGCCGAGGGCGACACCGGGATCGAGTTCGCGGTGCGCGACAGCGGCCGCGGCATCCCCGCCGACAAGATCACCACGCTGTTCCAGCCGCTGCGCAAGGAGGCGGGCCGGCGCGGTCAGCTGTTTTCGCAAACGGGACTGGGGCTCACGATCTGCCGCCGGCTGGCGGGCGCGATGAAATCGGAATTGAAGGTGGAGTCGCGCACCGGGTGGGGCACGCGGTTCTTCTTCGAGGTGGACCTGCCGATCGCGCCGGTGCGGCGGTCAGGCCCGCGCGCCGCGCCGCGCGCCAGCGGCAGGCACCCGGTGCGCAACAGCGGCACGCATACGACGAGGGGCTAGGGTGGGGACCGGGGTTGGGGATTCGGGATTTGGAACTACGAGGCCCGAGGCCCCACCCCGAGCCCCTAGTGCAAGGCGTCGCGCGCGCGCGCCAGCAAATCGGGCGGCGACAGGCGGTGCGGATCGGCGTACGCGGAGGACATGCGCGACTGCCTCGGCCGACCCACGTCGGCGCTGATTCCCGACCGGAGCCGCACCCCGATGCTGCTCGACACCGCATCGGTGATGCGCTGCACCATCCCTTCGGCGCCGGTCTCGTCGGTCGCCGGCGCGAACACCGTAAACTCGACGGGACCGGTCCGCCCGATCGCGTCGGACACGCGGCCCACGCGCTTGACCGCGATCGCCAGCTGGTCGGCGGCGCCTCCGGTCAGCACGCCGTCGCTCGGCTCGAGGACCGCGCAGGCGAGCGGCAGGCCTTCGCGCGCGGTGAACGCGGCCAGCTCGCGCGCCCGCCGCGTCACGCCGGCCTCGTTGTACAGCCCGCTGATCTCGTCGATGAGCCCTTCGTGCGTGAGGCGATCCAGCTCGAGCTTGCCCTGCACGTACACGCCGAGGCGCAGCACCAGCTCTTCCATGTCGAGCGGATCGCCGCGCAGCTCCCACGCGCCGGCGCGCAGCGCTTCCATCTGGTGCTGGCGCAGCGCCGGTCCCGCGGTCATGACGATGATGGGTGTGGCGGGCGAGATCATGCCGTCGGCGCGCAGCGCGCGGCACAGCGTGAGATTGTCGGTCGCGCGCTGGTCGAGTCCGAGGTCGAGCAGGATGGCATCGGGCAGCTGGCGTCGCGCCAGCTCGAGCACCTGCTGGCGCTTGGCCGTGGAGACGACCCGGTACCCTCCCTGGGTCAGGACACTCTCCAGGGACTCGGTGAGCCACTTATCGGCATTGGCCAACAGCACCAGCGGCTCTACGGCCATAGGCGCCACGCGCGGGTTATGTTAGGGACTATGATAAAGACCGCCAGCTTGGTGACGCTGCTCACCGTCACACTTTCGGCGTGCGCAACATTACGAAACGCGCTCACGTTCGAGAACCCGCAGATCGAGCTGCAGGAGATCAATGTCACCGGCCTGGGGCTCAGCGGCGGTACCCTCGACCTCGTGTTCGACGTGTACAATCCCAACGACTACCGCCTGCGCAGCACCCGGCTCGAAGTTGGCCTCGAGCTGGCGGGGACGGATTTCGGGGATGCCCTGATAGACAAACCACTGGATTTGTCCCCGGTAAACCATAGCAGAGTGCTCATGCCGGTGCGGTTTACGTGGTCGGGTGTGGGAGCTGCCGCAAGGTCATTGCTTGAGTCTCAAGAACTACCTTACGGTTTGACGGGAGCGGTATTGCTGGATACGCCGATTGGTGAAAGGCGAGTTGAGCTCAAGAGCAAGGGCAATGTACCGTTGAAGAAGCTGATTAATTGAAAAAGAGACAAGAAAAGACGCCAAGACGCCAAGTTTCAAGTGGCTGCAAGCTGATAGCTGCAAGCTTCTAGGAACTTCCACTTGAGTCTTGAGACCACTTGTACTTGGCGTCTTGGCGTCTTTTCTAGAAACTTGACTTAGGGAGAGCGCATATCCGGAAACTGATTGAGATTCAAGCGCCCGTCGAGCGCGCCTTTCTTGTCGGAGCTCCCCGCAAGGGTTCTGAAGAAGCGTTGCATGTGGATGAGCACTTGGAGGAGCTCGAACGGCTCGCCGACACCGCCGGCGCTGAGGTGATCGGCCGCACCGTCCAGCGCATCGAAGCTCCCACGCCCAACTTCTACATCGGCCAGGGTAAGGTCGAATCGTTGAAAGACGAGATGGCCTCGGCGGGCGCAACCCTGATGCTGTTCGATGAATCGCTGACTCCCGTGCAGGGCGTCAAACTCGAGAAGTCGCTCGGCGTGCGCGTCATGGATCGCACCGAGGTCATTCTCGACATCTTCGCGACGCGCGCGCGCAGCCACGAGGCCAAGCTCCAGGTCGAGCTGGCGCAGCTCGAGTATCTGCTGCCGCGGCTCACCCGCATGTGGACCCACCTGTCGCGTATCCGCGGCGGCATCGGGCTGCGGGGACCCGGCGAAACCCAGCTCGAAACCGACCGCCGCGTGATCCGCCGCAAGATCTCGACGCTCCGCAAGCGGCTCAAGGACGTCGCCGAGCATCGCGCCAACCAGCGCCAGGGCCGGCGCGATGTGCCGACCGCGGCGCTGGTGGGCTACACCAACGCCGGCAAGTCGAGCCTGTTGAAAGCGCTGTCGGGCCAGGACGTCTTCATCGAGGACCGGCTGTTCGCGACCGTCGACACGCTGGCGCGCGAGGTCGACGTCGGCGAAGGCTATCGCTACCGGCTGACCGATACGGTCGGATTCATTCGCAAGCTGCCGCATCACCTCGTCGCATCATTCCGTGCAACTATCGAAGAAGCGCAGGAGGCCGATCTGGTGCTGCATGTCATCGACGCCAGCGAGGTGAACTGGGAAGAGCACGCCGAGGTGGTCGAAGACGAAGTGAGCCGTGCGGCGTTGGGCGTGCGGCGCAGCAATGCCGCTGTCGAGCGCAAGAGAACAATTTACGTTTTCAACAAAGCTGATCTCCTGCCAGATCCTGACGCGTTTCTTACCCTGGTACGAGAACGGTACCCGCACGCGATACTCACATCCGCTGCGCCGCACGCCACGCGCGCCACGCCGCACGATGACACGCCGCACGCCGCACGCCC
>JBLNGI010000043.1:0-3687 GCA_050264615.1 Gemmatimonadota bacterium
TGGTAGCGGCCGCCCGCGGAGGTGACGCGCACGGGATGATCCACGCCGAGGGCCCAGCGCGCGACGTCGATCTCATGCGTGCCGTTGTTGCAGATCTCGCCCGTGCCCCAGCGGCGGAACCAGTGCCAGTTGTAGTGAATCACGTTGTCGCGGTAGGGCGTGCGCGGCGCCGGCCCCTGCCACAGCTCGTAATCGAGATCCGCTGGCGCCGACGCGGGCTTGCCCTTTCCGATGGTCGCGCGGCGGTTCGCGTACCACGCGCGCGCGAAGTAGGGGCGGCCGATGATCCCGTCCCGGATCGCCTGTACCGCTTCGATGGCGCGTGGCGAGCTGCGGCGCTGCGTGCCCATCTGGACCACGCGGAGCGCCTTGCGCTGCGCGTCCACCAGCAGCTCGCCTTCGCGCGCGTTGTGGCCGCACGGCTTCTCGAGGTAGACATGCTTGCCGGCCGCGAGCGCGAGGATCGTGGCGGGCGCATGCCAGTGATCGGGCGACGCGATCACGAGCGCGTCGATCGACTTGTCGTCGAGCGCGCGGCGGAAATCGACGATTGCCTTCACCGGCTTGCCCTGCGCCTCGCCCACGGCGGCGGCGGCTTTGGCCAACACCTTGGCGTCCACGTCACACACACTGGCGACCTCGGCGTTGGGTGTCTTGGCGAACACACGAGCCAAGACCGTCCCGCGGCCGTTCAGGCCCATCACGCAGACGACGACTTTCTCGGCGGGCGAACCCTTCATGAAGAGCGGTGCGCGTGCGCCAGCGAGACCCATTGCGGTGCTCGAAACTGTCCTGACGAACCGGCGGCGTTTCATAGTTGCCTCCCGAAAAGCAGGTCCTTCGCGCCTGCGGCGCTCAGGATGACAACGCTTGCTCTTTTCTTTTTTCTTTAGAAGCAAGCAAGAAGTTGTCATCCTGAGCGAAGCGCGCGCAGCGCGCGCAGCGAAGGATCTGCTTTTAGTGTAGTTCCCTCACCTTCAGGTTCCGGTAATAGACCTCATCGCCATGGTCCTGCAAGACGATGTGCCCTCGGCGCTTTGCTCCGAACCCGGGAATCGTCTGGTACTTGCTGGCGGCGAGGAGCGAATCCATGCGTGCGGTGCCGAGCTCGAATTCGACCACTTTTTGCCCGTTAAGCCAGTGCTCCCCGTGGTTTCCGCGAACCACGACCATCGAACGATTCCACTGACCCACGGGGCGCAGTAGGGGTGCAGCATCCAGCGTCCGTGCGTTGGGTGCGATCAGATCGTACAACGCGGCTGAGCGGTGGCTCGCCAGCTTTCCGTCCTCGTGCCGGTCGTCGTCGAGAATCTGATACTCGAAGCCGAGGGCGGAGTGCGTTGGTCCTCCTTGTGTGCCCGCGCCGCCTTGGGCCAGCGACATCGCTTCGGACACGTTGTATTTGACGCCGCTGTTCGCGCCCGGCGTGACCTTCCACTCGAAGCTCAGCTCGAAATCGGCGAACGAATCCACGGTCATGAGGTCGCCGCCGACGAGCGGCCGCCCGTCGGCCACGCGCGGCACGTCACCCGTCGCGATCTTCTTGATGGCTCCGTTCACCACAACCCAGTGGGCCGAGGGGACGGTGTCGTAGCCAACGCCGCGCCAACCCGCGAGCGTGCGGCCGTCGAACAGGAGGTGCCAACCCGAACCGCGCTCGGCGGGGGTGAGAGTGTTGGGGGATTGGAGAGAAAGGATCAGTGTTAATGCGAGCATAGGGGCTCCCACAAAAGCAGGTCCTTCGCGCCTTCGGCGCTCAGGATGACAGGCGCGCTTTTTCTTTTTTTACTATTCAAAGGCAAGCAACGGCTTGTCATCCTGAGCGGAGCGCGCGCAGCGCGCGGAGCGAAGGACCTGCTTTTCATATGGTCATCTTCACCGGTTCCAGTTTTGGCGCCAGAAAATGAATGATCGTCCACGCCGTCACGTACGCGAACCCGCAAACCGCGAAGATGGACGCGTAGTTGCCTCCCGTCGCGTCGAGAATCCGGCCCGTGAGCCACTGAAACAGCACGCCGCCCATGGCGCCGGCGAAGCCGCCGATGCCGGAGACGGACGCCACGGCCCCCGGGGGGAACATGTCGCTCGCGAGCGTATACACGTTGGCCGACCAGCCCTGGTGCGCGGCGGCGGCGAGGCTGACGATGAGCACGGCCGTCCACAGGCTGCCGGCGCTCGGTGCGAGCGCCGTGGGCACGATCGCGAGCGCCATCAGCAGCATCGCCGTCTTGCGGGCACGGTTCACGCTCCAGCCTCGTTTGAGCAGGGTGCTCGAGAGCCACCCGCCACCGATCGACCCGACATCCGCGATCACATACACCGTAATAAGAGGAAGGGCGACCTGCGCGAGCTTGATGCCGTAGGTCGTATCCAGGAATTTCGGGAGCCAGTACAGATAGAACCACCACACGGGATCGGCGAGGAATTTGCCGGCGACGATGGCCCAGGTTTGGCGGTGGGTGAGCAGGTGGAGCCAAGGAGTTTGGAGCTGGGAGTTGGGAGTTTGGGATTCCGTACCCGAGCTCCGGTACAGGGCTAGCCACAGCACCAACCACAGGAAGCCGAGCGAGCCCACGATGACGAACGCCCAGCGCCAGCCCCATGTCAACGCGATCCACGGCACGACGAGCGGCGTGAGGATCGCGCCGGTGTTGGTGCCGGCGTTGAAGATGCCCGTGGCCAGGGCGCGCTCATCCTTGGGGAACCATTCCCCAACCGTCTTGATGGCGCCGGGAAAGTTGGCCGACTCGCCCAGGCCGAGCAGCGCGCGCGCGGCCGAAAAGCCCGCCGTGGTGCGGGCGAGCGCATGGCCGATCGCCGCCAGGCTCCACACGACGACGGCCGTGGCAAAGCCGCGGCGCACGCCCACACGGTCGAGCCAGCGCCCGGCGATCAGGAAGCCGAACGCGTACACCAGGGTGAACGAGTAGACCACGGACGCGTACTGCGACTCCGTCCAGCTCAGCTCGCGCTGCAGCGTCGGCGCGAGGATGCTGAGCACCTGGCGGTCCATGTAGTTGATCGTGGTGACGACGAAGAGCAGCGCGCAGATGGTCCAACGGTAAGACGTCCTCACCCCCTGACCCCCTCTCCCTGCGGGAGAGGGGGGACGCGGCGTGGAGGAGTCGAGCGACATGGTGGCTTCAAAGCTACTTTCAGAACACGCGATGACTACTCGCAGGGAGTTTCTCGGAATCGCCGCGGCCCTCGCCCTTCGTTCCCCCTCTCCGGAACGGAGAGGGGGCCAGGGGGTGAGGACGGGGGCGAAGAAGCTGCCGCTCGGCTTTTCCACCCTCGGCTGCCCCGCCTGGCCCTGGCCCAAGATTCTCGACTTCGCGGCCGAGCACCAGTTCGCGTCGATCGAGCTGCGCGGGATCCAGGCCAACATGGATCTCACCAAAGTGCCCGAGCTCGCGCCCGATCGTATCGGAGATGCGAAACGACAGCTCGCCGCGCACGGGCTTACGGTGTCGTGCCTCGGCGCGTCGGCCCAGATGCACGATATGGACCCGGTGAAGCACGCCGCGCAGCTCGACGAGGCGCGCCGCTTCATCGATTTGGCCCACGCGCTCGGCGCGCCGTACGTACGCGTGTTCGGCAACGAGTACGTGAAGGACGTGCCGCGCGACCAGATGCTCGCGCACATCGCCGGCGCGCTGCGCTCGCTCGGCGACTACGCCAAGCCGA
>JBLNGI010000044.1:0-5169 GCA_050264615.1 Gemmatimonadota bacterium
GTGCACGCGTGGTCGGCGCTGCGCGTGTATCAGATCGAGAAGAAACGGCGGGGGACGGGGGATCGGGCGTTTCTCGAGCGCGTGTTTCAGAAGCTGCTGCTGAACTTCACCTGGTGGGTGAACCGCAAGGATGCCGAGGGGATGAACGTCTTCCAGGGGGGCTTCCTCGGCCTCGACAACATCGGTGTGTTCGACCGGAGCGCGCCGCTGCCGACCGGCGGGCACCTGGAGCAGTCGGACGGCACCAGCTGGATGGCGATGTACTCGCTCAACATGCTGGCGATCGCGCTGGAACTGGCGCGGGAAAACCACGCTTACGAGGACGTGGCAAGCAAGTTCTGGGAGCACTTCCTCAACATCGCGCACGCGATGAGCGGCGGACGGCAGCACGGCGGCGAGGGGCACGACCTCTGGGACGACCAGGATGGCTTCTTCTACGACGTCCTGCACACACCGGATGACGGGCGGATGCCGCTCCGCATTCGATCGCTGGTGGGATTGATCCCGCTGCTCGCCGTCCAGACCCTTGAGCCGAAGCTGCTGGAGCGCCTTGACGGCTTTCACCGGCGACTCGAGTGGTTCGTGCAGCACCGGTCCGATCTCACGGCCAACGTGGCGTGCATGCACACGCGCGGCCACCAGGAACGGCGCCTGCTGGCGATCGTCGATCGCGAGCGGCTGCGCCGGGTGCTCCGGGTCATGCTGGACGAGCGTGAGTTCCTGTCGCCGTTCGGTATCCGCGCGATTTCGCGGATGCACAAGGACAATCCTTACCGCCTGCGCGTGAACGGCTCCGAGTACACGGTGGCGTACGAGCCGGCGGAGTCCACGACCGGGCTCTTCGGCGGCAACTCCAACTGGCGCGGGCCGATCTGGTTCCCGATCAACTACCTCCTGGTCGAGGCGCTGCAGCGGTTCCATCACTATTACGGCGACTCATTTACGGTGGAATGCCCGACGGGTTCGGGGACGATGCTGACGCTCGGGGAGGTCGCGGGCGAGTTGTCGCGGCGCCTCACCCGGATTTTCCTCAACGATCCGCAGGGCCGCCGCCCCGTCTTCGGCGACGTCGACCTGTTTCAACGCGATGCGGGATGGCACGATCTGGTGCCGTTCCACGAGTACTTCAACGGAGACACCGGCGCCGCGGTTGGCGCCAGCCATCAGACCGGATGGACCGCGCTGGTGGCGAAGCTGCTGCAGCAAAGTGGAGAGTGAGATGAAGGCGATTGCCGTGTTGCCCGGGCAGCCCAACAGCGTTCACCTGGCGGACCTGCCCAAGCCATCAGTCAACGACGTCCCCGACGGCCGCGGCGTCCTCGTGAAGGTGCTGCGCGTCGGCGTGGACGGGACGGACAAGGAAATCAACGCGGCCGAATACGGCGCCGCCCCGGACGGCTACTCGTTCCTCGTGGTGGGCCACGAGAGCTTCGGCCGGGTCGAAGAGGTTGGGCCGAACGTGAATTTCCTGCGTCCCGGAGACTACGTCGTCGCAACCGTGAGGCGACCGGGCCACAGCCTGTACGACCTCATCGGCCTGCAGGACATGACGACCGATAGCACGTACTTCGAGCGGGGCATCAACCTTCGCCACGGGTACCTCACCGAGCACTACGTCGAAAACGAGGAGTTCGTGGTCAAGGTCCCGCGGGGGTTGAAGGAAGTGGGCGTGCTGCTCGAGCCGATGACGGTAGCACAGAAGGGGATCACGCAGGCCTACGAGATCCAGCGTCGGTTGAAGGTGTGGCGGCCCCGCAAGGCCGCGGTCATGGGTGCCGGCACGCTCGGCCTCCTCGCGAGCCTCGTGCTGAGGCTCAGGGGGCTCGACGTCACGACCTTCGGCCGCACTCCACGGCCGTACCTGAACGCCGAACTGCTCGACGTCATCGGCGCCCGCTACGTGAACACGGGCGAGCTGAGCGTACTCGACGCCGCTGCGAAGTTCGGACCGTATGACCTGGTCTTCGAGGGCACCGGCTCCTCCAGCGTTGTCTTCGACAGCATGCAGACCATCGCCAGGAACGGCGTGCTGGTGCTCTCGAGCATCACGGGCGGTTCGAAGAAGCTTGAGGTGCCTGCCGACAGGATCAACCTGGAGTTCGTGCTGGGGAACAAGGTGATGGTGGGCACCGTGAACGCCAGCCGCGAGAATTTCGAGTCGGGGGTTCGCGACATGGCAGAAGCGGAGCTGGAGTATCCAGGCTGGTTGTCGCGGTTGCTGACCAACCCGGTCAGGGGACTCGACAACTACCGGGAGCTGTTCGCCCAGCTTCAGAACCCGAACGGGGCGATCAAGATCTACTGTGACCTCGCCTGAGGTTCACCGTTCAGTCCGCGCGGGGCTGCCCTTCCCGTGTCCGTGGTAGGCTACGAGGAATGTCCGCTGCCGTGCCGAACGGATCCGTGGGAGTCAGCGACGAGTTCGATCTGCTGACTGGACTGCGCGCGGAAGATGCGACCGCGTACGAAGTACTGGTCCGCACGTACGTTTCCCGCCTTACGGCGGTAGCTCGGCGTATCACGAACAACGAGGAGGATGCGCGGGACGCAGTCCAGGACGCGTTCATCTCGGCGTACAAATCGATCGGTTCGTTCGACGGCGCTTCCAGGCTGTCCACATGGCTGCACCGGATCGTCGTCAACGCATGCCTGATGAAGCTGCGCGCCCGCCGGCGCAGACCCGAGGAGTCGATTGAGCCGCTGCTGCCGATTTTTCAGGAGGACGGACACCATGCGGCACACTTCCACGAATGGACCGATGACGTCCACGGGACGATCGAACGCGCGGAGCGCCGGGCGCTGGTCCGCCGGTGCATCGCGCAGCTGCCCGAGACGTATCGGACGGTGCTGATGCTGAGGGACATTGAGGAGCTCGACGGCGAGGAAACCGCCCGGATGCTGGGCATCACCACCAACGCAGTCAAGATCCGGCTGCACCGCGCCCGGCAGGCGCTCCGTACGCTGCTGGATCGACATTTCCAGGGAGGCGGCCAGTGAAGTGTCGCGAGTTCACGGAGTTCATCGCCGAGTACCTGATGGGCACGCTTCCCGACGAGACGCGCACGCTCTTCGAGCGGCACATCTCCCGCTGCGACAACTGTCGCGCGTACCTGTCGAACTACCAGGCCACGCTTGCGCTGGAGCGTGAGGCGTTTGCCGACGGGGATGCAAACGTGCCTGCAGACGTGCCCGACGATCTCATCCAGGCCATCCTCAACGCCCGGCCTCGCTGAAACCCGCATCCCGTTCGGGTCATCCAACCGGGTATGACCCATTCGACTCTTTATCGAACACTCTCAACCACGTTCGCTGCGCTGGCGCTGACGGCAACCGCCTATGCGGGCAAACAGCCGCAGGTGAACGTCGATCGCGGCGGATCCGCTGTCAAGGGGTACGACGTCGTCGCCTACGTGACGGACGGCAAGCCGGTCGAAGGCAACGCCACCTTCGAGACAACCTGGAACGGCGCGACATGGCGGTTTGCCAGTGCCGCCCATCGCGACCTGTTCCGCAAGGACCCCGAGAAGTTCGCGCCTCAGTTCGGCGGCTACTGCTCCTGGGCGGTCAGCAGGGGCTACACGGCCGACGTCGATCCCCAGGCCTGGAAGATCGTGGACGGACGCCTCTATCTCAACTATTCGAAGAGCGTCCAGGAGAAGTGGTCTCAGGACATCCCGGGCAACATCGCGAAGGCGCGCGCCAATTGGCCGAAGGTGCTCGAGAAGTGATCGCCTTCGCCCGCGGCGTTCGATCGGAACGGATGCGGCTCCGATACGTCGCCGGCACTCCAGCCAGGAAAGTTTCCTGGCTGGAGCTGTTCTTCGACCTCATCTTTGTTGCGGCCGTTGCCCAGGTTGCTGCACCGCTGCGAGATGAGTACTCGATGCAGGGCATTGTGCGGTTCGCGGTCCTGTTCATCCTCATCTGGTGGGCGTGGACGGGCCACAGCGTTTTCTCGACACGCTTCGACACCGACGACCTCGTGCAGCGCGCGCTGACGCTGTTGCAGATGTTCGCGGTGGCGGTGATGGCCGCCAACGCGCAACATCCGCTCGGCAGCCGGGACTCGGCCGGTTTTGCCGCGGCGTATGCGGTCATGCGGTTCGTGCTCGTCCTCCAGTACTTCCGCGCGCGCAGCATCCACCAGGCGCGCGGTCTCGCGAACCGCTACCTCGTCGGTCACGGCATTGCCGCGTCGCTGTGGCTGCTGTCAGCCCTCGTGACGGCGCCGACGCGGTTCGCGATCTGGTCTGTCGCCATGGCCATCGACCTCTGCACGCCCTGGTTCGCGCTCTCGCACAGCGTCCGCGTTCCGCCGGACGCCGCACACCTGCCGGAACGAGTGGGTCTGTTCACGCTCATCCTGCTCGGCGAGTCGGTGGTGGCGATCATGGAAGGCATCGAGAGCCAGGAACACTGGAGCGTGCTTGCCGCAGGCACCGCGTTCCTCAGCATGGGACTCGCATTCATGCTCTGGTGGTGGTACTTCCACGTCGTGGGAGCGGCGAGGGAACGGCCCGTGCGTTCAACGCGGGAGGCCGTGAGCCTGCATCTCTGGAGTTACGCCCACCTGCCACTGTACCTGGGTATCGCCGTCGCAGGCGTCGGTCTTCAACGGCTCGTCCGCAGCGCTGACATGTCGGTGCCCGCGGGGGTCGAACTGGTGATCCTGTCGGCTGCATTCACGGTCGTCGTGACTTCCATGAGCGGCCTGATGCTGATGCGCGCGCCCGAAGGCCGTTTGCAGGCCTGACCGCTTGCGACGCAAGGGGGTTGGCAGGCCTGAAGGCCTGCGCTACTTTACGCGCGCGGGAACGGTCCCGACATCGCGCGCCGCGGAGAGGCCGCCGGCAGCCTCGGCCTTTGACGCCGCGCGCACGATCGCTTCGGCCATCACCTGTGCGGCCAGAGCGCCCACCACGGTGACGTTGGTTTCGCCCTCCCACTTTCCGGTGGCCAGCGCAAACACGGTGTCGCCGTCTCCCATCGTGTGGGATGGGCGAATCGCCATCGCAAACCCGTCGTCGGCCATCAGCGCGAGGCGGTTTGCTTCATTCTTGGTGAGCTTCGCGTTCGTGGCGACGAGGCCGATCGTGGTGTTCTCCCCCGATCGTGGCCGTGGAGCCAGCGCGCCGGTTCGAAGAAGCGAGCGTACGTCGGCAAGTGATC
>JBLNGI010000045.1:0-9397 GCA_050264615.1 Gemmatimonadota bacterium
CGCTGATTCATCCCCTGAACGCCGCGCGCATGATACAACCAGATCACCGGGAGCTGCTCCGCCAGCACCTGCTGCGCGGCCTTGGGGTCGACGGGAACGACGACGCCGGTGAGCTCTCCGACCCGCTGCAGAAAGCCGAGTCCCGGATCACCCGGGATTCCCATCACGGCCGCACTGAAGTCATGGCGTGGACCGCTTACAAACTCCTCGAACGCAGAGTTCGCGAGCTGGCGGATTCGAACCTGGAATCCGACCGCGTTGAGCCGCGCCTGCAGCATCTGCTCGAGCGGTGCCTCGCCGCTCCCGACCGTCAGCAGCTCGAACTGAGGCGTGATCCCGAGCGAGACAACCAGGCGGCGTGCCGAATCGGGATCGAGGCGAACGGGCGGCGTCGGAACGTACTGCGGTACATCGGGCGGCACCGGCCCGTTCGCCGGCGCACCGTACCCGAACAGATACCCGTCGACGATTTCCTGCCGGTCGATGGCCAGGGCGGCGGCAAGCCGCGCGCGCGGATCATTGAAGGGTGGTCGCCTCGTATTGAGGACCAGCCCAAACGGGTAGATCAGCGGGTAGTCGCGCACGGCAAGTCCGTCCCGCCGGCGCACGAACGCCGCGTGCTGCGGATTGATCCCGGCGAAATCGAGCTCTCCGGCAACCAGCGCGGTCAGTTTGATCGTCGGCTCGTCGACGACGACCACGATCAGCTTGTCGATCAATGGCGGCCCCCCCAGCTCGACCGGGAAGTCCGGGTTGCGCGCGAACACCCAGCGGCGGTTCGCTTCATGGAGCACGAACCGGAACGGGCCGTTCCCGATCGGCTGCGCGTTCCACTCCGCCGTGCGCAGGCGCGCGTGCGGCACCGAGTCGAGCAGATGGGCCGGGACGATGGCGAGATCGGTGAGCACGTCGGGAAAGCCCTGGACGGGGGGGGCGCTCGCGAAACGGAGCGCGACCGTCGAATCGTTCAGCGCCGTCACCGCTGTCATGGCGCGCAACTGACTCATGCGCGGGTAGCCGGTCGCGGGATCGCGGGCCGCGTTCAGGGTCCACACGACATCGCGCGCGGTGGTCGGGACGCCGTCGTGCCAGCGCACGCCGGTGCGCAGGTGAAACGTGAGCGCGCGACCATCCTCCGACCACTGCCACGAGCGCGCAAGGTAGGGTTGGGGCGTGAGCGTCGAGTCGTACCGAGCCAGGGTGAGGAGCAAGACGTAGCGCTGGACCTGGCGGGCGAGTGGATGGTCCGTGAGCAACGGGTTGATGCTGAGCAGATCGGCGCCGGAGGCAAACAGCACCGTCGCCCCGCGCCGCTGCGACTCGTCGCCGCAGGCGCTGAGCAGGATGATTGCACCAAGGAACAGGATGCGCGGGGGGGCCACGCACGCATTCTAGCGGGGGCCGAAACGCCGCGCGAGATTCCCGCCGATGCTCGCCAGGCTGGGCCACCGCGTGCTCGCCGGTCTCGCCGTCGTGCTCGGCGTCGTGATCCTGACGTTTGTGCTGCTGCACGCCGCACCGGGCGATCCGGTGACGCACCTGCTCGGTCCGAATGCAACACCCGAGCAGGTCGCGATGCAGCGCGAGGCGCTCGGGCTGGACCGGCCCCTCGCGGCTCAATTCGCGGCCTGGCTCAACCGATTCGCGCGGGGCGATTGGGGCCGCAGTATCACGCAGGGCGTTCCCGTTCGGCAGCTGCTCGCCACCGCATGGCCGGCCACCGTCCGCCTCGTCGGCCTTTCCCTGCTCCTCAGCTATGTCATTGGCGTCGCCGTCGGAGCGCTCCAGGCGGCTCGCAGCGGGTCGCGCAGCGATACGGCGCTGTCGGTCGCATCGGTGACGTTGTTCGCGGTGCCAGGCTACTGGCTCGGGCTGATGCTGGTGCTCGTGTTCACCTACTGGGCGCGCTGGCTCCCGGCCTTCGGGGCTGCGGGGCTCGACTCCGATTATCTGAGCGGAGGCTCGTGGCTCGTGGACCGCGCGCGCCACCTCGCGCTGCCGCTCGCAACGCTGACGCTGATCGGCATCGGCGGAGCCGCGCGGTTCGTGCGCGGTGCGATGCTCGAGACGCTGAGCCAGCCTTTCATTACGACCGCACGCGCCAAAGGTCTGACCTCGCACCAGGTCATTGTCCGGCACGCGCTGCGTAACGCGCTGACGCCAGTCGTGACGCTGCTCGGCATGTCGCTTCCCGCGCTGTTTTCAGGCGCCGTGTTTGTGGAAGCGGTCTTTGCGTGGCCGGGCGTGGGGCGCGTGCTCGTCGAAGCGGTGCAGGCACGCGATTACCCCGTCGTCATGGCGGCGACGGCGATCAGTGCGGTCCTGGTCGTCGCCGGAAACCTGCTGGCGGATGGACTCGCCGGCTGGCTCGATCCCCGCGTGCGCGCGGCGAGGCTGACGACGTGACGCGATTGCTGCGGGACCGCCGCGGCGCGTTTGGCGCGCTGGTCCTGCTGGTCGTGCTGATCTGCGCCGCCGCTGCGCCGCTCGTGACCAGCGGCGATCCCAACACCCAGCGCGATATCGTGGCGACGCGTTTCCTTCCTCCGTTGTCCACCGACGCCCACGGGGACTTTCATCCGATCGGCACGGATCGATTCGGTCGCGATGTCTGGACCCGGCTCGTCTACGGCGCCCGGATCTCGATGGGTGTCGGCGTGCTCGCGGTCCTGGCGTCGCTCGTGGTCGGCGTGATCGTCGGCGCGGTCGCGGGCTACTGGCGCGGCCCGCTCTCCGTCACGCTGCTGGGGCTGACCGATTTCGCGCTGGCATTGCCACGCGCGGTGCTGCTCCTGCTCCTGGCGGCTTTGTGGAGGCCCAGCACCGCACTCGTGATTGTGGTTCTGGGTCTCACGGGGTGGATGGGCATCGCGCGACTGGTCCATGGCGAGGTTCGCGCGCTTGCGGTACGCCCGTTTGTCGAAGGGGCGGTCGCGGTCGGCGCGCGACGGCTCCGTGTGCTCGCGCGGCACATCCTGCCGAATGCCCTCACGCCGGTCATCGTTGCGGCGGCGCTGGGCGTTGGGAACGCGATCATGCTGGAAGCGGGGTTGTCCTACCTGGGGCTCGGCGTGCAACCGCCGACACCGTCGTGGGGCAACATGATCGCGTCGGGCCGCGATACCCTGGTCAACGCGCCGTGGGTCGCGACAGCCCCGGGCATCGCGCTCGTCCTGATCGTCGTCGCCTGCACGCTGCTCGGTGATGCCCTGCGCGACGTGCTCGATCCGAACGTCAGGCGCTGATCAGCCGGCCCAACGCGGCCGCGTCGAGCACGTGGCCGCCCTCGAACGACACCAGCTCATACGGCACGTGGTGCGCGCGCAGCCGGGCTTCGTTGGCCGCGACGATCTTGGGCGTGAAGAACTCGTCGCGCGTGCCGTATACGAGCACCAGCTTCGGCACGCGCAACCGCTCGAGATCGAGATCGGGCGGAACTTCCCCGCTCCAGAGAACCAGCCGGTCGATGCGCGCAGTGCCGAGCGCGGCCCAGCGGCAGACGGTCGCCGTGCCTTGCGAGAACCCGAGTGCGGTCACGCTGCGCGTGCCGGGCGCGACACCGGCATAGACGGCATCGAGGTACCGGATGTAATCGTCGATCTCGTGGAGACGGTCCTCGCGCGTCATCCAGCTCGCGCCGACGCGGCGCTCGGCGGGACTCTCCGGCAGATAGAACCGCGACAAACCTTCCGGCGCTACAAAGCAGCGCTGCGGCGTCTCGTGCGGACGAAAGTGCTCCAGAAAGCGACCCGCGAGCTGCCCGTAGCCGTGACACACAAACCAGAGATCGGTCGCGCGCGCAGGCGCACCGAGTGTGAAGTACCGGGCGGAGCGCGCCGTGGTGAGAGTGTGTTCCTGCATCAGGTCACCAGAATCGAGACGATCTCGTGCGGCTCGGCGACGAAGCGCACGACGTTCCCGCGCTGCTCGAGCACGAGCGCGACCGCTTCACGCTCGTCGGCCCGGACACGATGGGCCGTCTTGACGCCGTGGCCAAAGCGCCAGGCGCCCGACACCTTGCGGCCGGTGGCGTTGTAGCACCGCAGCACCATCGGGGAACCGATTTGCGCCGGCTTGAGTGCGGAGAACAGGAGGCCGGTACCCTCGAGCGCGACGTTCACCGGCGATAGCGCCAGTGCGGACGCATCGCGCAACCACAGCGCGTGGAGCGGCAGAAAAGCGTCTTCCCAGAGCTGCGGCAGCACATCACCTCGATCCAGCTCCGCCGCGGTCAGCGGAACGAGCGCGAGATCGATCCGCGTCTGGCCGATGCCCTGCGCGCCTGGAATCGCCATGGGCCAGCCGGCGTGACCGGGGCGGGTTGGAAGATCCCCGCGCGACAAATCGCCGATCGCGCGCAGCAATGTGATGTGCAGGTCGCCCTTGGCTGACCACTCATACTCGAAGAACGCCGGCGCGAGGACGGCAACGCCGCGGGATCCCCGCGCTGCCGCGACAAAACGCTGGGCGGGGGCCGTACGCACGGGCGTCTCGCGGGGATACGCTGTGGACGAAACCTGCACGGCCGATCGCTCCACCGCTCCAAAGGCCGTCCCCGCCAGCGCCGCTACCCCGACGAGCCCCGTCGGAATGCGCGCCCGCAACCGGTGGTAGGAGTTCCGATTGTCGATGTCCAGTGTGGTGCGAACAATGGGGCTGTCGGCGTGGACCTGGACGAGCAGTCTTGCGCCGATCCCGCGCGTCACTTCCCAGCGCGCCTCGAGCGCGGCGACGAGCGGGCCGCCGGCCAGCCTGCGCACGGTCACGGGCCCGCGGCTCTGCTTTACACGCGCGCGCAGGGGCGGCGCAAACGTGTACGCGTCACCGGCGTCCCCTGAATCCTCGAGCCGCAACACGTCGGTGTAGCGCTCATTCTTGCGCCGGTCCGTGATCGTCAGGGCGCCGTTCGGCTCGATCGCCACCTCGACAAAGCGATTCTCGAGCGTGCGACCGCGGGCGCGGGCCTCCTCGGCGGGAGCGAGCGGCACGAGCGGTGCCGGTGGACCCGCTTGTAGCACCGCGATCCCGAGACCGGGCACGGCCGGCGCGCGAAACGCGACTCGCACCTGATCGACTTCATCCTGATCGGGATAGTGTCGCGCCGCGTCCGCGCGCTCCTGAGTCATGCGTTGCGCCAGCACCTGTACCGGAATGGGCCGCTGGTCAGCCGCATACAGCGCAAACGGCCGGTAGCCCGGCCCCTGCCTCGGGATGCGTCTATCCACCGGAGGTCCCACCAGCACGTCGCGGCGAAACATGGTGATGTCGGCGACCGTCACGCCGCTGCGCGGCCGCGCCGCAGGGTTCCAGAGCACCAGGGCGGGTTCCGATCCGTCGGCGCGCTCGCGCGCGATGTCGGGATCGTAGCCCGCCAGCTCGTGCAGCGCGCCCCTGCTCAGCTCCTGGGCGTACGCAGCCACCTCGTCGAGCCGATGCTGCGCCGCGGCAGCCACGCTATCGGCCGTGGTTCCCGCAAGCGTGTCGTGAAATTGCGTGCGCACGAGCGTTCGCCAGGCACTGTCGAGCACCGGTCGCCGGTCGCGTCCCGACGAGGTCGACAGGCGCGCGAGAGCCACCAGTGGCTCCGCAATGCGCTCCAACCACAGCTCCACTTGTCCGTGCCGCCGTTTGAGTGGCGCCCGGGTGCCATGCACGCCCTGCAACGTCCAGGTGTAGCCGTACGACCAGCGCAGCTCACCGCCGACTGGCCGGGCCGGCGTGCCGTCGGCAGCCTGGAAGAATTCGTCGAGCCGCGAAACACGAAACGCGCTGCTCGGCTCGAGCTCCGCGAGGAGCTCGCGCAGGCGCGGCAGGGTGGGATGCGGCGCGTGATGGTCGGCGCCGATGAACACCGGGATGTGCTTACCCGCAGCGCGCTGCACCAGCACGGCGCGCACCTGCGTCCAGACATCCGGCAGGCGAGCTCCGGCGGCCGGAAGGGCCGAACCGATTTCGTACCCCTGGCGCGGCAAATGCCACAGCAGGATGTCGCGCCCGTCCAGACCGCGCCAGCGAAAGAAGTCGTGCTCCTGCCCCTGTTCACCGCCGAGCCCACGCCACAGGACACCGAACTTCATGCCGAACTCACGCGCCACGGCGGGCAAGGCGGCGGGATGTCCGAACGCGTCGGGGGAGTACAGGACGTCCGATCGCCCACCGAGACGCTCGGCGTCGGCCGTGCCGAGCAGCAGGTTGCGGATCAGGGACTCACCCGACGGGATCAGCTCGTCGGCCAGCACGTACCACGGCCCGACCTGCAGCCGCCCCGACTTGACGAGGGTCTTCAGCTCGCCTTCGCGCTCTGGCCGCGCGCGCAGGTAGTCCTCGACGAGCACGGTCTGTCCGTCGAGCAGGAATGTGCGGAATGCTGGATCGGCCGCCATGCGCTCGAGCAGATCGTCGAACATGGCAATGAGCCGCGCGTGAAAGGCCGCGCGCGGCAGAAACCACTCGCGGTCCCAGTGGGTATGGGGGATGAGATGAAAGATGAAAGCCGTCACGGCTGGATCTGCGCGAGCTCGGCGAGGGTGGAAAGATTTACATGACTCACGCGACGCCCGCGAGCCAACAACGCCCGCACATCCCCACGCGCCTGGGCGCGGTGCAGTGCCCCGAAGCTCGTGCCCATCTCCGGGATCTCGATGTCGGTAGAAACGTCGGTCGTGATGACGAGGAACAGCCCGCTCGCAGGCCCGCCCTTGTGCAGTTGCCCGGTCGAGTGGAGATAGCGCGGCCCGATTCCCAGGGTCGTCGCGCACCCCAAGGCGCGACCCCACGCCGCGCGCAGATCCTGAAGCTTGGTGTATACCCCGGGCGTCGCAGGGACGTAGGCGAGAATCGCGCAATAATCACCGGGACGGGCGCTGTTACGTAGCTGCTGCGGCGTCATGGTCTGGAGGGGCGCGGCATGCTGGCCCCCCCCTCCTCCGCCTCCCCCACGTCCCATCGCCGCCAACTCGATCCGCGCGAGCTTCTTCGCCTCTTCGACGTCCGGCTGATCGAAAGCATTGACGCCCATGATCTCGCACAGGGATGCCGTCGCGTACTCCCAGCGCAGAAACTCCATGCCCAGATCGAGCGGATCGGCGGAGAAAACATGCGCCACGACCGCTTGCAGATCGGGCAGCGCGGCGCCCGCTGGATCCTGCACGATCGGAACGACACCGCGCCCATCCTTGCCAGAGCTTTCGGCGATCAGCTGTTCGATCCAGGACGCGAGCCCTCCCAGCGAGGGCGGCGGCGACACGCGCAACTTGTCCCGTCCTGTCTTCGCGGCTTCCCCAATGCTTCGGCCCAGGGCTTTCGCGGCGGCGACATCCACCCGCCGCGTGCGGGCGAGCAGCTCACGCCCGTCGATGCCCCCCAGCGCCGCCGGCAGCATTCCGATCGCGGTCAGCGCGGAATAACGTCCCCCCACGTCCCGGGGATGTGGGATGACCGCGCGGAAGCGCCGTTCGCGCGCCAGGGCTGCGAGCGGGCTATCCGTTTCGGTGATCGCGACGAATTGCTCGGGGCGCGCGCGCGCCGCGAAATGATGACAAAAGGCGAGCGTTTCGACCGTGGTGCCCGACTTGCTGGAAATGACGAAGAGCGTGCGCGCGAGGTCGGCGTCGTCGCCCGCCGCGCGGACGGCGGCGGGGTTCGTACTGTCCAGCACGTGGAGGTGCGGCACGCGAAAGGTCTCGGCCAGGA
Source organism: Gemmatimonadota bacterium (assembly GCA_050264615.1). Lineage (GTDB taxonomy): Bacteria > Gemmatimonadota > Gemmatimonadetes > Gemmatimonadales > GWC2-71-9 > 20CM-2-65-7. The sequence goes on from JBLNGI010000045.1 coordinate 7,693, forward strand.
CGTCGGCGACCAGACTCGATCCCCCCATGCCGCACACCAGCGTGCGATCAAGTCCAGCGGCGTTGGCCGCCCCCGCCAGCGCGACGAGCTCGTCCCATTGCGCAAGCGATTCCTCCGGGGCGTGCATCCATCCGAGGAAACTCATTGGCGGGAAAACTAACGCCGAAAAGTTGAGGCGCGGAGACTCACGCACGCCGGGGCTGGACGCGCCACGAGGTCGGACCGCATCGTGTACGGATGGACAATCTCGCGCACACATTGGTCGGCGCGGCCCTCGGCCGGGCCGTCGCCGACCGCCATGTGCCGCTTGCGAGTGTGATCGGGGCGATCGCCGCCAACGCACCCGATTGGACCGAGTTCCTGATCGGTCTCCCCAGCACGCCGGACCGATACCTCGTCCTGCATCGCGGCATCACCCACTCGCTGCTCGGCGCACTCGTACAGATTCTCGCACTCACGCTGCTCGTCGGCGCGAGCTGGCGAATCTCGAGTCGTCCCCCCTGGCGCTGGCTGCTGGCCTGCATCGGCGCCGCCGTTCTCAGCCATCTGTTCATGGACTGGCAAGGCTCGTACGGCTGGCGCCCGTTCCTGCCGTGGAATACCACCTGGTACTACCTCGACTGGGTCGCGATCGCCGATGTGTTCTTCTGGATTGTGCCGCTCGTCGCTCTCGCATGGGGAGCCAACCGGCACTGGCTCCCCCTGAGCGTCACGTTGTTCGTCGTAGCACTGATGACCCTCGTGGTCGTCCTCGCGCGACAGACCGCGGCTCCATGGCTCCTCGTCGCCTTTGCGATCGGGCTGGGTGTGGGGCTGATCGGCTGGGTTCGGTACTGGGTCGGGCCCGTGGCGCGACAGCGGGCGGCACTCGTCGCCCTCGTGCTGCTGGGGACCTACTCGGTCGCCCAGGGAGTCGCAGGCCAGCGGCGCAAGAGTGAAATCCGGAGCGAAGCGCAGCGGCGGTTCGGGAAAGGTGCGACCTGGGCCGCGCTTACCGAGGTCGGCAGACCGTTCACGTGGGAAGCGATGTACGCGAGTCCCGACAGCATTGCCGGTGAGGACTGGCGCCTGCCCCGTAACCTGCGGCTCCCTGCGGTGCGCCGGGCGATCAGCGAGACGCCGAACGGCCGCGCCATGGCTCAGTTCGCGCGTTTTCTCGCTGCAGAGGTGGATACGACTGGTAAGGCGATTTACCTGCGAGACGCGCGCTACGCGCGCACGAGACGGGACGGATGGGGGGTGGTGCGGGTCAGGACGGAATGAGGTCGAGCGTCAGGCCGGAGCCGCGGCGGTCTTTCAGCTTGCGTCGCGGGTCGGGAGAGCGCCGCTCGACCCGGCTGCGGCGGTCGGAGCCGCCCAAGGCGCGCCGTTCCACCATGACCGCGACCTTCCGAACCCGTCGCTCGGTAATGCGGCGATCCAGCCCCGTACGGCGCTCGGGGCGCACGCGCCGCTCGACCCTGTGACGAACTTGCGAGTACTCCTGCACGGGACCAATCTGTGACCGACGGGCGATTCGTGCCAGACGAATCCTGACTTAGATTAGGCGCCGGTGCCCACACCTGACCCCCGCTCGCCTGTTCCCAATGTGACGACTGTCACCAAACCGGCCGACACGCCTTCGGCGGGTTTGCTCGATGACGCGCTGCGGGCGCTCGAGCCGGCGGTGCGGCGGGCCCAGATCCTGGCCCGGGCGCCGGGACGC
>JBLNGI010000046.1:0-3901 GCA_050264615.1 Gemmatimonadota bacterium
CTCGTCGCTCCAGAGCCGCGGCCGGAGAATCGCGGAGGATCCGATCGCGCCCCACGGGCGTCCCGCCGCCGCGAGTGGAATGCTGACGTGGGTCTGCACACCGCGCTCGCGCAGGTAGTCCTGCTCCGGCGCGGCCGCGTCGGGCAGATCGGCCACGTTCTGCGTGTACTGCGTCACGCGCCCCGCGCGCATGCGCTCCAGGTACCAGGGAAACTCGATCGCCGGCCGAATCGGTGAAATGCCTGGGGCGGTCGCATAGTGCGTCCGCGACAGCGATGCGTGGTCGTCGGAGAACCGCAGGATCGAGCACGAGTCGATGCCGAGGTGGCCGATGACGCTCGCGAGGCCGTGCTGGATGCGAGTGTCGAGCTCAATGGCGGTCGCGCCGACCACGCTCGCGACCAGATCGGTGAGGAGATGCTCGAAGGCGATGCGCGCCTCGAGCGTCTGCCGCGTGCGCTGCCGGGCGAGCGCGCCGCCGATCACCTGCGCGGCGAGCTCGAGCCGCGCCATCACCGCGTCGGGGAACGCCGGGTGCGCTCGCGTCGATGACAGCGCCATCGCGCCCAGGCCTGAGCCGCCGATCGCGAACGGCACGAGCGCGAGCGACTTCAGACCGGCGCGCGCCACGAGCACGCGTTCGCGCCCGGCCGAGTAGGGCAGCCCCCGAGGGAGATCCGGCGACTGGACGAGGCGGCCGTGGCGGACCTGCTGGACGAGCCACGTGAGCTCGCCCTCAGTCGCGACGACGGGGAACGGAGGGGGCGCGCCTGTCGCGGCGGCGCTGTGGGTCGAATGCAGGCCGGAGCCCTCGGCCGACATCTGCAGAAGCGTGATGCGATCGACCGAGAGCAGCCCGACGAGCCGCTCGAGCCACCCCTCGATCTCCGCGTCCATCTGCCGCGGCGACACACGGAGCAGCGCACCGGACATGTCCGGCAGGAGGGTCAAGAGCGCACTGTCGAGGTCGCAGAGACCAGCCACCGATCCGGTCACCGAGACATCACCTCCGGTTCGCTCGCTCGATCCAGCAGCTACACACCAGGTGCAACACGGACACCTCCGGCAAACGCAGCAAAATCGGCTGGTTTCGGTGCGCCTCGACGCGCGCTCGTGCGACACGGGCGCCCCAGTGTAGCATTGCGCGCCACGGCCGAGATGCCGAGCCGTTCGCCATTTCAGTGCCGGAACTCTGCGCCGTCACGCAACAGCGCGTACAGCGGCCGACACAGGCGGTGGGCGACCGTGCTCGCCGGCCTCGACGAGCATGAGCCAGTCGGAGTCGGTGAGCATCGGAGCGAGCAAGGGACAAGGGTGAGCGCCTCATGAGTGACCGGCTCTCCAGGCAGGATGTCGCCCGGCGTCCACGCAAAAGGGCCGACGTTCGTCGATGCGGGGAACGATGGCGCTCGGTAAACCCCGCCCGGCGAGACGATGGCACAAAAGCGGCGACCGGCTCGAGCGACGGCTCGGGCCCGCCCCGCGCGCCTGGGGACATTCGCCGACTCCGGTGACGCGCTGTAGCCGATGCGGTCGCCCGACGAGCCAAATGGGGCTGCGCCGGATCAATGGGCAGGATGTCGGTCCGTGCTGCCAACGCGCTGATCAAGGAGAACTCGATTCAAACTGAGATACAACCCGGCAGCCTAGGGCCGCGCCCGCCCGGACCCGGTCCTGATATCGCGGGGGCGGACTTGAATCGAGCTCGAAGTGTCGCGCCATGGATTCGAAAGTCCAGTCGCTCATCGCGGAGATCGAAGCCCGCGCTTCAGCGCACACACGACGTGACGAGCTGAGGGCCGATCTCCAGCGCCTCGAGGGCGAGCTGGCGCGTCACGCGGAGGCGATCGCCGACCACGGCCCGCTGGAGAGCGTGATGAAGGCCATTGCCGTGCGCGAGCAGCGTCGCGACGCGCTGCGGACCGAGTTGCGCGCGATGCCCGCAACCGGACGACCGGACGTGGTCGATCCCAAGGGCCCTCTTCGCGGGCGGGTGGGCGCTGGGACAGCTCTGGCTCTTCTGGATCGCACCCATCATCGGCGCGCTCCGCGCCGATGGATCTACCGCGCATGTTTCGAGGAGGACCGCCCGGACGCGCCGATCACGGAACGCTGAGGGAAGCTCCCCGAAGCGAATCACATGTTCGTCGAGAATGACGGAGGCGTCGCCTCAGAACACTTTCATCAGCCCGCCAAGAATCTGATAGTCGAACGGCTTGACGTGCGTCACGGGCACCTCGACGCCGCCGAGCAGATACCAGTTGCTCCCGAGATGCGTGCGGACGCCGGGAGTGAGCGTCACGGTGTTTCGGCTGGGGCCGTTCCCGTCGATCGTCTGGGCCAAGTTGGCGGACAGGTAGAACACGAGATCGCCGAACGGCGTCGCGCCGTGCGGGGTGAAGTAGTAGCCGGCGGCAAGATTGGCGGTGAGGGCAGCGCGAGCGCCGACCTCGTCGACGCTCTGGTGGCCATACGGGACGAAGAATCCGGCGCCACCGCGGATCACGAGCCCCCGCCACCAGTTGGTCCAGAACTCGTAGGTCGGCGTGATCGCCGCCACGCCGTTGACGTTGAACGTATCGCCGGTCGGCACGCGGAACGCGACGTTGAACGACTGCGTGACGTCACGCGTCTCGGACACCAGGAACCGGGTGACGATCTGAAGGTCTCCGAAATTGGTCTCGGAGTCGGTCCCGCTCGTCCCTCGGTTCGAAACCACCGGGGTGTCGACCCGGAACTCGAACCGCCGGTTGAAGGGGAGATAGAACTGGAGCTGGCCCGAGTGCTGATCGCCGTTGTCGAGGAAATTGTGTGCGTAGCCGTAGGTCGCAATGCCCAGCCGGTAGAACACGCCGTCGAACGCGTTGAGCCAGCCCTGCCTCGGCGCACCGCCCCCGCCGGGCGGCGGACTGACCCACGCCTCGTCCCAGCCTTCTGTGAAGAAGTTGCGCAGGGACAGCTCCCGCCATCTCGAGGGCTCGGCGTACACGTCGCCCGTCAACGACTTGGCGATGGCGCCGAGCACGCCATCCTTCGCGACCTGCGACGTCTCCTGAGCCACGCACGGTGCCGGTGCGGTCAACACGCTCGCACCGATCGCAAGATACGTGAAGAGGCGAGCGCAAGTTCTTCGCATCGAGTCTTCTCTCCCCTCCTTCATCGGACATATGCGTAGCAGCCGAACACACAAAGTCAGTTCATTCTCCTCGTGGATACCGTTGTAGTCAATACACGTTAGCCGTACGGATCGAGGGTCGGCGGGATCCCGGTTATAGCTCAGCCTTCCCCTCTGGCTCTTCGGCCCTGACCGCGGCATGAAACACCTTCATCGGGACGCAACGAGATCTCCCCAGGTCAAGCGCTCCTCTGTCGCTCCGTGCCGCCCGCACACACCATGTGCTTGAACGCGCTCCGCAGGTATTTCCTTCGCCCTCAGGCTGCGGGCTCGGATCAGCGCGTTCGTGGCCGACCGGTTCGCCTGGCTCTCGCCTTCGGCTACGGCCCGGAGCTTCGACGCAGGCCCTTCGGATTCCATCTCGCGATGGACACCCTGCCCTCCGCGTGCCTCGCGACACGCGGCCGCCGGGATCTGCCCGGCCTCTTGTCTACGCATCCCCCCTGCGAGGGTGTGGCGGACTTTCACCCGCAAGAGAATCGCCCTGCTGGGCGCACGGCCCGCATAATGCGTGAAGGATGAAAGAAACGAGCCATCGAGTCCCGGAATTGTGCGAAAAGGACATTGACGAGACAACTCTCCGCACGCCGACAGGGAAGTTCGATCGCTACAGACTGTATATCGCAACTCAGCTTCAAATTCGACAAGCGCGTGGTTGCCACGTTCGATACCGCGCACGCCAGAGCCGATGAGGGCGAGCGAGAATCGTTCGAAGTTGTAGTGATG
>JBLNGI010000047.1:0-33474 GCA_050264615.1 Gemmatimonadota bacterium
GGCGTGCCGTTCGGCTACGGCGGCCCGCACGCGGCGTTCTTCAGCGCGCGCGACGAGTTCAAGCGCCTGCTGCCGGGGCGCATCATCGGCGTCTCCAAGGACCGCGCAGGCCGGATGGGTCTGCGCATGGCGCTGCAGACTCGCGAACAGCACATCCGGCGCGAGAAGGCGACGAGCAACGTCTGCACCGCGCAGGTACTGCTCGCCGTCGTCGCGGCGATGTACGCGGTGTACCACGGCGCCGAAGGATTGCGCCGCATCGCGCGCCGGGTCCATGCCAATACGGTCGCGCTCGCAACCGCGCTCGAGAAGCTGGGATACGGCCTGGTGCATCGGGCCTATTTCGATACGATCGCCGTGGACGTGGCGCCGGACGTGCTGCCGCGGATCCTCGATGCGGCACGCGCCAGGCAAATCAATTTGCGTACCCTGTCGCAGACGCCCCCCCGGATCGGCGTGGCGTTCGACGAGACGGTCACGGATGAGGATCTGGCCGATGTCATCGCGGTGTTTGCAGGACCGATTGGACGGGACGTCGGCGCGCAGCGGAGCGACGCATCAGCGATTCCGGACGCGTTCGCCCGAACGACGCCGTTCTGCACCCATCCCGTCTTCAATACGCATCACTCCGAAACCGAGATGTTGCGGTACCTCAAAAAGCTCGAGGACCGTGATCTCTCGCTCACGGCCGCGATGATTCCGCTCGGCTCCTGCACGATGAAACTCAACGCCACGACGGAGATGATTCCCATCACCTGGCGCGGCTTCAACGGGCTGCATCCCTTCGCGCCCCGCACCCAGGCGCAGGGCTACGCCACGCTCTTCCGCCAGCTGGAGGAATGGCTCGCGGAGATCACCGGCTTCGCCAGGGTCTCGTTGCAGCCCAACGCGGGCTCCCAGGGCGAGTTCGCCGGGTTACTCGTGATTCGCGCCTATCACCAGCATCGCGGTGAGGCCCATCGCACCACCTGCCTCATCCCGCAATCGGCGCACGGCACGAACCCGGCGAGCGCGGTGATGGCCGGGATGCAGGTCGTGGTGGTAAAGACGGACACGCAGGGGAACATCGACGTCGCCGATCTCGAGGCGAAGGCGCAGGAGCATCGCGACACACTCGGCGCGCTGATGGTGACCTACCCGTCGACGCACGGCGTGTTCGAGGCGTCGATCAAGAGGATTTGCAAGATCGTCCATCAGCATGGCGGCCAGGTGTACATGGACGGCGCCAACATGAACGCGCAGGTGGGGCTGTGCCGGCCTGGGGACATCGGGGCCGATGTGTGCCATCTGAATCTCCACAAGACATTCTGCATTCCGCACGGCGGCGGCGGACCGGGGATGGGTCCGATCGGCGTCGCCGAGCACCTCGTGCCCCATCTGCCGACGCACCCGGTGATCGATGTCGGCATCCCGCTCGGCGCGAGCGCCGGTACCGTGTCCGCCGGACCGTGGGGGAGTCCATCTATCCTGCCGATCTCCTGGGCGTACATCGCCATGATGGGTCGGGATGGTCTGACACTGGCGACCAAGGTGGCGATTCTCAGCGCCAATTACATCGCGCGCCGGCTGCAGGAAGGCGGCGACTACGATCTGCTGTACGCGGGGCAGCACGGTCTGGTCGCGCACGAATGCATCATCGATACCCGGCCGTTCAAGGCCTCGGCGGGCATCGACGTCGAGGACATCGCGAAACGGCTGATCGATTACGGCTTCCATCCGCCGACCGTGTCGTTCCCGGTGGCGGGGACGCTGATGGTCGAGCCGACCGAGAGCGAACCCAAGGTCGAGCTGGATCGCTTTGTAGATGCCTTGATCGCGATCCGCGCCGAGATCCGCGAGATCGAGACCGGTCAAGCGGACCGCGAGAACAACGTGCTCAGGAACGCGCCGCACCCGTTGGCGGACCTGTTGGCCGACACGTGGGACCGGCCGTACAGCCGCGAGCGCGCCGGATTCCCCACCCCGGCCACACGCGAGCACAAGGTGTGGCCGCCCGTGAGCCGGATCGACGCCGCGTTCGGCGATCGCAACCTGATCTGCACGTGCCCGCCGGTGGAGGCGTACGCTGAAGTCTGACGGCCGGACGGCCGGACGGCCGGACGGCCTGTGGCACCTGATTGTCGACGCTGCGGGCCGCTCGGGCGTCGAGAACATGAAAACCGACGAGGCGCTCCTCGAGGAGGTTTTACGCTCGGGACGCGCCTTCTTGCGTCTGTATCGCTGGGATCCCGCGACACTCTCCATCGGTCGAAACCAACATGTTGTGTACGAGGGCGTTCCCGTCGTGCGCCGACCGACAGGCGGCGCAGCGGTCTGGCATGACGACGAGGTCACCTACGCCGTCGCCGCGCCGATCGCGATTTTCGGCTCACTGCGACGCGCGTACCGCGAGATCCACGCGCGGCTCGCCAGCGCGCTCCGGACGCTGGGTGTGGACGCGCGCCTTGCCGATGCGCCGGCCGTCCGGCCGTCCGACCGTCCGGCCGCCTGCTTCGCTGCTCCTGCGGGCGGTGAGATTCTGGTCGGGGGGCGCAAACTCGTGGGGTCTGCCCAGGTGCGAAAACGGGACGCGTTTCTGCAGCACGGGTCGGTTCTATTGGACGGATCCCAAGAGATCGTTTCGAACGCTGGTGGCGAGACGACCCTCGCGGAGATCTTGGGACGTCAGGTCACATTTGATGAGGTCTCGAACGCGATAATCGCTCACTGGCCGTCGGGCCGTCAGGCCGTCCGGCCGTCCGACATTGCTTCTGTCGCCGCGGGGTGAAATCTTAAGCGCCATGTCATTGCGTACCTCCTTCATGAGCTTTGCAATTCTCTCCGTTGCCACGCTCGCCGGATGCGAGCGCCCCGGCGGCTGCACCGGCTCCTACTGCGGCACGGTCATCAACGCCGCCCTCGCCGAGCCGCCGACATTGCTGCCGCCCTCCACCGAGGACATCGTGGCGCGCGACATCGGCGAGCAGTTGTTCCTCAAGCTGGCCGACGTGGGAATGTCCACCAACACCGTTGGCGATGAAGACTTCCAACCGCTGCTCGCGGAGCGCTGGGAGTGGGACGGTCCGCTCACGCTGGTGTTCCATATCGATCCCCGCGCGCGCTGGCAGGACGGCCAGCGGGTGAGCGCCGCCGACGTCGAATTCACGTTCGACGCGTACGTCGATTCCGCGGTTGGCTCGCCCTTCCGCCCTCAGCTGCGGCGCATCGCCAGTGTGACGCAGCGGGACTCGCTCACAGCCGTGTTCCGGTTCCGTGAGCGCTATCCCGAGATGTTCTATGACGCGGTCTACCACATGCGAATCCTGCCGGCGCACCTGCTGCGCTCCGTGCCCCGGGACCAGTGGAAGACGGCGCCGTTCGGGCGAGCGCCGACGGGCAGCGGGCCATACCGCTTCGTCCGCTGGCAGTCGGCGCAGTCCATCGAGCTCGAGGCCGATTCGACGTTTTTTCTGGGCCGGCCCGGCATTCGCCGCCTGATCTGGCGGTTCACGCCCAATCTGCAGGTCGGGGTGACGCAGCTCATCGCCGATCAGGCCGACGTGCGCGAGCAGCTCGTGACGCCGGAGAACGTGGAGCGCGCCCGCGCCGCGCCGCAGCTCGCCCTCCATCCGTTCCGCGGCAGCGTCTACACCTATCTCGGGTTCAATCTGCGCGCGAGCGGCGACACATCACGGCCGCATCCGATTTTCAGTGATCGCGACGTGCGCCGAGCGCTCACCATGGCGGTCGACCGCGCCAGTCTCGTCAAGAGTACGCTCGGCGATCTGGGCAGGGTCCCGCCCGGCCCGATGTCGTCGCTGCTCTGGATCTGGGATCCGGAGATCCGACAGCTGCCGTACGATACCGTGCAGGCCAAGCGCATCCTGACCGCGCGCGGCTGGCGCGATCACGATGGTGATGGCGTCCGCGAAAAGGACGGGCAGGCACTGGCGTTCCGCATTCTTGTACCGGCCACGAGCGTGCTGCGCCGGCAATACGCGCTCCTGCTCCAGGAGCAATTCCGCAAAGTCGGCGCGCGCGTGGACATCGATGTGCTCGAGTTCGCCGTCGTCAACCAGCGCCTGAGCGCCGGCGACTTCGACGCGTCGGTGCTGTCCCGCAACAACGACCCCTCGCCCGGCAGCGGCATCACCCAGAGCTGGACGCTCAGCGGGTTGGGCGGGTCGAACTACGTCCGCTACCACAACCCGGAATTCGAGCGGCTGGTCGACCTGGCGATTTCATCCCCGACGAAGGAGCGGGCGCGCGGTCTCTGGCGCGCCGCCATCAATACGATCAATGCGGATGCCCCGGGCATCTTCCTCTACTCGCTCGAGAACATCGCGGCGGTGCACAAGCGGATCGAGAACGTGCAGATCCGCCCCGACTCCTGGGCGGCGCTGCTCCGCACCTGGCGCATTCCTCCTGACCGGCTGATCGATCGAGACCGCGTGGAGCACTAGATGACCGGCGCAGCCTGGCTCCTGCGGCGACTCGTCGCCTCAGTGGCCATCATCGTCGCCGTCGTCACCTTCGTCTTCGTTCTGATTCACCTCGCGCCCGGCGAGCCGTGCCCTTCCGACGAACCGGTCGACCCCACCGTCTGCCTCGAGCTCAAACGGCAGTTCGGCCTGGACCAGCCGCTGCCCGAGCAGTACCGGCGCTACCTCGTCGCGCTGGCGCACGGCAACCTCGGCTACTCGTTCTCGCTGCGCCGTCCCGTGCGCGACGCGCTCGCCGAAACCATTCCGTTCACTCTGCAGCTCGGCGCGGCCGCTTTACTGCTCGACTTCGTGCTGGGCCTGATGATCGGCATTTACCAGGCGAGTCGGGTGAATCGCGTGCCGGATCTGCTGCTCGGCAACGTCACGCTCTTCGTCTATTCGCTGCCGACGTTCTGGCTCGCCCTGATCCTGCTGCTGCTGTTTGCCGAAAAACTCGGTTGGTTTCCGGTGGGCGGGGCGAACGATCCCATCTTTTGCCCGACCGTCGATTCCCTGTATTGCGCCGCGGACCGGCTCTGGCATCTGCTCCTGCCGGCGGCGACCCTGGGACTGGTGGGCGCCGCGGGAACGGCGCGGTTCCAGCGGGCGGCGATGCTGGACGTCGCGAGTCAGGATTACGTGCGCACCGCGCGCGCCAAAGGCGTTCCCGAGCGGCGCGTCGTGCTGCACCACCAGCTCCGCAACGCGCTGCTTTCCTTTATCACCAGGTTCGGCCTCGCCTTCCCGTTCCTGCTGACGGGGGCCGTGCTGATCGAGACCATCTTCGCCTGGCCTGGCATGGGCCGGCTGGCATTCCATGCGATTCTGACGCGTGACCACACGCTCGTGACCGCAACGGCCCTGATCGCGAGTACGGTGGTCGTGCTGGGCAATTTGCTCGCCGACATCCTGCTCGAGCTCGCTGATCCGCGGCTGCGGGTGCGCGCCGACGTGACGACGGAAATCGTGACGGCATGACGCTGGGAACCTGGCTCGCGCTGATCGTCGCGCTCGTGCTGGCGGCAGAGACGGTGCGCGCGCTGCGCCACCGCGCCCTGCGAGGTGGACGCGATCGCTGGCGGCGCTTCTTCAAGCATCGCACCACGTCGTGGGGCGTGGGGATCATGTCGTTTCTGGTGATCATCGCGCTCGCGGCGCCCCTCGTCGCCCCCTATTCCCCCAACGAGCAGCTCGGGATCGTTCAGCTGAAGAACCAGGCGCCGTCCTGGACGTTCATTCTCGGCACCGATGTGCTGAGCCGCGACGTCTGGAGCCGGGTCGTATGGGGCGCCCGGGTGTCGCTCGGCATCGGTGCCCTGGGCGCCCTCGTCGCCATCTCGCTCGGCACGATGGTAGGTGCGCTCGCCGGCTACTACCGGCGCTGGATCGATCCGCTGCTGATGCGCAGCGTCGACGTGGGGCTCGCGCTGCCGCGCATTTTCATTCTGCTGATGGTGGTCGCGCTGTGGGACGGCCTGCCGTTTGCCGCGCTGGTGCTCGCCATCGGCTTGACGTCGTGGTTCGGGACGAGCCGGCTGGTCCGCGCGGAGGTGTTGTCGCTGCGCGAGCGCGATTTCGTGGTGGCAGCCCGCGCGCTCGGCGCCGGTGGCGCACGCGTTATCTTTCGCCACGTTCTGCCGAACGCCGCCGCACCGATCATCGTATCGGCGGCGCTGGGCGTCGGAAACGTGCTGTTGCTCGAAGCGTCCCTCTCGTTTCTCGGCATTGGGGTCGCCCCGCCGGACCCGAGCTGGGGCAACATGATCGCCGATGGCGCGTCGACCGTCTACAGCGCGCCGTGGACCACACTCTTTCCGGGTCTCGCTATCTCTTTGGTCGTGATGTCGCTGAACGCGATCGCCGACGGGCTGCGGGATGCGCTGGATCCGCGCGAGGAGCCGGCATGAGCGCCCCCCCCCCCGCCCCGGTCACTCCGGCGCTCCTGCGCGTCCGCGATCTCAAGACCTATTTCGTCACCGAGCACGGCAAGGGCACTGCCCGTGCGGTCGACGACGTCTCCTTCGACCTCTATCCCGGCGAGACGCTGGGCATCGTCGGCGAATCGGGCTGCGGAAAGACCGTGACGTCGCTGTCGATCCTGCGCCTCGTGCCGGAGCCCCCCGGGCACATTCTCCCCGGCAGCGTCATCGAGTTCGACGGGCGCAACCTCCTCGCGCTGCCCGCGCCGGAGCTGCGCGCCGTCCGCGGCAATCAGATCGCCATGATCTTCCAGGAGCCGATGACGTCGTTGAACCCCGTGTTCACCGTCGGCGATCAGATCGCGGAGGCCGCGATCATTCACCAGCGCCTCTCCCGCAGCGCGGCCCGGGCCCGGGCCATCGAGATGCTGCGCCTGGTGGGGATCCCGGATCCTGAGGAGCGCGTCGATCACTATCCGCATCAGCTCTCGGGCGGGATGCGCCAGCGCGTCATGATCGCGATGGCGCTCGTCTGCCACCCCAAAGTGCTGATCGCCGACGAGCCCACGACGGCACTCGACGTCACGATTCAGGCCCAGATCCTCGAGCTGCTCGATCGGCTGCAGCAGGAGCTGGGCATGGCGGTGCTGCTCATTACGCACGACCTCGGCGTGGTCGCCGGTCATGCCGACCGCGTGGTGGTGATGTACGCGGGCCGCGTGGTGGAGACCGCGCCCACCGAGCGCCTGTTCGAGCAGCCGACGCACCCTTACACCGAGGGCCTGCTCGCCGCTGTGCCACGCATCGACGCCCCCCGCGCGCGCCTGCACGCGATTCCGGGACAGGTGCCGGCCGCCACCGCCTGGCCCGACGGCTGCCGGTTCCGGCCGCGCTGCCCGTACGCCTGGGAGAAGTGCCTGGAGGAACCCGGACTACTCGACACCGGATCCCCCGGTCACACGGCGCGCTGCTGGCTCGTCACCGAGCCGGAGCGGCGGCAGGTGAAGCGATGACGCTGGTCGAGGTACGCGATCTGGTGAAGCACTACGCCGGCGAGCGTGGCTGGTTCGGGCTGGGGCGCCCCCGGCCGCCGGTCCGCGCCGTGGACGGCGTCTCGTTCACCATCGCCGCAGGCAAGACGCTCGGACTCGTGGGGGAATCGGGCTCGGGAAAGACGACCGTCGGCCGCACGATGCTGCGGCTGCAGGAGCCGACGCGCGGCACGGTGGTGTTCGACGGCAAGGACGTGTTCGCACTCGATGCAGGGCCATTGCGGGCGCTGCGCCGCAAGATGCAAATCGTGTTTCAGGATCCGTACAGCTCGCTCAACCCGCGCCTGACTGTCGCGGAGACGCTGCGCGAGCCGCTCGAGATCCACGCGCTCACGGGCGAGGTCTCCGCGCTGCTCGACGAGGTGGGACTGGATGCGGAGTTCGCGAAGCGGTACCCGCACGAGCTGTCGGGTGGGCAGCGCCAGCGGGTGGGGATCGCGCGCGCGCTCTCGGTCGCCCCGCAGTTCATCGTGTGCGACGAGCCGGTCAGCGCGCTCGACGTCTCGGTGCAGGCGCAGGTGCTCAACCTGCTCGCCGACCTCCAGGCACGCCGGCGCCTGACCTATCTCTTCATCGCGCACGACCTCGCCGTCGTTCGGCACATCGCCGACGACGTGGCGGTGATGTACCTCGGCAAGATCGTCGAGCGCGCACCCGCCGCGGAGATCTACGCGCAGCCGCGCCATCCCTACACGCGCGCGCTGCTGTCAGCGGTGCCCGAGCCCACTCCCCGCGCGGCCAAACAGCGGATCGTGCTTTCGGGCGATATCCCCTCACCCGCCAATCCGCCGCCGGGGTGCCCGTTCCATCCGCGGTGCCCGCATCCGCTGAAGAGCGAGCGCTGTCGCTCGGAGGCGCCGCCGTTGCGCGAGACTACGCCCGCGCATACCGCGGCATGCCACTACGCGGAGCAGCCGATGTAGGTGGGACTAGGGTTGGGGACTCGGGGCTCGGGTGAGGACTGGGGGCTCGGGTGGGGACTGGGGGCTCGGGTGAGGACTAGGGTTCTCGCACCCCGAGTCCCCAGCCCTAGGCCCTAGTCCCTATCTCACGCCACCCATCAGATTGCGGATCGGACGTAGCAGCAGGAACAGAATCAGTCCCGCGCCGATCGTGATCGCCGCTGTCACGCCGAACAGCATCGTGAGCGGCGCCGTACTAACGAAGCGCGTCGCCCAGCCCGCCAGCCAGTTCCCCAGCGCGTTCGACAGGAAGAACATCCCCATCAGCAGGCTCACGAGGCGCGCCGGCGCGACCTTCGTGACGAGCGAGAGGCCGACAGGACTCAGGCACAGCTCGCCAAGCTCCTGAATGAAATAGGCCCAGACCAGCCACATCGGGGACACCTTGATGCCCTGCTGAGCCATCGAGCCCGCCGGGATGAGAAAAATGAACGCGAGTCCCACGAACATGAGCGCGAGCGCGAATTTCGCGGGGCTCGAGGGCTGGCGCGAACCGAGCCGGACCCACAGCCAGGCGAAAAACGGCGACAGCAGTATCACGAAGCCGGCCTGAATCGACGCAAACCACGACGCGTACAACTTGATACCGAGGAACTCGAGGTTCACGTACCGGTCTGCGAACAGGCTGAGGGTCGATCCCGCCTGCTCGTAGGCGCCCCAGAACAGCGACGCGAACAGGAACAGCACGAGTACCGCCGCGATCCGGCGCCAGTCGTCGCCCGTCAGCTTTCCGGCAAGCGCCGCACCTGGCGCCGCAGGCGCCGCCTGCGCGGTTTTGGCGCGCGCGAGGCGGTCGATACCCGGCTGGAGCCGGCTCTTGCCGAGGACGTACTGCGCGAGGCCGAACAGCATGCCGATCCCCGCGCAGGCGAACCCGAGATGCCAGTCGACCTTTTCGGCGAGTCCTCCGGCGATGAACGGGCCGATGAACGCGCCGAGGTTGATGCCCATGTAGAAGATCGAGAAGCCGGCGTCGCGCCGCTCATCGCCGGCCTCGTACAGCGACCCCACCAACGCGCTGATGTTGGGCTTGAGCAGGCCGGTACCGAGCACGATCAGGGTGAGGCCTGCATAGAAGAACGGCAGCGCGGGGAACGCGAGCGAGAAGTGACCCAGGGCGATCAGGATGCCGCCGTACAGCACGCTGCGGTACTGCCCGAGCCAGCGGTCCGCGATCAGGCCGCCGAGAATCGGCGTGAGCCAGACCGCCGAGACGTAATTGCCGTACGAGACGCCGGCGTCGGCATCCGTGAACCCGAGCGCCTTCGTCATATAAAGGATGAGGAACGCGCGCATGCCGTAATAGCTGAAGCGCTCCCACATCTCGGTGAAGAACAGCGTCGACAGCCCACGGGGGTGGCCGAACCATCCCCGGTCGGATTGCGCAACTCCAGGCTGCGTCATGCCAATCCTTTCAGTCGAAGAGATCGTCCTGCTGCGCGGGATCGGGATGCTCCATCGGTCTCAGCAGGCCGCCCAGGCGCTGCTCCCACTTCTCGACGTCGAAATGATGCTCGTTGTGCAGGGCGCGCCGCAGCACCGGAGAGAACTCATGGAAGGCTTCGAGCAGCTCGCGGGTCGCCTCGCGCAGCGCTTCGAGCTGGAAGCTGTCGTCGGTCGCCCCCATGTCTTCGAGGATGCTCTCCTCGGTGCGCGAGGCGACGATCGGCTCGTCGCGCCCTTCGATGAACACGTTCGTGCGCTGCCCCGGCCCTCGGCCCGTTTCGATCGGCATCAACCCGAGAATGCGATCGGAGCGCCAGTATTTGCCGTAGCCCAGAAAGACCATCCGGCCGCGTTTCACGTCCATGGAGCCCTCAGCGTTCTGCCATCAGCCGTCTGCTGACGGCAGAAGGCGGACGGCAATTATCGGCGTTTGCGATTCTTGCGAATATCATCCAGAGCCACGCGATCGATTTTCCCGTCCATGCGCACCCGCACGTCGTAATTCTCCCAGTACATGAAGTTCGCGAGCGCGGTGAGAAATGCCTCGTTGACTGACGGCTGCGGCGCCGCGAGCCATTTCTCGCGCTGATGGGCGGGCTCGGCCAGGAGAATTGCTTCGAGCTCCTTCCGCAGCGCCGGCGTGATCGGGACGAGATCGGCGGAATCGGTGGTGAAGAAGTAGAGCTTGTGGAGCTCGTACAACCGCTGCAGCTCCTTGATCGGATCAGGAGCATCGTAGACGCGAATATCGATGTATCGATCGGTGGCGCCGAGGTAGCCGGCGCCCGCACGGACGACGAGTAATGCCGCCGACTGCATCCCCCGCTTGTCTCCGCCACCCGCCTGACCCGCGACGAGCGCCGCCAGCAGCCGGTCCGCGAGCGTGCCGCGCGTGCGCTCGAAGGTGTCCGCCATGTTTCTGACGGTCGCATCCGAAACCATGATGTTCGCCTGCGCGGCGTAGCCGTAGCCCGTGATCATCTGTCCCTTGCCACCGACCTGGCCGTCAGGCTGACCGGCAGTCCGGCCGCCGGTTCGTCCTCCCGCCCAATCGAACGTCGAGTCGCCGGTCCAGCTCGCTGCGTTGCCGCGCGCATCGACCACCCCCACCTGGCGCTGGGACGGGCGGGGGTCGCTGCGCATGATGATCCGCATCGCCTCCGGCGCGGTGGCGCCGCGCGCGATGAGCTCGAGTCCTTTCTCGCCGTAGTCGGTGTTGCTCAGCGACTGGGTCGCAACCGCGCCGACGCCGGCGCGCGCCCACGGCACGAGCCCGCCGACGTTGGGAAACTTCGACTGCACGGCGATGCCCAGATCGCCCGTGACCGAGTCGTAGGCGACGATGCTGTAGGTGTGCGCGCGTTTGAGAAAATCAGCTGGGGCGGATGGTGGAGGAGGGAGAGCTTGGTGGAGGTTTTGGAGGAGCAGCAGGAAGAGCACAGGTTATTCCTTTCTCATTTTCTTTTTCAGCTCCTCGAGCTGGCGTGCGGCGGCATCTTCGCGCGCGGCCCGATCCATGTCCGACTTCAGCAGCTCGTCCTGAAGGTCCGTCCCGGGTCTGGCACCGCCGGCTTCCTCGATGTCCCGCCAGGCCCGTTCGGTCCCGGGCTGCGCCGTCCCGGCGGCCTTGAGTTGGGCCTGCATGTCGTCCAGCTCCCGTTGCGCCAGCGCGAGCTCTTCACGCTGCGCCGCGAGCTTGCGCTCGAGGACGCCGATGCGCTCCCGATGCTTGGCGGTGAATCGTTCCGCGACCGAGACCGTCTCCTGATCCTGGATCTCCCCGGCGAGCCGGCCGCGCCGTTCCGCATCCGCGAGCCGCTGCCGCTCCGCGGCCAGCTCTCGATCGGTGCGCGCGACCGCCTCCTGGATCTCCTGAACGGCGACCCTGGCGTCGACGACCGCTTCGCGCATCTGGCGCGTGAGGGTGCGCAGATCCGGAGTGGACGCCGCGTCGAGGGCAGCGCGGAACGCATCCCGCAGGCGCTCGAACAGGTCAGTGACCTTGCTTAGCTCTTACGGACGGTTTTGGCGAAGAAACCGGAGAAGACGGGCTCCACGGACCGTGAACCGCATTTCGGACAGGCAGGACGGGCACGGGACTCTCGAGAATGGTCCGCCATCGATTCGCTGCGCGTAAACAGCGCGTCACACGCCTTGCAGTGATATTCGTACACGGGCATGCGCCAACGTTATTCCACCGGAAAACCACGGTCAAGTTGACGCATCTCCGGTCGGGCGCAGATTGCTGGCATGCGCTGGCATTGGGTGTGCGTCGCTCCTGTGGCGTTCCTGGCTGCCTGTGGCGGCGGGCTTCAGCCGGAGCCGATCTGCGCGCCCACGCTGGTCGGCGCGTGCGGCACCCTGCGATTCCGCGGCGCGATTCCCGATAGCACCGACAACGTCTTCATCGCCGCGTACGCCACCTTCCCGCAGAGCTGCACCGATCTCATCAACAATCGCAGGCCACCGATTCCGGGCTCGGTGCCCTACGCCGACTCGGTCGCCGAGTACAGCGTCCCGCTCGATCCCGGCACGTATCACTGGCTGGTCGCCGTTTGGAAAAAGATAGGGGCGCTCACGCTCTCAGCCGCGGATACCGCGCTGTTGCGTGTCGCCGGCTACTATCGCAACCCCGCCGACACCACGCTGCCCGGCGTCGTGACCGTCCCGAACGGGGCGGCCGCCGGCGGCCTCGATTTCACCGCCGATTTCGACAATCTGCGCCCCGCGACGGATTTCGTCACGTGCCCCTAGGGGCTCGGGTTGGGGCCTCGGCGCTAGGGATGGTGCTCCTGTTCGGAGCATCATGTCTCCACGCGCAAGGAGTCGTGCGTGGCGGCGTCCGCGACCGCGAGGGCAATGCGATCGCCGGGGCGAGCGTCGTCGTGCCGGGGACGACGCTGTCGACCCGCACCGACCTCTCCGGGCGCTTCCGCATCGTCAACGTCCCCGCCGGCAGTGTGCGCCTGCTCGTCGGGGCGATCGGATACGCACGGGTCGATACCGCCGTCGCACTGACGGGCGGCGACTCGACCAGCGTCGAGTTTACCCTCTCGTTCGCGCCGTTGTCGCTCCCGCCCGTGGATGTGATCAGCAACAAGGTGCCGCATTTCGGCGAGCGGCCTCCCACGAGCGTGGCCCTGGTCACCGAGCAGGAAATCCAGCAGCGCGCGGTCGGCAGAATCGATGAAGCGATCGAGCACGTCCCCGGTGTGCAGTTCGTCAACGGCCAGATCAACGTGCGGGGCTCGACAGGATACGTGCAGGGTCTCAACTCGCGCGTCCTCATGACGGTCGATGGCGTGCCGATGAATCAAGGTGACCGTGGCGGCATCAACTGGGACCTGGTATCGGTCGACGACATCGAAAGTGTCGAGATCCTCAAGGGCGCGGGCTCGTCCCTGTACGGCTCAGCGGCCTTCGGGGGCGTGGTGAACTTGACGACGCGCGAGATCCCCACGGGCACCCACGCAGCGGTCCGCCTGACCGGCGGCGTGCTGGGCGATCCGCCCCATTCGGTCTGGCGGTTCCGCGACGAGCAGGGGCTGCACGGCAGTGGCGATTTCTCTGCGTCGTACGGAACCGACGTCTTCGGCGGCCGGATGTCCGGCGGCCAGCGCCACTCCGATGGATACCGCGAGCAGGATCAGAGCGACCACACGCATGTGGCGGGCAAGGCGCGGTGGCAACCGGCGGTGAGCATGCGCCTCGATGTGTCCGGGTCCTGGGCCGTGGACCGCTACGACGTCCCCCTCAGCTGGTGCAACCGCGGGGAGTGCGACGATCGCGGCCAGGTGTACCAGCCCTACATGATCGACCGGGCCGAAGCCGGCGCGCGCACCGACTCGCGCAAGGGATATCTCGCGGCGCAGCTGCGTCGAACCGTTTCGCCCAAGCTCGCCTGGGTCGCGCGCGGCTCGTGGCTGCGCACGCACTTCACCGACGTCCGCCCCAGTGCGACGGAGTTCGGGATCGGCGACCGCTTCGGCGCGGAGGGACGGCTCGAATCGCATCCCGACTCGAGCCGGACGGTGGTGGTGGGCGCCGAGGGAACGTCCTCTGATGTCACGAGCGACATCTTTGGAACTCATTCCCAATCGGAATTCGCCGCCTACGGCCAGAGCGATCAGCGCCTCGGTCCGCTGCGGGTCAGCGGCGGCGCTCGTCTCGATCTCATGGCGGTCGACGGCGGCTCGCTGACGGCGTTCGTCAGCCCACGAATCGGGATCACGATCCCGACCGACGCCCGCGAACGAGACGGCGGCCTGCTGCGGGCATCGCTGGGGCGCGGATTCCGCGCGCCGACGATGGCGGAACGCTTCGTCCACACGTTCGCCCTGGGATTCGAGGTCATCCCCAATCCCACACTGCGGCCGGAGAATGCGTGGTCGTTCGAGGTCGGTCATATCAGCCCGCCGCTGCTCGGCTTCATGCGACTCGATGCCGCCGCCTTCTGGACCGAAGCGCGCGATCTCATCGAGCCCCAGGTTCTGCTCATTCCTCCCGACACCGTCCGGATTCAATTGCAAAACGTCGTGCGGGCGCGTATCGCGGGAATCGATGCCAGCGTCGTCGCCGCGCCGATCCCGCAGCGCCTGACGGCGACGCTCGGCTACACTTTTCTCTCGACGAACCGGCGGCTGAGCGGCGACAGCACGTCGGGGGGGGGACCGCTCGCATTCCGCCCCCGGCACCTCATCACGATGAGCGCGCAGTACACGCTCGGTCCCGTCGGCGTAGGCGCCGACTTCCGCTACGCGAGCCGGCCCGAGAGCATCGAGTTGGAAGGCTTCGTGGATTCGCGGCGCGTGGCCATGAATGTCCTCGATCTCCGCGGCTCCTGGCGTCGCGGGCCGGTGGAGATCCGGTTTCTGGCCGCCAACGTGCTGAATTACGTCTACAATCTCGTGCCGGAAACCCTCGCTCCCGTCCGAACCGTGACCCTGACCGCCGTTTGGTCCCATTAGCGTTAGATTTGCCGCCTATGGTTCGCTCCGGCCCGTTCTGCTTCCTCGTAACGGCGGCCCTGCTGGGCGGCGCCTGCAGCGGCGGCACCAGGGGCTCACCGACGTGCGGCATTGCCGCGATCGCCGGTCCAGCCCTGATCGCCTCGCAGCTCTCCAATGCGCGCGCGGTCGTCACCGACCCGCCCCGCGGTCTGCCCGACTCGCTGCCCACACTCATCTTCCAGCCCAAATCGCGCGACACCGGCGTGGTCATCGTGACTCGCGATGCGTCGGGACGCGTGTCGATGCTGTACCGCGGCGCGGGCTTCCCCGCGCGCGGCTACGCCCTGTTGGTCGTGGATGACACCTCCCAGCGCGCGATGGGCGTGCTGATCGTCGACCAGGAGGAGCCGAAGCGCCCCCCGGCCATCGGCACGGTCATCGGCGGGAGCACGGCCCTGAACCTCTACGGGGTCCGTGTGGACTGGGCGAGCGTCAGCAATCCTCGTTGTCCGTTGTTCGGCGGACCCCCCCCAGTCCAAACATCGTGACGATCGCGACGGCGGCGATGCCCGTCGCCGTGACGGCACCGCGGCGCGAGGAGCGCGTCGCGCTCAATACCGCGTATGTGCGCGCCCTCGAAGGCGCTGGACTCGTGCCGCTCGTCGTTCCCACCATGCTCGCTCCAGACCGCGCGACTGCCGCGCTGGCGTCGGTGCGCGGGCTCGTGTTGACCGGCGGTGAAGACGTGGGCCCCGAGCGCTACGGCGCGAAACCCCACGAGAGGCTCGGCAAGATCGATCGCGGGCGCGATGCCGCCGAGCTGGCGCTGATCGCCGACGCGCGGAAACGCCGACTCCCGATCCTCGCGATCTGTCGCGGCATCCAGATTCTCAACGTCGCGCTCGGCGGCACGCTGTATCAAGACCTGGACAGCGAACGCCCCGGACCGATCCCGCACCAGGACGAATCGGGAAAACACGTGATCCGTGTTGAACCCGGCTCCCTGCTCGAGCAAACCCTCGGCACGCAATCGGCGCTGGTGAACAGCCGGCATCATCAGGCCATCCGCGATCTGGCGCCGGGGCTGCGGGCGGTGGCGTGGTCCGAGGACGGCGTGATCGAGGCGGCCGAGCCCGTCGACGCGGGGGCGCCGTGGCTGCTCGCCGTGCAATGGCACCCCGAGGATCTGACCGAGCGGGCGCTGTTCGACGGATTCGCGCGAGCGGTCGCATGAGCGTGCACGACTTTCCTTCGACCGCGTGGGTCGCGGCGTACGAAAGCGCCATCAACGCCAGCGACGAGTATCGCAAAGCGTCGACAGAGTGGACGCACGGCTCGGTGGCGCTGGTGCTCCCCGCGCAGCCGGCGATTGGCGTGCCCGAAGATGTCGGAATCTGGCTCGATCTCGATCGCGGCGTGTGTCGTGGCGCCAAGCTGGTGTCACGCGCGGAAGCGCAGCAGGCGCCGTTCGTGTTGACGGCGGAATACCGCTACTGGAAGCAGATCATCAGGAAAGAGCTTGGCCCCATCGCGGGCATCATGCAGCGGAAGGTCGGCCTGGTCGGCTCGTTGCCGATCGTGGTGCGCTTCATCAAATCGGCGGAAGCGCTCGTGGACGCCGCCACCCGCGTCCCGACCCGTTTCCTGGACGACGGCCTCCCCCCCCAGTGCTAGAGCGGCTGATCACCCTGTCGCAGGAGCTCGCGGGCGCGTTCCGCCCGGCGTCGATCGTGGAGATCGTCGCCCGAACGCTCACCGATCAGCTCGCGCCGGGCCGGTTGTCCGTCATGCTGCTGGATATCGACACGAACGCGCTCGTGGTCGTCTACCACAACGGACCCCGTCCCGCGACCACGGACGATCCCCTGCTGCAGCTCGCCCTGCGGCGCGGGCCGCTCGTGTTTCCGGAACAGGTCGCCGCGAAAGCAGCGGCGTTCGACGTCACCGTGGCCGCGCCGGTGCCGGCGAGCTGGCTGGGCGTGCCGATTCTCGCCGTGTCGCGCACCATCGGGGCCCTCGCGATGGAAGGCGACCGCGCCAACGAGATGAACAATGAGGCGCTGCTCTTCACGCGCGCCGTGCTCGCCCAGGCGGGTATCGCGCTCGAGAACGCGCGGCTCGTCGAGCTGCTCTCGAGCGGGAAGCGCGAATGGGAGCAGACGGTCGACGCGTTCAATCAGGCGATCTGCTACGTGGATCCCGAGGGCTCGGTGCGCCGCGCAAACCGCGTGTTTGCCGAGCTCATCAAGCTCCCGGTGACCGCCTTGCCCGGGCGGCCCTGGATCACGCTGTTGCCGCCGGCCTGGGTCGATCCGATTACGAAGCTGTTTACTCCCGAGGGTGCCGCGACGCCGGCCGAAGTGCGCTCGGGCGAGCGCGTTCTTCTGGTGACCGCGATCCCCACCGGCGAGCCCGGCGCGGCGATTCTGCTGTTCGAGGACCAAACGGAGAAGCGCCGGCTGCAGGAACAGCTGCTCCAGTCCGAGAAGATGTCGGCGATCGGACAGTTGATCGCAGGAGTCGCCCACGATCTCAACAACCCGCTCGCTTCGGTCGTGGGCTTCAGCGATCTGCTCGGCGAGGCGGCGGACGTCCCGCCCCGGCTCGCGGAGCCGCTCGCCGTGATTCGGCAGGAGGCCGAGCGCGCCTCCGCGATCGTCCGCAACCTGCTGTCGTTTGCGCGGCGGCAGGAGGGCGAACGCCAGCTCCAGTCCATCCGCCCGATCCTCGAGTCCACGCATCAATTGCTCAGGAATCAGCTGATGGCCGCGCGCATCGAGCTCACGCTCACGTTCGAGCCCGGACTGCCGGAGGTCGAGGTTCACGCGAATCAGATCAAGCAAGTGTTCGTCAACATCATCAACAACGCCGCACAGGCGATCACGAGCACGCGGGGCAAAAGGGGCGTGGGTGGCGGGCGGATCGATATCGTCACGCGCTGCGAGCCGGACGGCCTGTCGGTGAACATCTCCGACAACGGGCCCGGTATTTCAGAGGCCGTGGCCCAGCATGTATTCGAGCCGTTCTTCAGCACCAAGTCAGAAGGCGAAGGAACTGGACTCGGCCTGTCGATCTGCCTCGGCATCGTCAAAGAGCACGGCGGCAACATCACCGTCGATCCGGGCGACCCGTCCATCGGACGCGGCGCGACCTTCGCGGTGGAGCTGCCGACAGGCGTCCACGCGGAGGTAAGCCCAGCGCCGCGCGGACGGACGTCGGTGCAAACGCCGCCCGAACGCGTCGAACACCTGAGGGTGCTCGTTGTCGATGACGAGCCGCACATACTGCACTACATGCAGGCGACACTCGAAAGCTGGGGGCACGAGGTGGTGCTGGCGCGCGACGGCAGCCAGGCGCTGAAGCTCGCGCTCATGCAACCCTTTGATCTCATCATCTGCGACCTGCGCATGCCGCGCCTGGGAGGACGCGAAATGTTCCAGACCCTGGCGCGCATGCATCCCGCGGTCGCCGATCGCATCATCTTTGCCACGGGCGACACGGTTCGCGGCGATACGCTGCGGTTCCTCGAAAACCTCGGCCGGCCATTTCTCCAGAAGCCCTTCAAGCTCGATGCCCTGCGCCGCGTGCTGGCGGGCGTCGGGGTTAGGGCCTAGGGACTGGGGGCTGGCGGCTCGGAACTCCCGAATCCCCAACCCCTAGCCCCGAGCCCCGGTTGATGCGCGTCTTACAGGTCGACTCGGGCCGCGAATGGCGCGGCGGCCAGAACCAGGTGCGGCTGCTGTGCCGTGAGCTCGCGCGCGACGCGCAGGTCGAACAAATCCTCGTTACCAAACACGACAGCGAGCTGGCACGCCGCGCCGCGGCTGACGGCGTCACGGTCCGCGGAACCGCGTGGAAGCTCGGCCTAGATCCCCGTGCGTGGTGGCACCTGCGGCGCACGATCGCCGCGTTCCGGCCCGACATCATCCACGTCCACGACAGTCACGCGCTCACCCTGGCCGCAACGGCTGCGCTGGGGGGGGGGCGCACGCTCGTGGCCACACGCCGAGTCGACTTCCATGTGGGACGGTTCGGCGCCTGGCGCCGGCCCGATCGCATCATCGCGGTTTCGGAAGCGGTGAAGCAGGTCCTGGTCGGCGACGGCATCGCCGCCGACGCAATCACGGTCGTACCCGACGGCATCGACCCCGAGGAGATTCGCCGCGCCGCCGATCCGCCGCTCGACATGCGCAGCCGGTTGCGGTTGTCGCCGCAGGCCTTGCTGGCGGTGAATGCCGCGGCGCTGGTGGATCACAAGGATCACAAGACTCTGATCCGAGCCGCTCGCGCTGCCCGGACACTCGAGCCCCAGCTGCATTGGGTGATCGCGGGTGAAGGACCGCAACGGGACGCGCTGGCCGCGGAGATCACTCGGCTCGATCTGCAGGGACGCGTACACCTGGTCGGCTGGATCGATCGCATCGAGGCCCTGATCGCCGAAGCCAGCGTTTTCGTCATGTCCTCGAAGCTGGAAGGCCTCGGCAGCGTGATCCTGAATGCGCTGGCCCTGGGGCGGCCGGTGGTAGCGACCGCGGCCGGAGGGATCCCGGAAATCCTCCCGCCGGACGTCTTGGTGCCACCCGGCGCCGCCGAGGCTCTGGCGCGGAAGGTGGTAGAGGTGCTGCAGGATCCGAAGCCGGTTCCCTTCCCGCCCCGCTTCACGGCGCAGGCCATGGTGGGTCACGTCTTGGATGTCTATAGGGCACTTCTCTAGATTGCAGGGCCATGATCTACGTCTGCGTTCCGGCTCATAACGAGGCGAGCACGGTTGGGCTCGTCCTGTGGAAGGTGCGCCAGGTCTTCACCGCCTTCGAGCGGGAGTACCAGATCCTGGCGTGTGACGATGCGTCCACTGACGGGACCGCCGACGTGCTCACCTCGTACGCCCGGGTGCTGCCGCTGACGGTGATCAAGCATCGCTCCCGCCAGGGCTACGCGCGCAGCCTGGAAGAGCTGCTCCGGCTGGCGCTGCAGCGCACCGACCGGCCCAAGCGCGACTGCGCCATCACGCTCCACGCCGACTTTGTGCACGGCCCGGAGACCATGGAGGAGATGGTCAAGCACCTCGAATCGGGGGCGGATCTCGTCGTTGCGGAACATTCGCGGATTCAGGGCGCGAGCACCTGGCAGGAGCGGTGGGCGCGCCAGTGGGCGCCTCGCCTCCTTCCCGTGGGCAGCGGCGTCAAGGACTCGATCTCGGGCTTTCTGGCGCTCCGGTTGATCGTGCTGCGGCAGGCGACCCGCGGCGCTGATGCAGCGATGCTGCACACGGAGGGATGGTCCGCCAATGCGGAGCTGCTCGCCCGCCTGGGGGCGCACGCGCGGCGCCTCGAGGTCGTGCCGTCCGCCGCGCGCTACGACCTCAAGCAGCGCGCGTCTCGCTCCAGCCCGTGGCAGCAGCTCGTGTCAGCCTGGCGCTCGCGCGGGCTGATCAGCGCGGCGCGCAAAAGCGCTACGGTGATGCTGTTGGCACCCTTGGCCGGGTTCACGCTGCTCACGGCGCAGGACACCGCTCGTACCGGCGTGGTGCCCGACTCGACCCCCCCGGCGCCGGCGCCGCCGGTCATTCGGGCCGCGCCCGCGGTGTCGTTCCCTGTAGGCGAACGGCTCTCGTTCAACGCCAAGTACGGCGTCTTCAGCGTCGGCAACGCGGTGATGGAGGTGATGGGGATCGATACGGTGCACGGCGTGGAAGCGGTGCATCTCCGGTTTCGCATTACCGGCGGCGCGCTCTGGTATCATCTCGACCAGACGATGGAATCCTGGGTCGGCCTGTATGACTTCCGTTCCCGGCGGTTCTCAACCGTTCAAGACGAGCGCGACAGGCACCGCGAGCGGCGTTACGAGATCTATCCCGATTCCGGATTCTATAGAGAGGAAGGGCGGGATACGACGTTCGCGACCGTCCCGGAGCCGCTCGATGACGGGGCGTTCCTGTACTGGATCAGAACCGTGCCGCTCGAAGTGGGCAAGAAGTACGAGTACGCGCGCTATTTCCGTCCGGACCGCAACCCGGTCATTATCGAGGTGCTGGGTCGCGACCGCGTGAGCGTCGCGGGCAAGAAGTGGCGCGCGCTCGTGGTACGCCCCAGAATACCGCAGGCGCGCGGCATCTTTGGAGAGAAGTCCGAGACGCGCATCTGGCTCTCCGACGACGAGCAGCGCCTGGTGCTCGCGATTCAGTCCAACTTCTCGTTCGGGCAGGTAACCTTGAAGCTCAAGGACTACAAACCCTCCGGGGTGAACCAGCCATGACCGAATACCGGGAAGCGGACTTTTCCCGACTCAAGACCGTACCCGTTGCCAAACGCCCGAACAAAGTCGACGCCTCTCTTCTCGCCAAGCCTCCGCTTCCTTCCGATCGCTCGTTCACCGCGTTTGTCGACGCGCTCCCGTCGATCCTCGCCGCCCAGGACCTGCGCTACGTCGTCGAGCAGATCGTGGGCGCCGCGGGGAAACGCGCCGTGGTCGCGATGCTGGGAGGGCACGTCATCAAGGTCGGACTGGGTCCGCTGCTGATTGCGTTACTGCGCAAGCGCGCGGTCAGCGTCGTCGCGATGAACGGCAGCGCGGCGATTCACGATTTCGAGCTGGCGGCCTACGGCGGCACGAGCGAAGACGTGGCCGCGGGATTGGGCGACGGGACGTTCGGCATGGCCGAAGAGACGGGCCGTGAGATGAATGCGGCCATCGCCCGCGGCGCAAAGAACGGACTGGGCGCCGGCGAGGCGCTCGCCGAGTATTTGCGCGCGCGCCGGGATCTTCCCGGACGCGATGTGTCGGTGCTGGTGGCGTGCGCCGAGCTGGGGCTGCCGGTCACCGTCCATGCCGCGATCGGGGCCGAGATCATTCATCAGCATCCCAGCGCCGACGGCGCGGCAATCGGCGCGACCAGCCACCGCGATTTCAAACGGCTCGCGGGCGCCTTGCCCGATCTGGACGACGGCGGCGTCGTGCTCAACCTCGGCAGCGCGGTGGTGATGCCGGAAGTGTTCCTCAAGGCGCTCACGATCGCGCGCAACCTCAACGCTGGCCGGCCCAAGAAATTCACCGCGTGCGACTGCGATATGCAGCGCCATTACCGGCCGCGCGTCAACGTGGTGGAGCGGCCGACCTTGGCGGGCGGCCGCGGCATTCAGCTCACGGGACACCACGAGATTCTCTTGCCTCTGCTCGCATGGTCCGTTCTCTCGCGGCTCGACGCGTAGCTGCCGTCCTGCTCATGGCCACGCTCGCCGCGTGTACGACCCGGACGGTCAGTCCGTCGCACGAAATGACGGCCGTCGGCTCGAGCACAGGTGAGGTACAGAATGTCGTGCGACTGGCGCTCACGCTCGATGCGGCGCGCGACCGCAAGGCGGATACTTTGTACGCCTCGGAGGCGGTGGTGGTGAGCAATGCGCGCGTGCGGCTGACGGCGCCGCGCTTTGCGGGGATAACCAGCGACAGTGGCGGCCGGGTGCTGATCACGGCCACCAACGCTACGGTTGAAGGCCGATGGGCGTGGGCCCTAGTGGACTACCGCTGGGTGAACCAAGCCGAGCGACGCGGAGAGGTCGGCCGGGCCACATTCATTTGTGAACGCCAGGGAGACAGCTGGAAGATCGTGCACGCACACTCGAGCCAGCCGCTCCCGTGGGAGCCTTAAGTGGAGGGCCGTCCCTTGATCATGTCACGGACACGGTCGGCCGTGGATGGACTCAGGATCCGCAGTGCGATATAGAAGAAGAAGCCGATGACGGCGAGCGTCAGGACCGTCGTCGCAATCCCGAACAGGCTGCCCACGATCCCGAATACGAGCTTCAGGCCGAGCCAGGCGACGATGGCGAGAATTGCGAACCCGATAATGCTCCGGAACATGATACCCTCCGTGGTTTCCGGTGCGTCTGCAGCGTACGCCTAAATGTCGCACAAAGTTTCGTCGTGTGAAGTCCTGATTGCCGGCGGCGGCATCATCGGCGCCGCGTGTGCGCGCGCCGCGGCGCTGCGCGGGCTGCGCGTGCTCATTTGCGAGCCCGGACCCGACCCCGCGGCCGCGTCGGCCGCGTCCGCGGGCATCCTCGCCCCACAGATCGAGGCCAGCGACGAAACCCTCCGCGCGCTCGGGCTGCGCGCCCGCGAGCTCTACGAAAACCTCGCTGCGACCCTCGTCGCGGACACCGGCATCGACATTGGCCTTTGGCGCGACGGAGCGGCGTCACTCGCGTTCACCGAAGCGGACGCCGAGCGGCTGCGGGATGCCGTCGCGCACCAGCGCCAGGCCGGGCTGCGGTGCGACTGGCTCGAAGCCAACGATGTTGCAGAACGCTTCCCCGCCGCGGCGCCGTGTCTTGGCGCCCTGTTTGCACCCGAGGACGGAGCGGTAGACGCGCCCGAGCTGACCCGCGCGCTGCGCGCGGATGCCAAACGTCTGGGCGTGCGGATCTTCGCGTCACGAGTGAACCGCATCAATACGATTCTCGGTCGCGCCACCGGGGTCGAGATTCCGGCGGGCAAGATCAAAGCGGAACACGTCGTCATCGCAGCAGGCGCGTGGTCGCCGCAGATCGACCACCTGCCGCGGCAGCTTCCCGTGGAGCCTGTCCGGGGCCAAATGGCGGCTGCGCCGTGGCCCACGACCCTGCCTCGCACCGTGCTCTACTATGACCACTCGTACGTGCTGGCCCGCGGTGGTGAGGCATTGTTCGGCAGCACGATGGAGCACGTGGGATTCACTGGTGGCGTGACGCAGGCCGGAATCACGGGGATCGTCGCCGCGGCAAAACGTCTCGTGCCAAGCTTGCCCGATACGCCGTCACGAACCTGGGCGGGACTGCGCCCGGTCACTCCAGACGGCCTTCCGATCATCGGACCCGACCCCGATGTGCGCAGGTTGTGGTACGCCACGGGTCACGGCCGCAACGGCGTCCTGCTCGCCGCCCTCACCGGCGAGATCATCGCAAGTCTCATCGCCACGGGCGCATCCGAGATAGAGATTGCTTCTCTCGCCCCGGAGCGATTTACTTCCTAGGATGTTTCGCAGTTGTGCCTTCTGCAACGCAGCCTTTGATGGTGATGGTGGGCCCTCGGGGCTCGGCGTAGGCCGGCGGCTCGCGTTCGATGAGTGGAAGGGCCGGCTCTGGGTCGTGTGTCCTCGGTGCAGTCGCTGGAATCTCACTCCCTTCGATGATCGGTTAGAGCGGATCGACGCCGTGGCCCGCGCCGCCGGTCAGGGGCGAATCGCGGCCTCCACCGATCAGGTCGCGCTGATCCGCTGGGAACAGTACTCCTTCGTGCGCGTGGGGAAGCCGCCCCGGGTCGAGCTCGCCACGTGGCGCTACGGGGAGCGGCTCCGCAATCGCCAGCGCGAGCGGCTGAAAGTGGTCGTGCCGCTGACAGTCGCGGCGATCGGTTTGGGTGTCGCCGCCAACGTGGCGGCCGGCGGCGGCTTCGGCGTGATCGTGTGGAACATCCACCGCGTTGCGGACTGGGTCTACCTGCGTATGGTCGGCGGGCGTAAAGTGCCGCTCGTCGAGTCCCCGATCTGCGCGCGCTGTGGCAGTATCATGCAGCTGCGCGCCCGCCACATTCAACACGCTCGTGTCGTCCCCGACCAACACGCCGACATTGCCGTCGTCCTCAGCTGCCCCCGTTGCCGGGGGGAAGGCGCGCAGGTTACCGGTAACGATGCCACCCAGGTGCTGCGGCAGGGCCTGACCTACTTGAACCTGGCACGCGGCGGACGTCGCAAAGCCGAGGACGCCGCGCGCGAGGTCGATGGCGTCGGTGGCCCGGACCAACTCGTCCGCGACATTGCCCGCCGCGAACTGACGCTGCGGAGCCTGCGGCCGGAGCGCGGGCTGGCGCTCGAGATGGCGGTGGATGAACGCGCCGAAGTTCAGGAATTGGAACGGCAGTGGAGGGAAGCTGAGGAGATCGCCGACATCGCGGACGGGACGCTCAGTACGTCGGCCGACCTCGAGGAGAGACTGCGATTGCTGAAGAACCGGGACGGAGATCAACCGTCTGGTTGAAAAATGACCTACCCGCGCCTTGAGGCTCCGACTATCTTCGACGTCCATGACGGCGCCCTTGGTGCAGATCCTTCCCTCACGGTCCCCTGCCGGCGGCGAGGCGGCCCGCAAACCCTCCTGGCTCAAGGTCAAAGCGCCCGGTGGCCCGAACTACGTCGCGCTGAAGCACATGATGCGCGACCTCAAGCTCCATACGGTCTGCGAAGAGGCCCATTGTCCCAATATCGGTGAATGCTGGGAGCACAAAGCCGCCACGTTCATGATCCTGGGCGACGTGTGCACGCGGAACTGCGCGTACTGCGCCGTCGCCCACGGGACACCGGCTCCGCCCGATGCCGGAGAGCCGCAGCGTCTGGCAGACGCGGTCGCGCAGATGGGCCTGAAGCACGTCGTGATCACGAGCGTGGATCGCGATGACTTGCCGAACGGGGGCGCCGAAATCTTTGCCGCCTGCATCGACGAAATCCGCCGCCGGATGCCAGAGACGTCGATCGAAGTTCTCATTCCCGATTTCAAAGGCAATCCCGACGCGCTCCGCATCATCGTCGAGGCTCGGCCCGACATCCTCAATCACAATCTCGAAACGATCGCACGGCTCTACCGCATTGCCCGCCCCGGTGGCCGGTATCCGCGCGCGCTCGAATTGCTGAACCGCGCCAAGGACATGAATCCCGCGCTGCTCACCAAGTCGGGGGTCATCTGCGGATTGGGTGAGGATTGGGACGAGATGCTCGCCGCGCTGCGCGATTTGCGGGCGGCGCGTGTCGATATCGTCACGATCGGGCAATATCTGCGGCCGTCGGACCAGCATCTGCCGATTGCGCGATGGTACACACCGGATGAATTCGCCGAGCTGAAGCGCTACGGCATGACACTCGGCTTCCGGCACGTGGAATCGGGTCCGCTGGTTCGTTCGAGTTACCACGCGTGGGAGCAAGTGGAGGCAGCGACGGCATGACGGCAACGGCACGATCCCCCAAGAAGGCACCGGCCCCCGCCCCCGTCGAATCCGAGCTGCACCTCAGGATGCTGCGCCAGATGCTCCTGATCCGGCGCTTCGAAGAGAAAGCGGCGGAGGCATACGCGCTCGGCAAGATCGGCGGGTTTTGCCATCTCTACATCGGACAGGAAGCAGTCGGCGTCGGTGCGCTCGCGGCGCTCAAGCAGGACGACTACGTCATCTGCTCCTACCGCGAGCACGGCCAGGCGCTCGTCAAAGGGATTTCGGCGAACGCCGTAATGGCCGAGCTGTTCGGCAAAGCCACGGGCTGCTCGAAGGGCAAGGGCGGCTCGATGCACCTGTTCGACGCGCAGAAGGGCTTCATGGGCGGCCACGGCATCGTGGGTGGGCACATCCCGCTCGGCGCCGGTCTGGCCTTCGCCAGCAAGTATCTGGGCACCAATAAGGTGTGCGTCTGCTTTTTCGGTGAAGCGGCGGTGAATATCGGGGCATTCCACGAGACGATGAACATGGCGTCGGTGTGGAAGCTGCCCGTGATTTTCCTGTGCGAGAACAACCGTTACGGCATGGGGACGGCGTTCGAGCGCGTCGCCGCCGTGACCGACATCGTGGAGCACGCCTGCAGCTACGACATGGCCGCCGAACTGGTGGACGGCATGAACGTGTTGACCGTCTACGATGCGACGCGCCGCGCGGTCGAGCGGGCGCGCAAGCAGTGCCAGCCGACGCTGCTCGAAGTGCGCACCTATCGCTTCATGGGCCACTCGATGTCGGACCCGTTACACGGCGTGTACCGGACCAAGGACGAAGTCGAGGAGCAAAAAGCCCGCGACCCGATCACCCACTTGGCGGGGAAGCTCAAGGAAGAAGGCGTGATCGATCAGCAGGGGCTCGACGCGCTGGACGCCGAGGTGATGGCCGAGGTCGAGGAATCGGTGAAGTTCGCGGACGAAAGTCCCGACCCCGATCCGGAACAGCTCTACACCGACCTGCTGGCGGACTGATGCCCACGCTCACCTACCGCGATGCCCTCAATCAGGCGCTGCGCGAGGAAATGCAGCGCGATTCCAAGGTCTTTCTGATGGGCGAAGAAGTGGGCGTCTACCAGGGCGCCTACAAGGTGAGCCGCGGCCTGTTGGAGGAGTTCGGCCCGCAGCGCGTGGTGGACACGCCGATCGCCGAGCTGGGGTTCGCCGGGATCGGCGTCGGGGCGGCGATGGGCGGCCTGCGTCCCGTGATCGAGTTCATGACCTGGAACTTCGCCGTGCTGGCGCTGGACCAGATCGTCAACTCCGCCGCGAAGATGCTCTACATGTCGGGCGGCCAGATTCCCATGCCGATCGTGTTCCGAGGCCCCAACGGCGCGGCGCTGCAGCTGGCCTCGCAGCATTCACAGGCCTGGGAGAGCTGGGTCGCCCACATTCCCGGGCTCAAAGTGGTCGCCCCGGCCACGCCGGCCGACGCCAAGGGCCTGCTCAAGTCGGCGATTCGCGACAACAACCCGGTCATCGTGCTCGAAGGTGAGATGCTGTACAACCAGAAGGGGGAGGTTCCGGACGGCGAGCACATCGTCCCGATCGGGCTCGCCGAGGTGAAGCGCGAGGGCAAGGATGTCACGCTCGTCTGCCATTCCAAGACGCTCACCGTCGCGCTGAAAGCCGCCGATCAGCTCGCCGAGCAGGATGTGTCCGCTGAGGTGCTCGATCTCCGCTCGCTGCGGCCGCTCGACGAAGGGGCGATCCTCGACTCGGTTCGGAAGACCAACCGCGCCGTCGTCGTCGAGGAAGGTTGGCCGCACGCCGGGCTCGGCGCACAGGTGGTGGACCTGATTCAGCGCGACGCCTTCGACGATCTCGATGCGCCCGTCCAGCGCGTCACGCAGGCCGACGTACCGATGCCATACAACAAAGTCCTGGAGCGCGCCGCGAAGGCGTCACCCGAGAAGGTGGTCGCAGCAGCTCGGCGCGCACTCTACCTCGACTAGCCCCCAGCCCCCAGCCCCCAGCCCCCAGCCCCGAACCCCGAGCCCCTAGACCATGGCCACCAAGGTCCACATGGAGGCGCTGTCGCCCACGATGGAAGAAGGGCGCCTCGTGAAGTGGACGAAGAAGGAAGGCGACACCGTGAAGTCGGGCGAGACGCTCGCCGAGGTCGAGACGGACAAGGCGGTGATGGAGCTGGTCGCGCGCGCTGATGGCCAGCTCCTGAGGGTCGTCGTTCCTGAAGGGACAACCGTGCCCGTGGGCAATGTCGTCGCGTGGATCGGGAAGGTGGGCGAGAAGGTCGATGGAGCAGGAGCAGGAGCAGGAGCTGGGAGTCAGGAGTCTGGAGCCGGGGCAGCCAAAGCAGCGCCCGCCCGTGCTCCAGCGAGTCCGCCGGCAGCGCCGGCGCCCACGGCCCGACCCGCCGCGGCACCCGCAGACGTTACGCGTGTAAAGGCCTCACCGTTGGCGCGACGTATCGCGAATGACGCCGGCGTCGATCTCAAGTTGGTTCAGGGATCCGGTCCGGGAGGACGGGTGATCAAGCGCGATGTTGAGGGAGGCGCGGCCCGAGCTCAAGCCGCAAGTGCCGCCCCAATTCCTAGCTCCCGACTCCCAACTCCTGGCATTCCGTACGAGGACGTCCCGCTCAGCCAGATCCGGAAGACTATCGCGAAACGGCTCGCGGCGTCGATCGGGCCCGTACCGCATTTCTTCCTCACGACCGAGATCGACATGGAGCGCGCCGCGGAAGCGCGCGAGGCGCTCAACAGGCAGCTCGGCGAGCAGGGTGGGAAGATTTCGTTCAACGACATCATCATCAAAGCCGTCGCGCTCGCGCTGGTGCAACACCGCGCTTGCAACGCCTGGTTCCAGGACGACCACATCCGCTACTGGAACGAAGTGCACATCGGCATGGCGGTGGCGATCGAGGACGGCCTGATCACACCGGTGATCCGCAACGCCGATCAGAAGAGCCTGCGCGAGATCAGCGCCGAGTCGCGGGAGCTGGCCGGCCGTGCCCGCACGCGACGTCTCAAGCCCGAGGAGTACACCGGCGCGACGTTCAGCGTCTCGAACCTCGGCATGTTCGAGATCGACCACTTTACCGCCGTGATCAATCCGCCCGAAGCGGGAATCGTCGCGATCGGGAGCATCGTCCCTCAGGCCGTTCCGGAGGGTGAGGGCGTGGTCGTGCGCCGCCGCATGCATCTCACGATGAGCTGCGATCATCGCGTGATTGACGGGGCGACGGGGGCGGCCTTCCTGAGAACGTTGAAGCAGATGTTGGAAAACCCGTTGGCAATGTTGTTGTAACGGCTGACGTGGGCGTGCGGCGTGCGGCGCATGCTCCTCAGGTTCTCTGCTCCGCACACCACACGCCGCACGTAGAGCTCGAAGGGGGAACCGTTGGCCAATAGTTTCGACGTGATTGTCTTGGGGGGAGGTCCCGCCGGCTACGTCTGCGCGATCCGCTGCGCCCAGCTCGGGCTCCAGACCGCCGTGATCGAGCAGGAAAAGCTCGGCGGCGTATGCGTGAACATCGGCTGCATCCCGACCAAAGCGCTGCTGCATTCCGCCTACATCGCCAATCTCCTCAAGGAATCGAAGGACTTCGGCGTCGAAGCGGGCGAGGTAAAGACGGACTACGCCATCGCCATGAAGCGCTCGCGCCGCGTGGCCGATCAGAACTCCAAGGGCGTCGAATTCCTCATGAAGAAGCACAAGATCACGGTCGTCAAAGGCACCGGCGTCCTGCAGCCCGGGAAAAAGGTGAAGGTCGGCAGCGAGGTGTACGATGCCAGGAAGGCTGTCGTCATCGCCACGGGTTCGCGCGTGAAAGGCATCCCGCCGATCGGGCTCGAGATCAACAAGACGACTGTGATTTCGTCCGATGAAGCGTTGCTGATGGAGAAGGTCCCAGCGACCCTGGCCGTCATCGGCGCCGGCGCGGTCGGGATGGAGTTCGCCGACGTGTTCAACGCCTTCGGTGTGAAAGTCACGATCATCGAGGCCCTGCCCCGGATTCTTCCCCTCGAGGACGCGGAAGCCTCGGATGCCCTCGGCAAGAGCTATCGCAAGCGCGGAATCGAAGTGATCGCGGGCGCGAAAGTCACGAAGGCGACTGTCGCCAAAGACAAGGTGACGCTGGACGTCGAGGCCGGCGGGGAGAAGAAGCAGATCGTCGCGGCAGCGGTACTGATGGCTGCGGGACGCGCGGTGAATATCGAAAACGTGGGCCTCAAGGAATGCGGCATCCAGCTGACCGAGCGCGGCTTCATCAAAGTCGACAGAAACCTGCAGACGAGTACGGCCGGGTACTACGCCATCGGCGACGTCGCCGGGCCGCCCATGCTGGCGCATAAGGGCAGCCGTGAGGGCGTGACCGTCGCCGAGATCATCGCGGGGCAGAAACCGCATCCGATCAAGTACGACAACGTGCCGAGCGTGACATACTGCCACCCCGAGGTTGCGAGCATCGGGCTGACCGAGGACCAGTGCAAGGAGCAGAAGCTCGACTACGTCGCCGGCAAGTTCCCGTTCTCGGCCAGCGGCCGCGCGCGCGGGACAGGCGAAACCGAAGGCTTTGTGAAGATCCTGCGCGGCAAGAAGTACGGCGAGATCCTGGGCGCGCACATCGTCGGCGGGCACGCCTCCGAGATCATTCACGAGCTGGCCGTAGCGCGGGAGAACGAATACACGGTCGAAGAAGTCGATCTGGCGATCCACGCCCATCCCACCATGTCCGAAGCCATCGCCGAGGCCGCGCTCGATTCGCAGGGGCGCGTGATCCATATCTGACCGGCGAGACCCCGCAGCCATCGAAAGATCCCCTCGCGCTCGGGCTGGGCTCGCTCGCGGGGGGCGTGGGTTTCGGGGCAGCCTTGCTGACGACGGCCCAAATCGTCGCGTCGATACTTCGGGGGAACCTCGAGCCAGTCGCCTACCGGGACATGGTCGTGGATCCGTTGCGCGCGGCCATGCTCGTGGCTGCGGGAGTCGGGGCGGCATGCGGTTGGTACCGCAGCGGCGCGCTCGACAACATCTGGCAGCGCGGCGTCATCGCCGTCCTGGCGGCCGTCGGCGCGCTGCTCGTCGGATTCCTCGCCGCCCTGCTCGATCGCTTCTTCGGCCCGATCGGACTGATCGTGTGGCTGATCCTCAACGTCACCGGCGGGATTCTCGCGACGCGTTGGGCGATCAAGGGAAAGGGCACGGAAGAGCAAAGTGCTTGAGGTGATTCACGCGGGCACCGTGCCCTACGGTGAGGCCCTCGAGTGGCAGCGGCAGCTCGCGGAAGACCGCATCGCGGGCCGCCTGCCCCACGACGTGCTCCTGCTCCTCGAGCATCCACCGGTCGTGACACTGGGACGCAACTCGCACGCCGCGCATCTGCTCCAACCCTCCGGCGTGGACGTGTTCGAGGTCGAGCGCGGCGGTGACGTGACGTATCATGGGCCGGGACAGCTCGTCGGGTACCCGATTCTCGATCTCGGCGGCTACAAGAAGGATCTGCACTGGTACCTGCGCACTTTGGAGCAGGCGCTGATCGCAGCGCTGGAGGCGCTCACGATCCCCGCCGAGCGCAATCCGGGCTTCACCGGCGTGTGGACCCGCGGCAGAAAAATCGCCAGCATCGGCATTCACGTGAAGCAGTGGGTGGCGTGGCACGGCTTCGCGCTCAACGTGACCACCGATCTCGCGGATTTTGAGCGGATCGTGCCCTGCGGCATCCCCGATGTGGTGATGACCTCCGTGGAGAGGGAGCGGGGAGCGGGGAGCAGGGAGCAGTTGTGGCAGGAGAGTATCGACGCGGTAGTGGCTGGATTCCAGAAGGCGTTTGGCGTTTCGATTATTCCGTCCCCTGAAGGGGCGGGGCTTTAGCCCACGGACACAAAGCCCCGGATCCCTCCCGGCCAGGTCGAAACCACCAAGTGGCCGGTCCTGCACTACGGCGATGTGCCCACCGTGGACACGTCGACATGGACGTTCTCGGTTTCCGGTCTGGTCGAGCGTCCGTTCTCGCTGACGTGGGGCGAGTTCCTGGCCCTGCCCCGCAAGACGGTCCACTGCGACATCCATTGTGTGACGACGTGGAGCCGGCTCGATAACGACTTCGAAGGCGTGCCGGTCGAGGATCTCTTGAAGCGCGCGGGCGTCAAGAAGGAAGCCAAGTATTGCCTCGTCGTCGCCGAGCAGGGATTCACGACCAACCTGCCGCTGTCCGACCTCGACCGGCCCGAGAACCTCATCGCGGTGAACTGGGCCGGCGAGCCGCTGACGCCCGAGCACGGGTGGCCCGCGCGGCTGCTGGTGCCGCACCTCTACTTTTGGAAGAGCGCGAAATGGGTCCGCGGCTTCGAGCTGTTAGAGGAAGATCTTCCGGGGTTTTGGGAGCAGAACGGCTACCACATGCGCGGTGATCCGTGGACCGAGGAGCGCTATGGGGGTCGCGGATTGACTCAGCACGAGATCAACAAGTTTCGCAACGCGAGTAAAAAGCTGGGAGGTAGGAGTTGGGAGTTGGGAGTTAGGAGTTAGGAGTTAGGAGTTGGGAGCTGGGGTGCGCTGATATGCACCCTGATGCGCGAGAAGGATGAACGCCCTTGCAGCCAGACAACCAGATTGGCTGCAAACAATGACTGCCTCCAGCCGTAACTCCCGACCGATACGCTCGTATCGCGATCTCCGCGTTTGGGAAGACTCGATGGATCTGGTGGTCGAGATCTACCGCACAACGTCGAAATTCCCCAAGGAGGAACGGTACGCACTCGTAGATCAGCTGCGCCGGGCAGCCGTCTCCGTGCCTTCGAACATCGCGGAGGGGCACGGCAGATCACGCACCGGTGACTATCTACGCTTCCTTTCCGTTGCCGTCGGATCGCTCCACGAGCTTGAGACACAGGTCCAAATCGCGAGGCGGCTGGACTACCTCTCGGATGATGTTCAGAAGAAACTACTGAACGCGTGTGCCGGAATTGGTCGCATGCTGGGTGCGTTGATTCAGGCTTTGAGGCATCGGCTTTCCATTCTAGGTTCGCCTTCCAAATCCCAACTCCTAGCTCCTAACTCCGCCGAATAGTCGATAGAAGCGACTGAAGATTTCAATTCCATCCCACAGCTGCTTCAGGTCCAGTTTCTCATTGGGCGCATGAAGCCGATCGTCAGGTAACCCTATTCGGGTCAGGAGCTCGGGCGCGCCGCCGGTGGCGAGCGCAGGCACGACGGGAATCGAGCCACCGGCGCGGGCGCGCACCGCGCCGCGGCCGGTCAGCTGCTGAAATGCCTGGTCCAGCAGCTTGAAGGCAGGACTGTCGGCCGTGATCTGCGCGGGATCGGCGCCGTGCAAGAACCGGACGGTTGCGGTCACATGCTTGGGAGCGAGTTTCTTCACCGCGGCCGTGAGCTGCCGCTCGACGGTCTTGAGCTTCTGATCGGGCACAAGCCGCATGCTGACCTTTGCCGTCGCCTGCGCCGTAATCACGGTCTTGGCACCTTCTCCCGTGAAGCCACCTTGTATCCCTTGAATCTCTAAGGTGGGAAACGCCCACAGCCGCTCGAGCACCGAGTGTTTCTTGATCCCGACGAGACCCTTCCCCTGAACGCGGCGCTTCAGGAAGTCCTTCTCGTTGAACGGCAGTTTCTTCCACGCCGCGAGTTCAGCCTTGGAGGGACGTTTGACCGGCTTGTAAAAGCCCGGAATGTTGACCCAACCGTCCTCCTGCT
>JBLNGI010000048.1:0-19713 GCA_050264615.1 Gemmatimonadota bacterium
TCCTCGCGAAGGTAGAGTGTGCGGCCTGACGGTTTACGCTTGAGCGGCAATCCGCGCTCAGCATAGAGTAGTCCATCGGGTAACCGGGCGCGGTGGACCGCTCCAAGCGCGTGTTGGGCGCCATCGGCTGAGTTCTCAACTTCTACGTTCCATGGGATTCTCCCGGGAGGTCTGCTGCCCGAGCTGTTGGGCGAGCCCGATGAGAATTCCTTCGGGGCCCCGGATGTAGCAGAGCCGGTAGATGTCTTCGTAATTGACAACTTCATCGACCACCGTCGCACCGAGCCTGCTGAGCCGTGCCAGGGTGTCGTCGATGTCCTCGACGGTGAACATGACGCGCAGGTATCCCAACGAGTTCACGGGGGCTGTGCGGTGATCGGACGCGATGGCGGGGGCGTCGAAGCGCGAGAGCTCGAGGCGGCTGTGGCCGTCGGGGGTGCGCAGCATGGCGATCTCGACGCGCTGGCCGCGCACTCCGGTGACGCGGCCGGCCCATTCGCCTTCGATGGGCATGCGGCCTTCGAGGGTAAGGCCGAGTTCGGTGAAGAACTCAATGGCGGCATCGATGTCTTCCACCACGATGCCGACGTTGTCCATACGCGTGACCGTCATGATGTGTCCTTGCCGTCTAACGAATGGAGCGTACGCTAGCAGCGCGCTGAAGAAAGATTCATTCCGGCCGCCGCCCACGTTGCGCGGCCACGGCCACGATTGCCACGACGCTAGTGAGCGTGCAGACGAGGTTTCCCGGGGCATCCGGTTGCCTATCGCTCTGGTGCGGCTTCGCGTAAAATAGCCCCTCGACCATGCCCAGATCTTCGGCTCCACGTTCTCAGACTCTCACCGAACGGACCACGACCTGAAGCAGATTGGGCTCGCTCTCTCAGGAGGCGGCTTCCGGGCCACGCTGTACCACCTCGGGCTGGTCCGCTTCCTGCGTGACGCCAGGATCCTGCCCAACGTGACTCACGTGACGTCGGTCTCGGGCGGGAGCATCCTCGCCGCTCATCTCGTCCTTAATTGGGACCGCTACAACGGCTCGGACAGTGAGTTCAATGCGGCGGCCAACGAGCTGCTGGCGTTCGTGAGGCTCGATGTGCGCAACCGCATCGTGCGCCGTATTCCGTTCGCTCTCGGCGTGCGCTTGGTTGGCCGATTGTTCGGTCGCTCGACCCGCCACCTCACGCGCGCGGGCCTGCTGGAATACCACTACCAAAAATATCTGTTCGGCGATCGGAGCCTGTTCGAGCTGCCCGAGAAGCCGCAACTCCACATCCTCGCGACCAACTTGAGCGAGGGGTGTCTGTGCTCGTTCAACCGCTCGGGCCTGTTGGTGATGCGCCGGGGGCCCGGCGGTGTGGGCGTGCGGGCGGAGCACACGCGCGCGAGCCTGGCCACGGTGCCAATGGCCGTTGCCGCCTCTTCCGCGTTCCCTGGTTTCTTCCCGCCGCTCGAGCTCAGTGCGGCGGACGTCGGGGCCCCCGGCGGGGAGTTCGGCCGCCAGACGTTCACGGACGGGGGGGTGTTCGACAATCTGGGCGTCCGCATGTTCCACAACCTGACCCAGTTTCTGGGGCCCGACGCGACCCGCACGGATTTGGTCCCCATGCCGGGCAGCAGCGAATCGCTCAAACTCGACGGTGTCCTGATCAGCGATGTCGGAAAGCCCATCTCCGTTCAAAAAGACGCGCAGACGCCCGGCGGCCTGATCCGCACGAACATACGCGCCACTGACATCCTGATGGATCGCGTCTGGCAGTTGGAGACCGAGACGTTCAAGGGTACGCCCGGCTTCGTGTTCGCACGCGTCGTCGAAGTCGTCAAGCCGGGAGAGGACGCGACCGCCGTGCATCCCGAGATCCAGCGGCGGTTGCCCAAGATCCGCACCGACCTCGATCGCTTCTCGACGCTCGAGATCCGGAGCCTGGTGCAACACGGGTACTGTGTGGCTCGGAAGGTGTGTCGCTCGCGCCCGGAATTGTTCGGCGCCGACCTGCCGGCGAGTGCGCCGTGGGATCCGCTTCCAGAACAGCAAAGCGTGCCGCCGGCTCCGGCCGGCGCCCCGGTGCCGGACCGGCCACAGGGTGCCGGGGCGTCCGTCACGTCCGATGCCCGTGCGCTCCAAAAATCGGCCATCCGGCGCATCTGGAGCACCCTGCTGGACTTCCGCGACTGGACGTCCTTCCTCTACGTCCCACTGCTCGTTCCGATCCTCGTCGTGCTCCCGTACGTGAGCATCAAGTTCTACCGGCACGCGCGCGCGATGAATGTGATCGTCGAGTCGCTGACGCAGAGTAGTCGCGACCTCGAGCAAATGAGCCGGCTTATCCAGGGGCCGGTCAAGCCGTGGGTCGGCGTGACCGCCACGGCGATTCCCGAACATGCGGTGCGCGACAATCGGGGATTCACCGTCCTTCAAGACCTGCGCATCATCGACCTGCGTAAGTGGAAACCGGTTGCCGCGGGGGATTCCCAGGCCTATGTCTACGGCTACCGGCGCCTGAAGGTGCTGCGGCAAAAGGACGACACGGTGCACCACTTCTTCACCACCAGCGTGCCGGCCGTCAGTCCGAACACGCAGGTGCGCTTTCCACCGCAGGTCGTGACGCCCACCTTGCATTCACGCAGTCTCGAGGATTCGGCTGGGGGCGGACGGCGAACGCACTGGGAAGTTC
This sequence comes from Gemmatimonadota bacterium, assembly GCA_050264615.1. Classification (GTDB taxonomy): domain Bacteria; phylum Gemmatimonadota; class Gemmatimonadetes; order Gemmatimonadales; family GWC2-71-9; genus 20CM-2-65-7. Next base: position 2,676 of record JBLNGI010000048.1, read on the forward strand.
ACGTCGACTTCACGAAGGTGCCGCGCGGTGAAGCGGTAGATGTCATGTTCGAGCACATGTCACCTGGACTGTTCGTGCGCGAGGGCAACGGCTCCTCCACACTGTCGTTCGAGGTGGCGGTCGAGACGGTCGAGCTGACGCACTGGCTGCTGCCGCCGGAGGGAAAACGATTCCGCGAATACCGCCTGGTCCGGTACCCCACGGGGCACCCGGAAAGTCCCGAGGAAGTGTACGTCGTGACCCAATACCTGGCGAAGGACTTCTCGATCCTCGCGTTCAAGTTGCTGGCGCTGCAGGGGGGGTATACGTACGACCTGACCTGGTTCTATCGCTAACAACCCTCGCTGCGCGGCCGCGGCTCAGGTCCCCGGATGGACGTGCGCCAGCGCCTCGGACAGTTCGCGCGCCGAAGCGAAGCGTTTCTCCGGCTCGCGCTCCAGCAGGCGGTTGATCACCGCGCCCAGCGCTGGCGGTGTGTCGCTGGCCATGGTGGACACGTCGGGCACTTTCTGCTCCATCAACTCAGCGAGGAGCGCCATGGGGCTCGAAGCCTCGAACGGCAGCCGGCCCGTGAGGCACTCGAACAGCACCAAGCCCACGGCGTACAGGTCGGTGCGTGCATCCAGGTCGCCGCCCAGCAACTGCTCCGGCGCCATGTAGCGCACCGTGCCGATGACGTAGCCGGCCTGCGTCAGCGCCTTGGTGCGCTGCACCGTGCGGGCCAGGCCAAAGTCCGCCACCTTCAGCACGCCGCTCTCGTCGATCATCAGGTTCTGCGGCTTGATGTCGCGGTGCACGATGTCCTGGTCGTGGGCCACTGCCAGCGCGTCCGCGAGCTGGGTGCCGATGGCCAGCGTGGACTCGACCGTGAGCCGCCCGCGCCGCTCGAGCAGGTCGGCTACGGTCACGCCGCGGATGAACTCCATCGTGATGTAGTGCGTGCCCTCCCATTCACCGATGTCGTGTGAGCGGACCACGTTGGGGTGGGAGATCTTGCGGGCCAGCTTGATTTCGGAGCGCAGCCGTTCGAGCCGCAGGGGGTCCTCGGCCAGCAGCCCCGCATGCAGCACCTTGAGCGCCACGTCTTCCCCCAGCTCGCGGTCGTGAGCCAGGAACACGGTGCCCATGCCGCCGGCGCCCAGCTCGCGGTGGACTTGGTAGCGGCCCGCGATGACCCGGTTCACCGCGGCGGGCTTGGGCTCGGTCACCTCCGCGGCCACGCTCACGTCCGACTGCTCCATCTCGCGGCGCAGGCCGCGCAGCCGCGCCTGCAACTGCTCCTCCCGCGAACGGATGCCGCGCACCATGCGGTCGAACACCCGCGCCAGCTTGCCCAGCTGGTCTTGTCGCGCCAGCAGGTCGGTCAGCAGTTTCGGGTCATAGGTCTGCGTCTCGACCGCTTCGGCCGCCGCGGTGAGCTCCGCCACTCGGTGGAGGTACGCCAGCTCCAGATCGCGCAGCCGCTTCCGCTCCAGTGACGTGCGGATGCGCGCCGCGAGCACCATGGCCTCGTACGGCTTGGTAAGGTGGTCCTCGGCGCCGCGCTCCAGGCAGCGCACGACGCTGGCGGCATCGCCCTCACCCGAGACCACGATGACCGGGATGTGCTGGGTGCGGGTGCCAGCCTTGAGTCGCTCGAGCAGCTCGAAGCCGTCCATGCCCGGCATGCTCAAGTCGGTGATGACCAGATCCGGGGCGTCGCGCTCCGCCGCTTCCAGTCCGGCGCGACCGTTCTCGGCCATGATCACCGAGTGGCCCAGCCGCTCCAGCACCATCGCCAGCTGCTCGCGCAGCAGCTCATCGTCGTCCACCACCAGCACGCGCGCCGCGCCGGCCACGTGCTGCTCGGCCGCCGCGGCCGAAGCGCCCGCCGCGGGGGCGGCCTGCGGCGCCCCGGCACGGAACCCGCCGGCGGCCAGCAGCGCGGCGGCGCCCTCCCGCGCGACGCGCGCGTCCTGGAGCACCAGCTCCTCCTCCAGGTCGGTCGCGATCATCGCCAGCAGCCGGGTCAGCGCGTCCGCCACTTCCTTGAGCGGCGCGCGCAACGCCGACTGAAGCTCCTCGAGCGCCCGCGCATCGGTCACGTGATTCGACGGCGCGACGAGCGTGACCAGATAACGCGCCTGCACCATGGCGCGCCCGGCGTGCTCGCGCCAGGCGTGGTGTGTGGGACGGTTCAGGTCGGCCAGCAACCGCTCGCAATCATGGGCGAGGCGATGCAAACCGGTGCTCAGCTGGTGCCGGGCCCGCGTGACCTGCTCCAGCTCGCCCGACGCCACGGGTCCGGTCGGGCCGCGCTCGCTCACGTGCCTATCCACCTCGCTCGCCTCCCGCTTGTGGCAAGACCGCGCGCACCGCCTCGACCACGCGCGCCAACTCCTCCGCCAGCCGCGCGCTGGCCGCGCGCACCTCGCCCTTGGGCTGTTGCTGCTTGAGCGCGGACTCCAGCGCCGCGGCCCGCGCCTGGACCTCGGCGGCGCCCAGCATGCCGGCAGACGCCTTGAGCGAGTGCGCCGCACGCTGGGCTTCGGCCAGCTCGCCTCGGTCCAGCTGCGCCGTGATGGTCGCCGCCGTCGCGGCGGATTCGCCCCAGGCGAACTTGCGCAGCAGTCGCTCGTACATGGACCGGTCGTTCATCATCCGGCTGACCGCAGCCTTGACGTCGAGACCGGCGATGCCGTCGAGGCCGGCGGCTCCGGGCGTTGGCGTCGGGTCTTTGGACGCCTCGCGAGCCGTCGGCGCCCGGACCGCCCCGCCCTGCGGCCGCCACTGCAGCAGCTTGCCGAACAGGTCGGCCGGCTCGATGGGCTTGGCGATGTGATCGTTCATCCCGGCCGCAAGACAGCGCTCGCGGTCGCCGGCCATGGCGTTGGCCGTCATCGCCAGGATGGCGAGCTGGCCGATCGGGAAATGCTGGCGGATTCGGCGTGTGGCTTCTTCGCCTCCCATCACCGGCATCTGCATATCCATGAGGACGAGGTCGTAGCGCCGCTGGCCGACGCGCTCCACGGCCACTTGGCCGTTCTCGGCCACGTCGACCTCGAGCCCGGCTTTCTTCAGGAGCTCGGTGGCCACCTGTTGATTCAGCTCGTTGTCCTCGACCAGCAGCACCTGAAGCCCCTTGAGCGGCGTCAGGTCGGGCAGACCGGTATGCCGCACGGCGGACTCCTTGGCGGTTGTAGCGCCGAACGTCTCGATGACGGTGTCGAACAGCAGCGAGGGGCTGACCGGTTTGACCAACGTGGCCTGGATGCCTGCCAGGCCGGCTTCCTGGAGCACCTCGGCCCGGCCGTAGGCAGTGACCATCACGCGACGCGGCTGCGCCTTGAGTGGCAGAGCAGCCAAGCGCCGAGCCGTTTCGATGCCGTCGATGCCGCCGGGCATATTCCAGTCGAGGAACACCACGTCGTACGGCTCGCCGGACCGGTCCGCGGCGGCGACGCGCTCCAAGGCATCCTCGCCGCGCGTCACCGTGTCCACGCGGAACGTCATGTACGTCAGCATGCCGGCCAGCACCTCGCGCGCTGTGGCATTGTCGTCCACCACCAGGGCGCGCCGGTCGCGCAGGTCGGGCGACGGCTGGAGCTCCCGAGCGTCCCCCGCCCCGCGCCCCAGCGGCACAGTGAACCAGAAGGTGCTCCCCTTGCCGACCGCGCTCTCGACGCCCACGGCGCCGCCCATCAGCTCGGCGAGGCGTTTGGCGATGGCCAGGCCGAGCCCGGTGCCGCCGTATTTGCGCGAGGTGGAGGCGTCGGCCTGCTGGAACGACTGGAACAGCCGCCCCTGCTGCTCCGGCGTCAGCCCGATGCCGGTGTCGCGCACCTCGAAGCGCACCCGGAGGCCGTCGGCGGTCTCCTCCTGTGCGCGCACGCGGACGACGACCTCGCCCTGCTCCGTGAACTTGACCGCGTTGTTGGCGTAGTTGATGACGATCTGGCTGATGCGCAGCGGGTCGCCGCGCAGCGCACGCGGCACGCGCGGGTCCACGTCGAAGGTCAGCTCCAGGCCCTTGTGCGTGGCCTTGTCGGTCACGAGCGCCGCCACGTTCTCGAGCAACCGGTCGAGGTGGAACTCCACCGACTCGACTGAGAGCTTGCCGGCCTCGATCTTCGAGAAATCGAGGATGTCGTTGATGATGCCCAGCAGGTGCTTGCCCGAGCCCTCGATCTTCTGCAAGTAGTCGCGCTGCTTGCGGTCCAGGTCCGTGAGCAGCGCCAGGTGCGACAGCCCGATGATGGCGTTCATCGGCGTGCGGATCTCGTGACTCATGTTGGCCAGGAAGTCGGCCTTGGCCTGCGCGGCCACCTCGGCGGCGTCGCGCGCGGTCTCGAGGTCCGCCTGGAGCGCCTTCATCTCGGTGATGTCCTGCACCACCCCGTACATCTGCAGTGGCTGGCCGGTCTGGTCGCGGACCATCTTCCCCAGGGCCCGGAGCCAGACGACGCGGCCGTCGCTGGGGCGGCGGTAGGGGTAGGTCGAATCGTAGGCCGCGTAGCGGCCGTCGATGGCGCCCTGGAACAGATCGGAGGTCACCTGGGCCGCAGCCGGGTCCACCTCGACGATGCGATTGAGCCACTGTTCGATGATACGTAGCCGGTCGCGTTCGTCGGCGGTCTCGCCGAAGATCCGCTGCGCGCGCGGCGACGCGTAATAGTAGTCGGTGTCGGCGAAGTCGATGTGCCAGTAGCCCGACCGGGTCAGCTCGAGCGCGGTGTCGGCAAGAAAGTGGGTGCGGGTGGCGGCGTCGCGTGCCGTCTCCAGCTCGGCCTGCAACGCCTTCATTTCGGTGACGTCCTGGTTCACGCCATACATCGTCTGCGGCTTGCCGGCCTTGTCCCGGACCAGCGTGGCCCGCGCGCGCACCCAGATGACGCAGCCGTCATTGGGACGGCGGAAGGGATAAGTCGCGTCATAGGCCGGGTAGCGGCCGTCGATCGTGCCCTGGAACAGCTCGGTGGTCGCCTCGGCCGCGGCGGGGTCCACCGCGACGATGTGGGCCAGCCACTGGTCGGCGAGGCGCAGCCGGTCCCGGTCGTCGGCGGTCTCACCGAAGATCTGCTGCGCGCGCTTCGAGGCGTAGTAGTGGTCGGGGTCGGTGAAGTCGATGTGCCAGTAGCCCGACCGGGTCAGCTCGAGCGCGGTGTCGGCGAGGAAATGGCTGCGGGTGAGCTGGTCGCGCAGCGCCAGGTCCTGGCTCACGTCGCGCACCGCCGCCAGCACCAGCTTCTCGCCGCCGGCGTGGACGATGGCCAGGCTGATGTCCACCGGGACTTCGCTGCCGTCCTTGCGCACGCCGCGCAACTCGGAGCGGTGAGAGATGGCGCCCATGCGGCGGTTGACGCCGGCGGCTATGAACGACTGGCGCAGACCTGGGTGCGCGCCACGGACGCGTTGAGGGACCAGCATCTCGATCTTCTGCCCCACCAGCTCGGCGGGCTGGTAGCCGAACAGGTCCGAGACGGCGCGGTTGGCGGCGCGGATGGTGCCGTCCTCGGCTACCGTGAGCATAGCGTCAGGCGCACCGTCGAGGATGGCCTCGTGGTACGTCGCCGGGTGGGCGGCGTCCTGACGCGGCCGCCGCCGCGCGCCGGCGGCGGCGAGCGCGATGAGTCTCTCGAACAAGGGCGGCAGCGGCACCTCCAGGAATGGCGGAGCGGGACCTGAAAGTGTACGTCGCGCCTCGGGTAACGGGAAGCGTCAGGAGAGGCGAAGACCTACGCTATGCCCGAAGCCGCCTCACGGCCACGGCAGCCTGATCGGCGCCGGCCTCGGCCGCGACTCGCGATCGTCCCGGCCGTCGAAATACCGATTGATATCCCGCCGCGCCGCCGCCCGATGCGCCCGGTCCTCGGCGCTCGCGCCCGGCTCCGCCGTCACCAACCGCCGCAATTCATCCAGATGCCGCGCCGCGGTGGCGCGAACGTCCGCCGTCGCCCCAGGCGCCCCCGCAAGATCCAGCAGCCCATCCAGCACCGCGCGCTGCGTCACGCGCCGCAGCGCCAGGTCCATCGCGTCCGGAGGACGAGTCGCGATGAGCGGCGCCTTCCAGGTCGCCTCCGTAAGTGCCGCGATCACCACATTGAGCGAGAGATTCGCACGATCCCGCGCGGCGAAGCTCACGATTCGAGCCGCACGCTGCGGATGCAGCAGCGCATCCACAACCTCCTGCGAGACGCTGTGCGCGAGCGCCAACGGATCGAACGCCGTACCCGTGGGCGTGGGAATCAGCGTCAGATCGCTGTCCCAACCCGGCGGCACGGGCGGGATCAGCGCCGTCACGCGCTCGGGCACGCGCAGCTCCGCTGGCTGCAATGCCGAAATCACGAGCCTGAGCGCCTCCCGTTGCTTCTCGAGCGAAAGGATGGCCGTCGGCACCGTGGACTCACCGGCGAGCGCGTAGCCAAAGTCCATCCCGCCGAGGTATTTCACCGCCCCGGCCAGCGCATACCGATGATGCAGATACACATGCGCAAACCGCCGGTTGAGCACGGCGAGCGGCTCGCCGGGCGCGGCGGCCCGCTGGTCGAAACGCTCCATCAGGACGCGCCGCACCGCCATCGTGCGCCGGAGCGCCGAAATCATGTCGCTCCCTTCGACCCACTGCGAGGCATCCGGGATTGACCCGGACCCGCCCACGTGCGCATCGCTTACGAAGCGCAGCCCCTTTGCCTCGGCCTCCCGCACGATGCGGCGTAGGCCTGCCCGCTCGGCGTTCGTATCGGGGTACCAGGTGTAGGCGTAGCGAACGGCGAGCGTGTCGTGCGCACCCCCCGACGGGCGATAGGCGTCCGACACGTCCACGCGCCCCTGCGCATCCAGGGTGATCAACGGATACGGGTAGTCCATCACGGACGCGCGGCCTTGCGAAGAGGAGATGTAGTTGTGAGCGAGGCCGAGGGTGTGGCCGATCTCGTGCGCCATGTGCTGCCGCCGCCGCGCCATCGAGAACGCCGTCGCATCGAGCGCGAGGCGAGTATCTCCGGCCGCGGGCAACAACCCCATGTAGATGTCATGGTCCACGAGCGAGCGATACGAATCCATCCGGACGACGGTGCTGACGATCTCACCCGTGCGCGGATCCACGTGCGCGGGGCCGACCGATGGCCCGCGCTCCACGCGGTGCACCCAGTAGATCATCGGATAGCGGGCGTCGAGCGGATCCACCCCGGCCGGCAGCGGCTCCACCCGGAAGCCGTTCCGCCACCCCGCCGCTTCGAAGATCTTGGTCCACCATGCCCCGCCCTCGAGGAACGCCGAGCGGTACGGCTCTGGAATCCCCGGGTCGAGATAATAGATGATCGGCTTGACCGGCTCGACGAGTTCGCCGCGCAGATAGGCTGCCGTGTCGCGCGGCTCCAGTCGCCACCGCACCGTCGCGCGCTGGCGATAGTCGGCCTCGAGCCCTTGGGCGAAGTCGAAGTAGTCGTGCGAAAAAAGCCCGGCGCGCGGATCGAAGGCTCTGATCGCGAGCGGCCGTTCCGGTAACCGCAGAAAGCTGTGGTGCTGCTCGAGCGTGAGCGAGCGACCGTCCGGCGCGAGGTTGTTGACCTGTGGCGGCGGCGCGTCGCTGACGTAGCTGAGGACCGCGCGGATCTCGGTGTTCGTCGGAAACGCCTTCACGCGCGCGCCATCGACGTAGCTGCGATTCGCATCGATCCGGAACGCCCCGAGCTGCGCGGCGCGCAACCGGCCGGCCACGTCGAACACGTCGCTCAGGAAGAAATCGGTCGCGTCAACGACGGTCCCGGCGGCACCGTCGCTCGTCACCGCGAACGACGCCAGCACCGAGCGCGGGAAAGACTCTTCGACCGAGCGGCGCAGCGCTTCGCTGCCGCCCCGCGCGGTGTGCGCGGTGTTCTCGCGGATGAGCAGCACGCGGGCGCCGCGCCGCTCGAACCGCACGAGCGCTTCCAACCCCACCTGGCCGCGATCGAGTCCGGCGGCAGGGGTCCCCAGCCCCGTGGCCAGCGTGTTGAGATAGAGGAACTCGGCGCCGGTCCGCGGTACGGTCAGGAAGACCTTGCCTGTGGCCGAGTCGTAGCGCGCGGGAAGGAGCTGGGACGAGCCCGTGCGAGGCAGGAGCATGACCAGTCCGAACACGACCAGACAAAAGCGCATTCGGTAATCTACGCCGCGTCCAGCGGACCCGTGGTCGGCGGCAGCGAGATGACGAACGTGGCCCCGCCCTCCGGATTGTTGTGTGCCCATATGCTACCGTGGTGCGCAGTAATGATCGAGCGACAGATCGACAGCCCGAGTCCCAGGCCGTCGCGCTTCGTGGTCATGAACGGTTCGAACACGGTTTCGAGCGCGTCGGGTGCGATCCCACTCCCACGGTCCTCGACTTCGATGCGCGCAGCGTCGCCGTGCGTTGCCGTGGAAACGATCAGCAGGCGCTGGCCGGCCCGCGTATCGCGCATCGCGTCGGAGGCGTTCATGATCAGATTCAGCAACACCTGCTGCAGCTGCACCCGGTCCCCGAAAACGCGTGGCGCGGGGGAGCACAAGCGGGTCCGGCTGACTACGCCGTGATCCTGAAGGTCGGGACGGGCCAGCTCGAGCACTTCGTCGACCATCTCGTTCACCGACAGGATTCGCGGTTCGCTACTCTCCTTCTTGACGAGGTCGCGCGCGCGGTGGACCACGGTCCCGGCGCGCAGGTCGTCAGCCGCAATGTCCTCCAGAATCGCGCGCAGCTCGTCTGACCCGGGACCGTCGGACTTCACCAAACGCAGCGCGGCCCGCGCGTTCGCGAGGATTGCGGTGAGCGGCTGGTTGATTTCGTGCGCGAGCGCCGCCGACAGCTCACCCACCATGGCAACCCGCCCGAGGTGCGCGAGCTCAGCGCGCTGTACCTGCGCGCGCGCTTCGCTCTGCCGGAGTGCAATCTGTGACCGGCGTCGCGAACGACGCTCGAGCAGCAGGGCGGCGATCAACGCCGACTGCAGCAGCAGCAGGCCGGCCGCAATGAGGATGGTCGTGCGGTACCGCTCCCACGGACCGATGTCACGGAACCGGACGACGGCGCCGGCCGGCAGCTGGTGCTCGTCGATCCCCCAGCGGCGCAGCTGGCGCCAGTCGAATACGTCGGCGCTCGCCTCCCGCTCGACCGGAGGGATGGCCGAGGGGGGTGTGCCCGCGAGCACCTGGAGCGCGAGGCGGGCTGCTTCCTCGGCGTGCACGTCGAGGCTGTACATGTGCCCGCCAACGATGCCACCGCCGAGGTACTGGTCTACAAATGCGTACACGGGCGCGTTGGCCCTGTCTGCAATCCGCGCCGCCACCTGGTGCGGGACGTACGGTCTGCCCGTGCGGTCCGCGAACATCGTGGAATACAGGACGATCGTCCGCGGCGGGAGCCGCGCCAGCGTGTCGAGCAGGTCGGGTAGCGGCAGGCCTATGCGATACTCGATGGGGATCTCGGGGCGCGCCGCCTGGAACTCGACCCTGGCGACCTCGACGAGCCTGCGGTCGAATTCAGAGCTTCCGGAAATGAGCAACACATGTTCCGTCCCGGGATGCAGCCTCAGCGCCAGCTCGAGCGTTGGCGCGAACACGCGCTTGAGGATCACGCCGGTGACGTTCGCGGGCAATCGTCTCGCGTCGAATTCCCGCCGGTCGATACCGCAGAAGACCAGCGCCGCGCCCGGGAACATCGCGCGCCCATACGCGAGCGCGAAGTCGAGCGCGGGTCCCAGCACGGGAATGACGACGTCGATGCGCTTGTCCGCATACTTCGCGCGCAGGTAGTTCCTGAGGAGGACCCGCTGACGATCCGCCGGGAACCGGGACAAGTCCATCGCCTCCCGGTAGATCTCGACCCCGCCCGGCGATCCCGCCGTCAATGTCGCCACCAGGCGTGCGTCGAGCGTCGCGAGTCCCGGCAGGTCGGTCCGTTCGTCGTAGAGCAGGACGACGCGGCGCATCTGCGCGATGCCCGGCGTGGCGAGACCAAGCGCGAGCAGGAAGGCCAACCACGCGCCGCGGCTGTAACCGCGCCGCCGAACGTGAACATTCACGTCTTAAGAGTATCGCTCAGGAGCGTCGGCGTTAGTCTAGACTCGGGGTCGTACCGCCCGTTATCGTTCCTTCGATGGCCAACGTCAAACTGCGGATTACCGGCATGACCTGCGGCCACTGCCAGGCCAAGGTCGAGAAGGCGTTGAAGGGCATTTCCGGTGTGTACAGTGCGGTGATCGACCTGCCGGACGGTGAGGCGGAAGTCGACTTCAACGACGATACCGTGACCACCGAGCAGCTCGTGGCGGCGGTCGCGAAAGCGGGTTACGGCGCGAAGCTCGCCGGCTAGTAGGCGCCGCGGAGCACGTGCGCCGGCTCGACGAGCCGGTGCACTTCCGCCAGGAATCGCTTCGCGAGCTTGTCGAGCTCTGATTCTCCTACCTGATCGGTCGAAACCTCGACGAAAGTGTAGTGACCGCCCTCGGGCCGCGCGCTGATCGTGATCCGGCCCAGCGTCCCCTGGTAGGCCCGGCGCCGCGGCGTCTCCTCCGCGGGCGCCAGCCGGCCCCCGAAGAAGCTCTTCGACACGTCGAGGACCGCTTCCGGACTGGCGCTAGTTCTGTGGAAGTACCGCATGCTGCACCGCTCCCCCCGCTCCGCGAGGTTCGAAAGCCCGCAACGTCAGGCTGTTGAGGACGACCGAGAGACTGGACCACGCCATCGCGGCGCTCGCCAGCACCGGCGACAAGAGCCATCCCGTCACAGGATACAACACACCGGCCGCGACCGGAATCAGCACCACGTTGTACCCGAACGCCCAGACCAGATTCCAGCGAATCGTCCGCATCGTCCGGCGCGCGAGCTCGATGGCGATGTACACGGCGCGCAGATCGCCGCGGATCAGCGTCACGTCGGAGGCTTCCATGGCGATGTCGGTGCCGGTGCCGATCGCGATCCCCACGTTCGCCTGCGCGAGCGCGGGCGCGTCGTTGATTCCGTCACCGACCATCACGACGTCGCCTCCTCCTCCCTGGCGCTGCAGTTTCTTCACCAGGTCCGCCTTCTGCGACGGCAGCACCTCCGCAATCACTTCGTCGATCCCCACCTCGGCCGCCACGGCCTCGGCACCCTTGCGCGAGTCACCGGACACCATCACGACGGGCAGCCCCTTGCGCTTGAGCAGCTCGATCGCGGCCTTGGACGTCGGCTTGATCGGATCGGAGATCGCGATGACCGCGTACACGGTGTTGTTCACGACGACGATCAGCGGCGACCGGCCCTGCGCGGCCAGGCGGTCGGCGTCGGTACCGAGCGAACCGAGCTCGAGGCTGCGCTCGCGCGCGTGCCGGAGCGAGATCACTTCAATGATCCGGCGATCCACGGTGCCGCGCACGCCGCGGCCCTCCATGGCGGCGAATTTCTCCGCGGGAAGCAGCGACACCTGCTTGTCCTGTGCGGCCTTGAGAATCGCATGCGCCAGCGGATGCTCGGAGCGCTGTTCGACCGACGCCGCCCATTTCAGCACGTCGGCGGGACTGATGGGCGTGCCGTCCGGCTTCTTCGCGGTCACGATGTGGGTGACCGTCGGCTTGCCCTCGGTGATCGTGCCGGTCTTGTCGAGCAGCACGCGCCCGGCCTTGGCCAGGCGCTCCAACGCTTCGCCACTGCGGATCAGAATGCCGTATTCCGCGGCCCGGCCCGTCCCGACGAGAATGGCGGTGGGGGTCGCGAGCCCGAGCGCGCAGGGACACGCGATGATCAGCACGGTGACGAAGGCCACGATGGCGTACACGAGCGCGCGCGCGCCGGGCGGCGGCCCGAAATCGAACCAGCCGACGAACGCGGCAATCGCGAGCGCGATCACGATCGGCACGAACACACCGGCGACCCGATCGGCGAGCTTCTGGATCGGCGCCTTGGTCGCCTGCGCGTCCTCCACGAGCTGCACGATCTGGCCCAGCGCCGTTTCCTTGCCGACGCGGGTCGCGCGGAACGTGATGCTGCCGGTCGTATTCAGCGTCGCACCGATGACCTCGTCGCCCGGCTTCTTGCCAACGGGCATCGGCTCACCGGTCAGCATCGACTCGTTGACGGCCGACGCCCCTTCGGTGACGACACCATCGACGGGCACCTTTTCACCCGGCTTCACGATGATGAGGTCGCCGACGACGACCGCTTCGATGGGCATGTCGGTCTCCTGACCGTCGCGCCGCACGTGCGCGGATTTGGCCCGAAGCGCGGCGAGACGACGGATCGCTTCGGAGGTCTGGCCCTTGGCGCGGGCCTCGAGCAGCCGGCCGAGCAGCACCAGCGCGATGATGGCCGCGACCGCCTCGTAGTAGACGTCGGCGGGCAGGCCGGCCCGGAGAAAGAAGCCTGGGACCGCGGTTGCGACGAGTGAGTACAGAAATGCCGCTCCCGTCCCGACGCCGATCAGCGTGTTCATGTCGGCGGTGCGATGCCGCACGCCGCTCCAGGTACCCTTGTAGAACTGTTGCCCCGACCAGACGACCACGGGGAGCGTGAGCAGCGCGAGTCCCCACTTGATCCAGGTGAGCTCGAGCAGCCAGCCCCGCCCCGCGATCCAATCACGCAGCGCGATCGCCAACGGCATGAGCAGCCGGCCCAGGAGGTCGACCTGCTTCATGGTCCCCATGTCGCCCGTCGGACGGTCGGCCATCAACAGCATCGAGCCGATCATGGCGAGGATCGCGACGGCCGCGGCGAGCGCGAACTTCCAGGTCAGCGTTTTGATCTCTCGGCGGCGCGCGATCCGCTCGCGCTCGAGCGGATCCTCTTCTGCGATGGGCTCCGCCACTTCGAACCCGGCACTGGTGACTGCCTGCTCGAGATCGGCGGCGCTCACGACACCGGGGATGTAGTCCACCGTCGCCGTTTCGGTCGCCTGATTCGCGACCGCGCGAATCACGCCGTTCACGCGCGCCAGCGACTGCTCGAGGGGCGTGACGCTCGGCGCGTAGTGGAGATCGATGATCCCGAACGTGACGCTGGCCTTGCCGCAGTTGTACCCGGCTTCGCGCACCGTCTTGATCAACTCGGCGACGCTGGTTTGCGCGTTGTCGTAGTCGACGGCGGCTTTGTTCGTCGCGAAGTTCACGCCGGCCGACGTCACCCCGGTCGCGCCCGCCAGCGCTTCCTGGACGGTCGCCGCGCAGCTCGCGCAGGTCATGCCTTCGATCGGAAGGACGATGCGGGCCTTACTCACGCCTTCGCCCCGTGGAACTTGTGCGGCGAAGACGCCGCCCGGCGGTCGCCCTCGGGTTCCACGACGAGCAGCCCCTTCAGCACGTTCATGCCGCAGCGAAACGGGAACTCACCCGGTTTGTCGGGCGTGAACTCGACGGCGGTGGTCTGGAAAGCAGGGAGCTGCTGGTCGACGCCGAACTGCTCGAATACGACCCGCTCCGAGCAGTCGGCGGTCTCATCCCGATAGAACTGGAGCCGGACCGGCTTTCCGGCCTGCACCACGATCGTGTCGGGCGTATACCCGCCCTTCACGATGACCCGCACTTCCTGAACGCCGCCCGCGCCGGCCGCCGCCGCGACGGCCGTGCCGCGCGAGAAGAGGAAGTACCAGAGCACCCAGACGATGGTGACGACGCCGAGCGCCGTGACGGCGATCTGGGTGCTCGTCATGGACTCCTCGCTAACGCACCTGGACGCGCGCGGGCGCCGCCTCCGGTTTGACGGCGTGCTCGATGCGCATGGCGTAGAAGGACCGCCACACGAACACGAGCGCGATCACGAGAAAGGCGCCCGACAACACGAGGCTCAGCGTGGAGCCGCGCTCCGCGGTGAGCGACACGGCCAGCTCCACCGCGAGCAGGCCGAACAGCGTGGTGAATTTGATGATCGGATTCATCGCGACCGAGGAGGTGTCCTTGAACGGATCGCCCACGGTGTCGCCCACGACGGTCGCGGCGTGCAGCTCCGTGCCTTTCTGCTTCAGCTCGGTCTCGACGATCTTCTTGGCGTTGTCCCAGGCGCCGCCGGCGTTGGCCATGAAAATCGCCTGGTACAGCCCGAACAGCGCGATCGAGATCAGGTAGCCGATGAAGAAGTACGGCTCCACGAACGCGAACGCGAGCGTCGCGAAAAAGACCGTCAGGAAGATGTTGAACATTCCCTTCTGCGCGTACTGAGTGCAGATCGCCACCACTTTCTTGCTGTCCGACACCGAGGCCTTGGTCGTGCCCTCGAGTCTGATGTTCGCCTTGATGAACTCGACCGCGCGGTATGCGCCGGTCGTCACCGCCTGCGTCGAGGCGCCCGTGAACCAGTAGATCACCGCGCCCCCCGTGATCAGACCCAGCAGGAACGGCGGGTGCAAAATCGACAGATTCGACAGGAGCTCCGGCTGCAACCCACGCGTCAACGCCACGATAATGGAAAAGATCATCGTCGTGGCGCCGACCACGGCGGTGCCGATGAGCACCGGCTTGGCGGTCGCCTTGAACGTGTTCCCCGCTCCGTCGTTCTCCTCGAGATTCTCCTTGGCGCGCGCGAAGTTCAGGTCGAACCCGAAGTCCCGCTTGATCTCCGCTTTTACGTTCGGCACCTGCTCGATCAACGACAACTCGTAGACCGACTGAGCGTTGTCCGTCACCGGGCCGTAGGAATCGACGGCGATCGTGACCGGCCCCATCCCCAGGAAACCGAACGCGACCAGCCCGAAGGCGAAGACCGCCGGCGCCACCATCAGACTCACCAGCCCCGCCGTGCTGACGCCGTAGGCGATGGCCATCAGCACCATCATCGTCATCCCTAACCAGAACGCGCTGAAGTTCCCGGCGACGAAACCTGACAGGATGTTCAGGGAGGCGCCGCCCTCGCGCGAGGAGGTGACGACCTCGCGCACGTGCCGCGAACCGACGGACGTAAACACCTTCACGAATTCGGGTATGATCGCCCCGGCCAGCGTGCCGCAGGTGATGACGAGCGACAGCTTCCACCACAGCGTGGGATCGCCGCCGAGATCGGGAATCAGGAGCCACGACGCCAGGAATGTGAGGGCGACCGACACGACCGAGGTAAGCCACACGAGGGTCGTAAGCGGTGCTTCGTAGTTCATGTGATCGGCGGTTGCGTACTTCGCCTTCACGACCGCCGCATTGAGAAAGTAGGACGCTCCCGAGGCGACGATCATCATGACGCGCATCGCGAAGATCCAAACCAGCAGCTGCACCTTCACGAGCGGTTCGTGCACCGCGAGCAGGATGAACGAGATCAACGCGACGCCCGTCACGCCGTACGTCTCGAAACCGTCGGCGCTGGGCCCGACCGAGTCGCCCGCGTTGTCCCCCGTGCAGTCGGCGATGACGCCGGGATTGCGCGCGTCGTCTTCCTTGATCTTGAAGACGATCTTCATCAAGTCGGCGCCGATGTCGGCGATCTTCGTGAAGATGCCGCCCGCCACGCGCAGCGCCGCGGCACCGAGCGATTCGCCGATCGCGAATCCGATGAAACAGGGGCCGGCATAGTCGCCGGGAATGAACAGCAGAATCAGGAGCATCAGGAGCAGCTCGACGCTGATCAGCAGCATCCCGATGCTCATCCCCGCCTTCAGCGGAATCGCGTGGTTGGGATACGGTTTCCCCGTCAGGGCGCCGAACGCGGTGCGGGAGTTGGCGAAGGTGTTCACCCGGATGCCGAACCAGGCCACGCCGTAGCTCCCCGCGATCCCGATCAGGGAAAACAGCAGGATGATGATCACCTTCACCGCCGGGAAACCGCGGACCGCGTTGCCGGCCGCGTCGACCGTCTGCGCCAGCGTGCCGAAGTAGATCGCGACGATCGCGCCGATGAACAGCCAGAGAATCAACAGGAAGCGGCCTTGCGTGAGCAGGTACGTCTTGCAGGTCTCGTAGATCAGCTCGGAGATCTCGCGCATCGCGCGGTGCACCGGCAGGTTCCGGAGCTGCGTGTAGGAGGCGAGCCCGAACAACAGACCGAGCGCGCAGATCACGAGCCCCCACAGCAGCAACCCGCGGCCCCCGATTCCCCCGAGGAATGTCGCCTGATTGAGATCCGGGAGAACGAGTGCGGCTTCGCCGCCCGCATGCTGGGCAGGCGCATGGGCAGCAGCGTCTTGGATAAACGCGACCAACGGCATCAAACTGAACATGCGAAGAAATCTCCTGGAATTACACGGAACCTGAGGGGGGCACCGGAGCGACCACGATCATGGCCGGGACAAGCTAATAGAGTGACGGGCCGTCGCAAAGGCATGCGCGACGGCCCGTTAGGTCAGTTGGGGCGCGGGTTATTTCTCCGCGTACTCGTAATACTCGATGCCCAGGTGCGTGATCTGCTCCTCCCCCATCATCCAGCGCAACGTGTTCTTCAGCTTCGTCTGCTGAATGAACAGATCGTGCTCGGCGTACAGCCCTGGTGCGAACTGCGGGCTCTTAAAGTAGAAGGAGAGCCACTCCTGGATGCCTGACAGGCCGGCCCGGCCCGCCAGGTCGAAGAAGAGCGCGAGGTCCAGGACGATCGGCGCCGCGAGGATCGAGTCCCGGCACAGGAAATCGACTTTGATCTGCATCGGATAGCCGAGCCATCCGAAGATGTCGATGTTGTCCCACCCTTCCTTGTTGTCACCGCGGGGCGGGTAATAGTTGATCCGGACCTTGTGGTACACCTTGCCGTACAGCTCGGGATACAGATCCGGCTGCAGGATGTGCTCGAGCAGGCCGAGCTTCGACTCTTCCTTGGTCTTGAACGACTCGGGGTCATCCAGGACTTCACCATCGCGGTTGCCCAGGATATTAGTCGAGTACCAGCCGGAGAGACCGAGCATCCGCGCCTTGAATGCCGGCGCCAGGACGCTCTTCATCATGGTCTGGCCCGTCTTGAAATCCTTCCCGCCGATCGGCACATGCCGTTCTTCGGCCAGCCGCTCCATCACGGGCAGGTCGACGGTCAGATTGGGCGCGCCGTTCGCGAACGGGACGTTCTCCATCAATGCCGCGTACGCGTAGACCATCGACGGGGCGATCGACTGATCGTTCTGCTCCATCGCCTTCTCGAATGCCTGCAGCGACTGATGCGCGGCGCC
>JBLNGI010000049.1:0-2687 GCA_050264615.1 Gemmatimonadota bacterium
TCACGGCGTGCCCGGGGTGCGGTCGGACCACATCGACCTTCTTTCAGGAAATGGCCGAAGAGATCCAGGCCTACCTGCGCGAGCGCCGCGGCGCGTGGCAGGCGCGCTACCCCGGTTCCGAGGAGCTGCGCGTCGCGGTCATGGGCTGCGTCGTCAACGGACCGGGTGAATCGAAGCACGCGGACATCGGGATCTCGCTCCCCGGCACCGCCGAGGAACCGCGGGCCCCGGTTTACGTCGACGGCGCGCTCAAGGTCACGCTCAAGGGCGAGACGATCGTCGCGGACTTCCTGAAGATTCTCGAAGACTACGTGGAAGCGCGCTTCGGGCAGGGCTCAGGCAATGGGGCTGCCCAGCGGCACCTCACGGTCGGGGTGCACCAGGCAGATATCACCCTCCCCGAGAATCACGCCTAGCGTCAAGACCTCCGAAAAAAACGTCGCGATCTGCCGCGGCGGAAAATTGACCACACCGAGCACGAGCTTTCCGACGAGATCCTTGGGCTCGTAATACTTGGTGATCTGCGCGCTCGAGTTCTTGATCCCAATCGCCGCACCGAAGTCGATGCGGAGCTTATAGGCGGGTTTGCGCGCCTGCGGGAATTCTTCGGCCTGCACGATGCGCCCGACGCGGATTTCGACTTTGGCGAAATCGTCGTAGCTGATCTGATCCATCCCAGGTCTCAAATGTCCCTTTTTGAGGTCAGCGCTGGTGTGTCTGCATGGGCGAAAAGCTTGGCACGTGCATTGCCTTTCCGCCACGGTGGAAACCCTCTCCACCCTTACAGGACGACGATATGCGGACCGGCATGGCGGTGCTCAGCCTGATGACCGTGGCAACCTCCCTCGTTGGCCAGCGCGCGGCGCTGCGGGAAGTGCACGATCGCGGCAGTTGGGGCCTCAACTTCGTCGCAGCACGACCGGTGGGGCAATTCCGCCGCGCCGCGGACCTGGCAGGCGGCGTGGGCCTCTACGCCGTATCCGGTTCCGGGTTCCTCGGGCTCAGGGTCGAGGGAGGCTGGATGGCGTACGACGTCAACAATTTCGACTACGACTGGTCCGCCATTTCTCAGATCGCGACGCTCGCCTTCGGACCCCAAATCAAGATCGGCGGTGACGGACCGGCGCGCGTGTATGCGTTCGCGACCGGTGGCGGCTCGCTGTTCTGGACCAACGTCAGCCCGCCCAGCGGCTGTGGCTGCGACCACGGCACCTTCCTGGACGGCGATGCCACGTGGACGGGCAGCGTGGGCGGCGGCGTGCAGGTCATGTTTTCACGCAAGGTCGGGCTCGACATCGGTTTCCGCGGCACCCGGCACGACGTTGTCGAATACGTGCCGTCCGGTGGGCTGAGTCGGAATCCGGACGGCTCGTTTTCGGGACAGCGTGTTCGGACTCCCGTCAGCTTGCGCGCGGCTCAAATCGGGGTGACGATCGGGATTCGGTAGCCTCCCCTGCTGTCCCCGAGCTTCACTCCTGAGCCCCCTTTCGTTGCTGAGAGGGGGCTCTCTTCTTCCTTCGCGGCGGGACGGAGCGGGTGACCGGTAGTGAGGACACGATCTGTCGGAGATAGCGCTCGGGCGCGTTCAAGAAATCGCGCGTCAGGCGCACGTGATCCAATGCCTCGTACTCCACCGCCGCGACCGGCGTCGTGTCGAAAGTGTAGATCCGCGCCCCCGGGAACGCGAGCAGGATCGGCGAATGCGTCGCGATGATGAACTGCGCGTCCTGCGCGACCATTTCGGCCATCATCGCGAGGAGCGCGAGCTGGCTCTGCGGGGACAGCGGCGCCTCGGGTTCGTCGAGCAGGTGCAGCCCGCCGGGGACGAAGCGCGCCCGAAACAGCTTGAGAAAGCTCTGGCCGTGGGAATTTGCGTCGAGATCCGCGCCATAGCGCTGCTCCATCCCGGCGGCGGATCCCCGGAGCGGGCCGAGCGCGAGTCCGAGCGCGTGCGGCGAGCGATCGTGCGCCCGGTATTCCGCTTCTGTCTCCTTCATCTGCTGCTGCAGCTCGGCGCGCTCGCGCGCGAGCCGCCTGGTGAAGCCGAAGAAATCTTCCGCGCGCAGGAAGAACCCCCGCGTCGCGCGCTTGGCCCAGCGCAGCCGGAGCGCCTTGCCCAGGCGGCGCTGTGCGTCGAGCGTCTCATCACGCTGGAGGTCGGCGCTGCCGACGGTCGGCAGGCGCGCCGCCGCAGCGATCCCTTCCAGCAGCGTCGACTTGCCCGAGCCGTTTTCCCCGACGAAAAACGTCACCACGTTCTCAACGTCCAGCGATGTCAGGGCGCGGATCGCCGGAACGCTGAAAGGGAACGCGGTGGATTCGGTTGCCTGCCGTGTAATCGTTAAGAGATTCAATCGGCAGCGACGGGCGGCAGCTCTGTGACGGACCGGCGCGCGCGGCCAAAGCGGTGCTGGAGCGCGTCGAGGTAGGTGTAGACCACCGGCGTCACGTACAGCGTGATCAGCTGCGAGAACGCGAGCCCACCTACCACCGCGAGCCCGAGCGGCCGCCGTGATTCGCCGCCGGCACCCCAGCCGATCGCGATCGGCAATGTGCCCATCAGCGCGGCCATCGTCGTCATCATGATCGGCCGGAACCGCACGCTGCACGCCTCGGTGATGGCGTCGCGCGGCGATTTCCCTTCACGCCGCTCGGCGTCGAGCGCGAAGTCGATCATCATGATCGCG
>JBLNGI010000050.1:0-8403 GCA_050264615.1 Gemmatimonadota bacterium
ACTAGAGCGGTTCGTCCGCCGCGAGCCGCTGCGGCGGGTGCATGAGTGTGTGTTTGGAGTACTTGCCTTGGAGAGTGAACCGGTAGATCCAAGGCTGTAGGCAGACTACGCCGTAGCCAGCGCCGACTCCATCACGCGCGACTTGGCGTTCGCCTGCAAGAAACCGACGATCTCGGCAGTCACTTCCTTCTGGTGCCCTGCGAGCATGTGTCCACCGGTTGGGAATCCGATGAAGCGCGCATTCGGAATGTGGTCCGCACTGTAGCGCATGGGAGCGAACATGCCGTACAGGTCGTCACGCGCGGCGATGATGAGTGTGGGCGCCTGCACGCGCTCCAGCTCGTAGCGCGGCAACGTCGGAATCACGGCGGCTTCGTTGAGCAAACCAAGCCGGCGGCTCGAGACGGGCAGGATGTGATCGAGCACGGTGTGCAGTCGCGCGCGCTCAGTCGAGTCGACCTGGTCGAGTAGCTCCGGCGGCGTGCCGAGGATCATTCGGGTCATGACTCGCGGCGCGAGCCGCAGCGCCAACCAGAACAGAAAGTCCGATCTCAGCGTCAGGTTCATCATGGCAGCACCGAGTGCCGACATCCGTTTCGGTGTCGCTTCGTCCGTTGCGGCTGGCGCATAGGCCGCCGCAACCATCAGGACCAGCGCCGTGACGCGGTCGGGGTGCCGCAGCGCCAATTGCAGCGTCGACGGTCCGCCGGCGGAGACGCCGAACACCGCGCAGCGCGGGATGTGCAGGGCGTCCAGCACAGCCGCATGTGCGTCGGCCTGCGCGGCCGGAGACGCGTCTTTCGGCAACGGCGTGCGGAGGTAGCCGAAACGCGAAACCGCGATGACGCGGAAGTCGTGTGTCACGCCTGCGGCGATGTCGAGTCCCTGATCGAAGCCACCGCCCGCGCCGTGGATGACGAGGACCGGCGGGCCCTTGGGGTTGCCCGCTTCGGCGTATTCAATCGGGCCGAACCGCGTCTCCACCACCTTGCTGCCCGTGGCGACGCGTGCGCGCGCGCGACGGATTTCTTTTCGATAGTTCATGCCCAGTGTCATGGTAGAAGCCTCCCATTAATCGGTAGCCGGATGGGAGTGAAAAGGGCATGAACGGCCGATGAGCGGTGCTGGCGATGTAAAACAGGCGCGGCGGGCAACCATCCACCCACCGCGCCTCGCTGCGTAGGCCTGGGGAGCGTGGCCTACGCCGCCGGCTTCACCACCTCCCGCGCTGCCCCGCCCGCGTAGCCTCGAGCCCCGCCGCAAAAATGCCCTTCCGTGCAGCAAAATCACCCTAACGGATCTCTCTCCACCGCGGGATACTGGATTCCAGTCGGCCGAGGCAGCCCTGCTCGGGAGGCGGCTTCCCGCGTGTGAGAAGGAGGAATCCGATGGCTGATCTCGAAAAAGCATCGCCTGTCCGGTCGGAAGCGAATTGGGTTCGCACCGCGCTCCGCGCGCGCGCTTGGGGCAATCCTCTCGTCTTCGCGATCGCGGGCGGCCTTGTAGCCGTCGTCACGTACGCGTGGCGGCGTGAGCAAAGCCTTACGGCGATCGCTGTGGGTCTCCTCGTGTCGGGAGCGGCGCTCGCCGTCGGCGCCGTGATCGGATTCCTCTTCGGGATCCCGCGAGCCGTGCAAGAGCCACGCAGCCAAAGCGGCGTGCTGAGCCGCTTCGAGGCGCCATATCAGGTCAACACCAATCTTGAGCAGATATCCGACTGGCTGACCAAAATAATCGTAGGCGTGACGCTCGTGCAGATCGCCAAGATCCCGCCGGCTTTCTCAGATTTGGCCGATTATGTGGCAACGGCGTTCGGAGAGGCCGCGACGGTGCCGTCGAGTTTCGCGGCCGTGGTCATGGTCTACTTCGCCGTCGGCGGGTTTCTCGCCTTCTATCTCTGGACGCGGGTGATTCTCGCCACGGAGTTCAACCGGGTCGATCGGGCGTCGCGGAATTCGCCCGAGTTCTACGAGGGTCTCATTGAGGCCCTGCTATATCAGCCTCCACCGCAGGGCTTCAGAGCTGCGCTGCAGCTAGGCGAAGAGTTCAAAACGCAGTTCGGGGAAGGGAACTGGCGCGTCTGGCGGGCAATGGCTTGCGCCTACGCCCAACAGTACAGCTACCTCGAGGTCACCGGGGCCTCCCCAGCCGAGTTGGATCGTGCCAGCAACGACGCGTTCAGCGCCGTCAAGCGTGTCGAGATGATCGAGCCCGGCGAGATGGAGAACATGCTCGCGCTTTTCCAGGGAGCAACACCACAAGAGAACGACTTAGCGGTATTCGCGGGACAGCAGAAGTGGAAGGATCTTTTTGCGCCCTACGCCAAAGGTTCTTAGAGAACATGCGACCCCACCGCGCCTCGCTGCGTAGGTCTGGGGGGTGTGGACCTACGCCGCCAGGTTGAACCCGAGCAAGCAGCTCGGATGACGGCGTATTGGGGAGACGAATCGTGGCGTGACGGCGCCTATAAGACGGATGAAGATCTCTTTGGCTTTCCTGCGAAGGCTGGGAATGTCGCGATAGTCAATGCTTACAGAACGCGGTTGATCACGGTTGGCGGGTTTCCGAACGTGCCCGAGCCGATTCCCATGAGTAACAGCAGGGGTTTAGAAGTCTATTACCTGTTCTTTGCGTCACAGAAGCCTGTTGCGAAGAAGATCATCACGGACATCTTCGCGAAGTACCGCACCCGTGGCTTTAGGCGCCGTTAGCACAACTATGCGTGAGGGATTTGATTCTCGGCGTCTGATCCCACGTACGCCCGCTTAGTAGGCGTCCTCGAGCTTTCGGCGTGTATCCACCCCACTGTTTGAAAAAGAACGGCACGCGAGCGCGCACGCATTGATCGCGAATCATTTCTGCCCACCTCGGCTCCATTGCCCGCCGTCCTGGTCCGCTCTCGCCTCCAGCAATCACCCAGTGAATCGCGCCCAAGTCCAAATCGATCGGCCCGAGGAGTGGCTCGCATGACAAGAACCGAGTCTTGGCCGGAAGATCCGCGAGCTGCCGAACTCTGTAATCGACATCCTCATTCTCAACCGACGTTCCCATCCAAATATGCGCTGGGATAGCCGACAACCCGAACACGCCACCGAATTTCTTCCAGAACCTGACCGCACGCGCCGGACGCTTCGTGAGCACCTGATAGACGTGACGCTCCGTCTGTAGCATCACATCGAACACCCGAACAACGAAGTCATCGGGCACATCGTGGTGAAATAGATCCGACATCGAGTTGACGAACACCATTCGCGGCTCGGCCCATGCTCGCGGATGCTCCAAGCGCTCTGCCCAGATTCGCACCGCGAATGGATCAGCTCGATTCGCCGGCGTGTCCACGACAGGCCCTCGGCGTGTGTAGATGTGGTGGAGGCGCTTCCGGGCGAGCGTTTCGGCGTAACAGTGATCGCAACCGGCTGTGACTTTCGTGCAACCGGTGACCGGATTCCAAGTCGCATCCGTCCACTCAATTCCGGTTCTCAGACCCATGGCTGACCTCCGGAAGATGCGATTGCGATACCGAAGACATGCCGAAGCTAAAGGTTGTGATCAAAAACAGCAAAAGGCGCGACAGGTGAACCATCCACTTACCGCGCCTCGCTGCGTAGGTCTGGGGAGTGTGGCCTACGCCGCCGGCTTCACCACCTCCGGCCCTTCGTTCCCCCTCTCCGGAACGGAGAGGGGGCCAGGGGGTGAGGACTTGGGCGGTCCGAACACACTTCTTGCGCTCGCCCACGCCCCCATCAACTCCTCGTTATCCCCGAACCGGTACCGCACCAACCGGTCCAGCAGCCGCACCCGTCCTCACCCCCTGACCCCCTCTCCCTGCGGGAGAGGGGGGACTAAGGGTTGGTTCCGAGCGCCTCGCGCAGCACGGCCTCCAAATGCTCTCGACTCACGTCTTTGTTGCGTACCCGAATAACGATGTAGCCCGCAGCTTCCAAAAACCCGGCCCGTGCGCGGTCATAGTCTCGCTGCGCTTCAGCATCGTGCACATCTCCATCGAGCTCGATCACGATCCGTTCACTGGGACAAAAGAAATCGACGATGAAGCCGTGCAGCACATGTTGTCGCCGAAACTTCAAGCCGAGAATGCCGCGGTTGCGCAGCAGCGTCCAGGCGTACCGCTCAGCTGGAGTGGGGCTGAGGCGAAGCTCGCGGGCGCGCGCAAATCGCTCGGCGGCTCGGAGCCGACGAAGGGGATCCATCGCCTGAGCTTGCCGGACGACAGACCGACATACGCGTCAGAATCCCGCGACATGGCGCCAAAAAAGAACTCACCCTTCGTTCCCCCTCTCCGGAACGGAGAGGGGGTCAGGGGGTGAGGACCGGAACGGAGAGGGGGCTGGGGTGAGGACTTCGGCGGTCCGAATACACTCCGTGCGCTCGCCCACGCCCCGTCGCGCGATCGACATCCAACAGGGTGATCGGCTGGATGAAGCCGCATTCAGATCTCTCATTGTCGCCGCTGCGGCAGCCGCGTCCACGTCTCCGAAGCCGAAGCCAAAGCGAACGCGATGATTCCGAATCTCTGCTCGGTGGATTTGACCTATCTCCACCGGCAACCTACTCTAGCGCCCCGTGAATCTGTTCCGTCGCAAGAGCGTCACCGAGCTGCAGGCCGAGGCCGTCGCCGATCATCGCCTGCGACGCGCGCTCAGTGGGCTCAATCTCACGCTGCTCGGCATTGGCGCGATCATCGGGACCGGCATCTTTGTCTTGACGGGGATCGTCGCGGCGCTCCACAGCGGCCCCGCTGTCGTCCTCTCTTTCGTCATCGCCGGTCTCGTGTCCACCTTCGCAGCGCTGTGCTACGCCGAGTTCGCGTCAGTCGTGCCGGTGGCCGGCAGCGCGTACAGCTACGTCTACGCCACGCTCGGCGAGTTCCTCGCCTGGATCATCGGGTGGACTCTCGTGCTCGAGTATGCGCTCGGTGCGGCCGCCGTCGCGTTCGCCTGGTCGCAACACGTTCTGTCCGTGCTGCCCACGCTGGGCATCACCGTCCCCGCGGTCGGGAATCTGTCGCCGGCCCTGCTGATTGCGCTTACGACGGCGCTGCTCGTGATTGGCGTCAAGCAAGCGGCCACGATCAACGCCCTCCTTGTGCTCGTGAAAGTCGCCATCGTGCTCCTCTTCATCATCAGCGCCGCGCACGCCATCGACGTGGCCAACTGGCACCCGTTCATTCCGCCACAAACGGTCGTGGACGGAACGCCTGTCCCGGGGTCGTTCGGCTGGAGCGGCGTGCTCGCGGGCACCGTAATCGTGTTCTTCTCCTACATCGGTTTCGACGCCGTCAGCACCGCCGCGCAAGAGGCCAGGAATCCGCAGCGCGACATCCCGATCGGCATCATTGGCTCACTGTCCATTTGCACCGTGCTCTATGTCCTGGTTGCGGCGATCGCGACCGGCGTGGTCAGGTATCCGGCGCTCAACGTTCCCGATCCGTTTGGGCTCGTCGCCAGCCGCGCCGGTCTGGGGTCGATCGCCCTGCTGATCCAGCTCGGCGGCATCATCGCCCTGACGTCCATCGTGCTCGTGCTCCTGTTCGGACAATCCCGCGTGTTCTATGCGATGGCCCGTGACGGGCTGCTCCCGGCGATCCTCGGCTCGGTGCACCCAAGGTTCCGGACGCCCCACGTCGCCACGGTGGTCGCGGGGACCGCCGTCGCGATCGTCGCGACGCTGGTCCCGCTGCGGGAAATTGTGAACCTCGTCTCGCTCGGCACGCTCCTCGCGTTTGCGAGTGTAACGATCGGCGTGCTGGTGCTGCGGGTCCGCGAGCCGCAGCTCGCGCGGCCCTTCAAGACGCCCGCCGTCTGGTTCGTCGCCCCCGCGGGCCTCGTCTCTTGCGTCTATCTGCTCAACCTGCTTTCGGTGGGGACCTGGGTGCGATTCGCGATCTGGCTCGCGATGGGGCTCGTGATCTATTTCGGCTACGGCGTTCGCAAATCCAGGCTCGTGGGGCGTCTCTGACCCAGATTTCACCATCCGCCCTCCCGCCGGCCTCGACCCGGCGTCATTTTTCAGTCATGCGCGCGCGTTGGTTGCGGATCGCCGGATTGTGGACGCTGCTTGGCCTCGTATCAGGCGTGCAGGTCTACTTCGCGCACCGTCGCCCGGGTGCCGACCCGCTCACGTGGCTCACGGCGTTGCGCGACGGTCTCGCATTCTGGTATCTCTGGGCGCTCGCCGCTCCCGCCGCCACGTGGCTCGGCCGCCGCTTCCAGGTCGATCGCGCCAGCTTTTCGCGCCACTTCTTCATCCACCTCGGCGCCAGCCTCGATGTCGCGCTCCTGCACGTCATCGCCTTCGTCCTGGTGCAGGAGCCTGCGTCGTTCGCGACGACGCTGGTCGACGAATTCACGCTTCTGTTCCACTGGAACGTGCTCATCTACTGGGCGATTGTCGCCGTCGTTCACGCCTACCACTATCACCGCGTCGCCGAGCAGCGCGCGGCAGAACGGGCGGAGTTGGAGCGCGCGCTGGCCGAAGTGGGCACTGGTGCCGGGAAGTCCCGCCATCAGGCGGTGAGGACCGAGCGGATCCTGGTGTCCGAAAGCGGGAAATCGTTCTTCGTGCGGACGGCGGAGATCGAGTGGCTGGAAGCCGCGCGCAACTACGTGCGGCTGCACAACGGCAAGGGACGGCATGTGTACCTGGTGCGCACCACGCTGAGTGCGCTGGAGGCCCGGCTCGATCCCGAGCGCTTCCGCCGCGTCGGCCGCTCGGTACTCGTCAATGTCGATCGCATCAGGGAGATCCAGCCGTGGTTCCACGGTGATGCGATCGTGATCCTCCAGAGCGGCGCGCAGGTCACGCTGTCGCGGCGCTACCGCGGCAATTTGCTCCTTTCGTCCCCGCGTTAGTCCCGCTCGTCCCGCCCGAGTCGCGCCGTGCCGCCGCGCTTTGAGATTGCGGCATGCGACTCTTCGCCACCAAATCGATCGCCGAGCTGCGCGCGGAAGCGGAGCAGGCGTCGCCGCACTCGCTGCGCCGCACCCTCGGTCCTGTCCATCTGACTGCCATCGGCGTCGGCGGCGTCATCGGGGCCGGCATCTTCGTCATCACCGGCCAGGTCGCCGCCATCTACACGGGGCCGGCGGTGCCGATCGCGATGGTGCTGGTCGGCTTCGCGTGCGCGTTTGCCGGACTGTGTTACGCCGAGATGGCGAGCATCGTGCCGGTGGCGGGCAGCGCGTATACGTACACGTACGCCACCATGGGCGAGCTGATTGCCTGGATCATCGGGTGGGATCTCGTGCTCGAATACGCCGCCGGCGCCGCGACGGTCGGCGTTGGCTGGTCGGGCCACTTCGTGTCGCTGCTCGGGCTGTTCGGGGTCAAGCTTCCGGCGGGCATCTCCACGGCGCCAACGGTTTGGTGCACCGCGGGCAACGTCACGGCGCAGGTCGCCGGATGCGCGCACGCCGGGCTCAACTGGACCGGCGCGATCATCAATCTGCCCGCCGTGGTGATTGTGCTGGTGATGTCGACGATTCTGGTGATCGGGATCCGCGAGTCGGCGTCGGTGAACAATCTCATCGTCATGCTCAAGGTCGCGATCGTGCTGCTCGTGATCACGGCGGGCGCGGCCTACGTCAACGCGAAAAACTATTCGCCGTTCGTCCCGCCCAACACCGGGGAGTGGGGCACCTACGGGTGGTCGGGCGTGCTGCGCGGCGCGGGCCTCGTGTTCTTCGCCTACATCGGGTTCGACGCGGTGAGCACGGCGGCGCAGGAGGCGAAGAATCCGCGGCGCGACATCCCGATCGGACTCCTCGGCTCACTGGCGATCTGCACGATCCTCTATATCCTCGCCTCGGCCGTGGTCGTGGGGATGGTACCGTACACCGAGCTCAATCTGCCCGCGCCCATGGCGTACGCGATGGAGAAGGTGGGTGCGCCGTTCTGGGTGCGGCTCTTCATCGACCTCGGCGCCGTGCTCGGGATTGCGTCCGTGATTCTCGTGATGCTGCTCGGCCAGTCGCGCGTGTTTTACTCGATGTCGCGCGACGGCCTGCTCGGCCAGTGGGCGGGTGCAGTGCACCCGAAGTTTCGCACGCCGTATCTCTCCACGATCTACACCGGCCTGGCGGTCGCCCTCGCCGCGGGCTTGCTGCCGCTGCAGCTGCTCGGGCAGCTCGTGAACATCGGCACGCTGTTCGCGTTCGCGCTCGTCTCGGGCGGCGTGTGGCTGCTGCGCCGCCGCCGGCCCGATCTCGAGCGGCCGTTTCGCACGCCGTGGGTACCCGTCGTCCCGATCCTCGGAATCCTGTGCTGCGTGGGCCTCATGGCGACGCTGCCGCTCGACACTTGGATCCGGCTGATCGTGTGGCTGGCGATCGGCTTCGTGATCTACTTCGGGTACGGCGTGAAGCACAGCCGGTTGCAGCGGTCCTC
>JBLNGI010000051.1:0-4627 GCA_050264615.1 Gemmatimonadota bacterium
TCGCGTTCCAGGTGGCCGACGTGCTGCGGGCCATGCAGGCGGACGCGAAAATCAAGTTGAAGGAGCTGCGCGTCGACGGCGGCGCCTCAGCGAACAATCTCCTGATGCAGTTCCAGTCGAGTCTGCTCGGCGTCCCGGTCGTGCGGCCCAAAGTCACCGAAACGACGGCGCTCGGCGCGGCGTATCTCGCCGGACTGGCGGTGGGGTACTGGAAGGATCAGAAACAGATCGCGGCGCAGTGGCAGGTTGACCGCAGATTCACACCGTCCATGAAGGCGGCCGACAGAAAGCGGCTCGAGACGGGCTGGAGGAAGGCGCTTGATCGGGCGAGACGCTGGGAAGAGGCGCGTTAACCCACAACCGAGGGCTTCGCAATGGCGAACGCGACACGCGAAAATCAGCAACGCATCATGGGGAATCAGCGGACCATCATTCGCAACCAGAAACAGATTCTGCGAAACATGAAGGCCATGATCAGAAACCAGCGCAAGATCCTGTCGAATCAGACGCGCATTCTCGCGAAGTAATTACCCGGCCGAGATCACGTGATGGATCGCGCTGGTGTAACTCCGCCAGCGCGTGATTTCGCCTTCCAACACCTGTCGTCCCGCCGCCGTCAGCCCATAGTAGCGGGCAATGCGACGGTGTTCCGACGTCCACCAGTACGAGTTCACCCAGCCTCGGCGCTCGTAGCGGTGCAGCGCGGGGTAGAGTGTTCCCTGCCCGACCCGGAACGCGTCGCCCGAGATCCGGCGAATCCGCTCGCTGATCCCCCAGCCATGCATGGGCTCGAGTGACAGGACCTTCAGAATCAGCAGATCCATCGTCCCCTGCAGCACGGCGTTCGGACGTCGTCCCATGGAGACAGTATGGCCGCTCGCTTCTGTCGAAGCAATAGGGGATGGATTCCAACTCCTGTCGAAGCAATAGGGAAATACCTCTAGCGGCCGGCACAACGCGCGGCTATGATCTCGCGCCCGTAATTTCCGCGAGGGAAACCATGCTGCTTGCGTTTGTTCTGGTCGCATCATTCTCGGTGCAATCACTCGACGACGGAACGCTGCTCCCGCGCCGAACGCTCGGCGCCGGCGTGTCGTACATGCATGAGGACTGGTCGCAGTACTGGGAGGGGACGTTGCAGCGCAGCAACGGCAACGTCGGTAACGTCAGCACGCAGACCGTGACTTTGCTGTCGGCGTACGGCGTGACCGACCGGCTCACCCTCCTCGCGATGCTGCCTTACGTCTGGACCGCTGCGAGCCAGGGTCCGTTGCACAGCATGCACGGCATCCAGGATTTGACGCTGGGCGCGAAGTTCCGCCTGCTCTCGACGCCGTTCACCGATCAAGGCACGCTGCGCGCGATCCTGGTGGGCGCGGTGGGCACGCCCGCGAGTGATTACACCCCAGACTTCTTGCCGCTCGCAATCGGCCTCGGCAGCAAGCGGGCCGGTGGTCGCCTGACGCTGAATTTCCAGGCGCACCAGGGATGGTTCCTCAACGGCTCGGCGGGCTACACCTGGCGCGGGAAAGTCACGCTCGAGCGCCCGTCCTATTACACGAACGGGCAGCTCTATCTGACCAATGAAGTCAAAATGCCCAACGTGGCCGACTACGTCTTCACCGCCGGCTACCAAAAGGGACGGGTCTGCGTGCCGGTCTCGTTCTCCTGGCAGAACACGCTCGGCGGCGGCGATATCCGGCGTCAGGACATGCCGTTCGTCTCGAACAACATGGACTTCACGAGGTTGGAGGGCATGGTGATGTACACGCTGCCCTCCCCGCGTGACCTGAGTGTTCGCTTCGGGACGAGCCAGGTGGTGAACGGACGCAATGTCGGCCAGTCGACCACGTTCAGCGGTGCGCTCATGTACCTCCTTCACTTCTAACCGCGAGACGCCAGATGCTCCTCCTTCGTCGGTCCATGCTCCCGTGTCTCGCGGGTGCGACGCTCCTCGCCGCGCTGAGCTGCGACAATTCAATCACGTCGCTGGAAGTGCTCCCGCCGCTCGACGCAGCCAGCACCGACTCGAGCGCCGGCAGTTGGCAAATGATCGTGTTGAGCGGCCCCACCCAATTCACGGTCGCCGCTCCGGCCGCCGAAACATCGGCCGCGTATCTCGCCGAGCTCGCGGCGATCAAGGCGGTCCAGGGCAATCTCACCGGGGCGCAGCGGCAGGTGATCGAATACTGGAGCGGCGGCGGGGTGCTGCGCTGGAACGAGATTGCGCGCGGGCTGGTGGCACGGTTCAACCTCCCGCCCGCGCCGCGCGCCGACGGCACCTACCCGGTGCCCGATCCCGAGAATCCGTTTGCGGATCCCCAGTTCCCGTTCGCGAACCCACCGTACGCCGCGCGCGCGTACAGCTATCTCGCGGTCGCGCAGTACGAGGCGCTGAAGACCGCATGGTACTGGAAGTATCAGTATCACCGGCGGGCACCCGCGCAGGTCGACCCCGGGGTGCACGCGCTGGTCCCGTTGAGCAGCCTGCCGGCGTACCCGTCGGAGGACGCCGTGCTTTCGGGCGTCACGGTCGAGATGCTGAAAGTGCTGTTCCCGGCGGCGGTCGAGGAGATCACGCGGCGCGCGGGCGACCAGCGCAACGCGGCGCTTTGGTCGGGGAAGGCGACCGCGAGCGACATCGCCGCCGGGCTCGCCCTGGGGAAAGCGGTGGCGGCGGTGTTCGTCGCGCGCGCCGGAGCGGACGGGATGCGCACCGCGGGCGGCACGCCGGCGCTGTGGAAGGCGCTGGCCGATACCGCGATCGCGCACGGGGAGGTCCCCTGGATCAGCCAGGAAATGCCCCCCCGCCCGCCGATGCTGCCGAACTTCGGTCTGGTACAGATGTGGCTCATGACGCCGACTGATGGCGTGAATGAGCGGCCTGCTGCCCCGCCGTCAACATCGTCCGATCAGATGCGGGACGAGGTGGCGGAAGTCCGGCATACCATCGATCACCTGTCGAGCTCGCAGCTGGCGATTGCCCAGAAATGGAACGACGGCGGTGGGACGTACACACCGCCCGGGCACTGGAACGACATCACCACCGAGTACGTACGCGATGCGCGCATGAGCGAGGTCCGGGCCGCCCGCACCTTCGCACTGCTGAACATGGCGATGCACGACGCGGCCGTCGGATGTTGGGGCGTCAAGTTCCTGTACTTCAATCCTCGTCCCGGACAGCTCGACCCAAACATCAAGACGGTGATCGGACTCCCGAATTTCCCGTCCTACCCGTCGGGCCATTCCACCTTCTCTTCCGCCGCGGCCGAAGTCTTGACATATCTATTCCCGGCTGCAGCCGCCGACTTCGCGAGCATGAGGGACGAAGCAAGCATTTCCCGGCTGTACGGCGGCATTCACTATCGCAGTGACATCGAGCGCGGCAAGGAGCACGGCGCCCGCGTCGGCGGCTATGCGGTGCGGTTTGGGCAAGGCGACGGAGCCAACTGAGATGACGGCATTTCGCGAACGACTGAACGCGGCCTGGCACGAGCGGGCACTGCAGCTGTTCACCGGGATCGTGCTGCTGCACTGGGCCGAGCACCTCACGCAGGCCTATCAGGTGTACGTGCTCCACTGGCCGATGCATCAGGCACGCGGATTCCTCGGCCAGGCGTTTCCGTGGCTCGTGCACTCGGAGGTCCTGCACTACGGCTATGCGGTGATCATGCTGGTGGGGATCTGGGCGCTGCTGCCGGGCTTCGTCGGCCGCTCACGGACCTGGTGGCTCGCGGCGCTGGTGATCCAATTCTGGCATCACATCGAGCACGCGCTGCTGCAGCTGCAGGTCATGCTCGGCACGCCGTTCTTCGGCCGCGCGGTCCCGACGAGCATCGCGCAGCTGTGGATCCCTCGCCTCGAGCTGCACCTTTTCTACAATACGCTGGTGTTCGTGCCGATGGTTGTGGCGATGGTCTACCATCTCGTGCCGTCGGCGCACGAGCGCGCAACCATGCGCTGCAGCTGCGCTCTCCAGCCTCGTTCGGTCGAGGCCTAGAGACTCATTACCCGCAGGGCCGCGATCCAAGCGACGAGCGTCATCGCGTTGCGGACGTAGTTGAGCCGCACCCACCGCTTCAGCGCATGCGACACGGTCGCGTCGCTGTGCGTCCGGCGTCCGAGCCGAATGATCGTCGGAATGAAATAACCAAACGTCGCTACGCGCTCGGCCAACGTCACCAGCGCGGCCGTCAGCCACCACGCGCGTCCCGGCCCGCTGCTTTGCAGCGCGGCTACAAGGTTGGCAATCGTGAGCAGCGTCAGCGGCCCCGTCGTTATCAACGCCCAGAATCGCCGGCCGGCGTCCGGCGAGCCCAGGGATCCCGGCGGCGCACTCGTCCACAGCGGCACCACGACCCGCGACTCGTACAGTCCTGCGCCAAACGCGATACCAAGGAAAATGACGAATAACCACAGCAACGCGATCATACCCAGCCCTTCTGCTTGAGACCGCCCAGATCGCCTCGACCGCGAGCACCTTGAACTCCGCCGGGGTCTTGCCGGCCCTAGCGCCGCACTGGCACCACGGCGCGCACCCGAGTCTCACGCAGATAGACCCCACCCCACATCAGCGCCGCCGTGTAGATCGGGAACAGCACGTGACTGAACAACGGCGCCTCGACCC